>DAOVDX010000073.1 GCA_030669345.1 Methyloceanibacter sp. | reverse complement strand
CAGAATGTTTCGTGGCATCACTCTTATCCCCGCCGACACCAAGATCGATTTTGTCGGCCAACGCGCCATCACGTGGTTCGTCTCGGCACTGCTTACGGTCGCGCCGCTCATTCTTGAGGCCAATCAGAGCCCGGCCAATCTCGCCGAAATTCGCAGCACGATTAGCGCGCTCAATGTTGGCGAAGTGCAGATCCAGGAATTTGGCGCGCCAGACGCTGTGCTTATCCGTATTGCCTTGCCGCCGAAAGAAGAAGAACAGCAGGCTTCCGTCGCCAAGGTGAAAGAGGCGCTCGGTGATACGGTAGAATATCGCCGGACCGAGATCGTGGGACCGACCATTTCGTCCGAGCTGGTCGCCGGCGACACGGTCGCCGTGGTCGTGGCCATGCTCGGCATCATGATCTATGTGTGGTTTCGCTTCGAATGGCAGTTCGCCGTAGCGGCCGTTGCCTCGCTGGTCCATGACATCACCGCCACAATTGGGCTTTATGTTGTGCTCCAGCTTGAGTTCAACGTCTCGAGCATCGCCGCCATCCTCACCATTATCGGTTACTCGCTGAACGATAAGGTCGTGATCTTCGACCGCATCAGGGAGAATCTGCGCAAATATAGGCGCATGCCATTGGTGAATCTGCTCGATCGCTCGATCAACGAGATGCTTTCGCGGGCGGTGCTCACCCACGTGACGACGTTCCTCGCCATGCTGCCGTTCCTGTTCTTCGGTGGCGAGGCGATCTATGGCTTCGCGGTGGCCATGTGCTTCGGTATCGTCATCGGCGCCTATTCGTCGGTCTTCGTGGCGTCGCCCATGCAGCTCATTCTCGGTGTGCGGCGCGACGCGTTCAGCCCGAGTGGTGAGGCCTCGAAAGCCGCCAAGGAACGCGGCGGAGCGGCCGCACGCGCTTAAACCTCAAGAGGCGTCGCCGTGGATGATGCCGAGCGGCGCGTTGCAGTCAGACGCATCGCCCGCGCCGGCGATCCCGATCGCACGCTTGCCGCGCTCTTTGCGCCACGTGATGTGCGCGACGACCTCTTTGCTCTCTATGCCTTCAATGTTGAACTGGCCCGTATCGCTGATCAGGTGAGTGAGCCGGGACTCGGTGACATCCGCCTGCAATGGTGGCGTGACGCGATTGAGCGTGCGGCGGCGGGGGAGAGCGGTGGCCATCCTGTCGCCGATGCATTCGGCGACGTGGTCGCACGCCGCTCATTGTCGCGGGAACACGTCACCGCGCTGATCGATGCCCGGGCATTCGATGTGGGCGACGCCATCATGCCCTATACTGCCACCCTCAATGCCTATCTTACCAAGACAGCAGGCAGTATCTTCGCTTTGGCGGCGGAGATCCTCGGCGCTAAGGGCGAGAAACGCGATGAAGCCGCAAAGGCCGCGGCAACCGCTTATGGCCTCACGGGCCTCATGCGATCTTTGCCGCTCCATGCTTCACAGGGCCGGGTCGATCTTCCGGCGGACGCATTGGTGCGTCACGGCACATCGCCTGAAGCGATCCTCGCTGGTGAAATGAGCCCCGGACTTGACGCACTGCTTGCCGAGATGCGGGAGGAGGCGGGTGACGCCTTGCGTGATGCGCAAGATCATCTCGGCGACATCGACGCGGCGGGCCGCACGGCGTTGCTGCCGCTCAGCCTTGTCGCGCCTTATCTGGCGGCGTTGGAAAAAATTCGCGATCCGTTTCGGGAGATCGCAACCATCAATCCCTTGATGCGGCTGTGGCGTCTGGCGATGTTCAAATAGCCGAGCCACTATTCCGCGGCAGTCTTCTCTTCTCCTGACAACCATAGATTGAAAGCGGCCAGAGCACGAGTGGTTTGGGCGCGCTTGCGATCGAGTGACTTCGAAGCGCGCCGGCTCATACGGCGTGGTTCTGCGTCACGTGGCCGAGGCGGCACGGTGACGGGCGGGAACAGCCCGAAATTGACATTCATGGGTTGGAAGCTGCGCGCGGCGCCTTCGCCATCGGCGCTGAGATGCCCACCGGTGATGTGAGCCAGCAGAGCTCCATGCGCCGTGGTTGGCGGCGGGGCTGAGATGGTTACGCCGAGCTTTTCGGCGGCCGCGAAACCTCCGGCCAACAGCCCAATCGCCGCGGATTCCACATAGCCTTCGACGCCGGTGATCTGTCCGGCGAAGCGCAGTCTTGGGTCGGCTTTGAGACGCAGGCTCTCATCCAGGAGCTTCGGGCTGTTCAAGAAGGTGTTGCGGTGAAGCCCGCCAAGCCTCGCGAATTCTGCCCCTTCAAGACCGGGGATGCCACGGAACACGCGCGCCTGCTCGCCGTGCTTCAGCTTGGTCTGGAAGCCCACCATGTTCCACAGCGTGCCGAGCGCATTGTCTTGCCGGAGCTGCACCACGGCATGGGGCTTTTGGTCTGGCTTGTGCGGGTTGGTCAGCCCCACCGGTTTCATCGGACCATAGCGCAGCGTGTCGCGGCCGCGTTCCGCCATCACCTCGATGGGAAGACAGCCTTCGAAATAGGGCGTCTTCTCGAAATCCTTAAACACGGTCTTTTCGCCCGCCAGCAGCCCGTCGATGAAGGCGTCATACTGGTCCTTGTCGAGGGGATAGTTGATGTAGTCGGCGCCAGTGCCGCTGGGCCCCACCTTGTCATAGCGGGATTGGCGCCAGCAAAAATCCATGTCGATCGACTCAATATGCACGATGGGCGCAATGGCGTCGTAAAAGGCGAGTTCCTCTTCACCGCTGAGCTTTCGGATGGCCTCGGCCAGTGCGGGCGAGGTGAGGGGGCCAGTGGCGACGATGACGCTTTCCCACTCTGCTGGCGGAACACCGGCGATCTCGCCACGGTCGATCTCGATCAGCTCATGCGCCTCGAGCATCGCCGTCACTTCCGCGGCGAAGCCTTCCCGGTCCACCGCAAGCGCGCCACCGGCGGGCAGTTTGTGCTTATCGGCCGCCGTCATGATCACGGAGCCCGCGTGGCGCATCTCTTCGTGCAACAGGCCGACAGCATTTGTCTCCCACTCGTCGGAGCGGAAAGAGTTCGAACAGACAAGCTCCGCCAGGGACTCTGTCTGATGCGCTTCGGTCTTAACGGAGGGCCGCATCTCGTGCAGAATCACCGGCACGCCGGCTTGGGCGATCTGCCAAGCTGATTCGCTTCCGGCGAGTCCGCCACCGATCACATGAATCTTGTCAGTCACTGCCTTATTTCCCATGGCCGCTACCTAGGGCTGCGTGGCCTATTGTTTCAAGTGGAACAAGGCGATGCCGCTGAGAGGTAACTGACATAGTCAGGCTAAATCTTGGGCAAAAGACTAAACCTTGTTCAATCGGGCACCGCTTTAGGCTATGCTTTGTAACAGGAAGTCGAGTCGACTAAGGCAACAATAGCGTAGGCTTCCATTTCGGTGAGCCGGTGGATTGCCGGTAAAACGGCGGCATCCGCCCGCTCTCTTTTCTTCGAAAAGGGGGGTTAGATGTCCGCGAATTCTGCTCTTGCAATTAGCGTTGGTGTACTGGGTGGCATTGCCACGTGGCTTTTCCTTGGGCCGCTTGGTGGAACGCTAGCAATTTGGGCGGCCTTCATCGCCTGGGGTTGCTTCTTCCATTGCGGTGGCAGTGAATCCGGTCTGCAATCGGCCATTCTCGGCAACATTGCCGGCGCCATCATTGCCGGCATTACGCTGTGGGTCGCCACCCAGACTGGACTTGGCGACAAGATTGGCCTGCCTCTTTGGGCTGGCATCTGCGTCGGCATCGGCGTCGCCGCGATGGTGCTGCTGGCCAATGTGGAAATCTTCGCCGCGATCCCGGCGCAGGTTTATGGCTTTGCCTCTGTGGTCGCACTGACCCTAATGGGCAACGGCGCAGGCAATTTGACCGCTGCATCCATGTCCAATCCGGTGGTGGTCATCATCCTGTCCATGATCGTCGGCGCCATCTTTGGCTGGGTGTCCGAGAAGGTCGCCGGGATGTTGACGAAGTCATAAAACACAACGATTATTGGTCCTGAGCACCACTGCTCAGGGCTGAGGTGAACAGTTAACGGCGCGGCCTTATCCATAGGCTGCGCCGTTAATTTTTTTGGGTGAAGCTCTGGCAACCTTGTTTTTGGGAGCTGCTTGCGTGGTCCCTAGGGTATCGGCATGGTGCCCCTTGTTTTCGGCCCCACGCGGGCGCGCCATTCGGGAAGACCTTCTAAAGCCATGCCCTCCGTTGATGTTGTATGGAACGGCAACTGCCGCGATCCAAAGATCCGCTACCGGTTGCTTAGCCATTTGCACCTCCTCGCCACTTTGAGTGACAGTCATCTCCGCCAGGAGGAGAGCAGCCTGGCTCTAGGCGTCGTTGGTGATCAGCAGGCCACGCTTCCGCGCGCCAATATCGAGACCATCGACCAAGAGCTCTCCGGCCGGATCACAATTTCGAGCAGGATCAGCGCACATCCCGAGACGCTCATCACCAGGGCGCGGGAATCCGGGCTGAGCGTGATCGAGCCCGACGGTGAGGGGACCCATCTCATCGTCCTCGACCAGGTTCGCCTGCGCGGTATCGACTTCAAGCTGTTCGACCCGGAAGGCGAGCATCCCGGCGCCGGTCGCATGAGCTTCGTGTTCCTGGAATGCCCGGAATATCATTTCCTCGACGGGAGACTCGTGGAGATTGGCGAGGTCGGGAGCGAAGGTGACGGCGATGTCCATCTTCAGCGCCCCTGTATCCAATTGCGCTCTTATCTTGAAGACTGGACCGACTGCCTGTTCTCCTGGATCAGGTTCTTTTTGATTGGCGACTTCTGGTGGCAGCGCCGCGAAGAGCTGCAAGGCTATGCGGATTATCGCGACGTGTTCGGAGAGCTACAGACTGAGCGTGGGAGCGCGGCCGCCGAAGAGGCAACTTTCAACGCGGTGCTCGAGACGTTCTCGCAGCACGCCGAGCACAGGGCGGGCGAGGCGAACGGGCTCGCGCTGGCCGAGAAGGTCTAGCAGGCGCGAAACGGCAGTCGTTTTGCCGTTGGCTTGCCAAAAGCTTTGCGCAGTTCGTCTTTCGCTTGCTCCAGCCGTGCCCGCTGGTCGTCCGGCGGCTCTTGCCCGCGCGGTTTATGTAGAACACCAGCATCGACATGGCCGAGCGGAATGGGTCAGATTTGCGCCGTTTGCTGGCCTCGGCCGAGCGCTTCAAGGACGCGGCGATCTCCTTCGGCTCGTCAAGCGCGAACACACCCTTTTTAAGGGTCAGCGCGCGCGAATGCTCCGTCACACCTTGAGACCAGCCCTTTGACGTCCTGGCAGCCATTAGATGTCCTCTTGGGCGGGCTTCCCGCTAGTAGCGGCCTTCGTCAGGAATGTTGAGGCGATCACCGCAGGCTTTGCAGAAGACAGCATCGGACTCGTGACGCTGAAGCCCGCAGCCCGAACAGGAGAAGCGCACCTTCTGTGGCCGCAGAAGGGTTTGGAGCAAACGCAAGAACAGCGTCACGCCGAAAATCATAATGACCACGGCGACAAGCCGGCCGAGCGAGCCCTGCAAGGTGACATCGCCGAAACCTGTGGTGGTCAGCGCCGTGACGGTGAAATAGAGCGCATCGACATAATTGGCGATGGCAGGGTTCCGCCAGTGCTGCGTCTCGTAGACGATGCCCGTCATGATGAAGACAAACACCACAAGATTGATGATGGCGGTGATGGCCTCTTCGTTGCGGCGGAAAAACGAGCTGTCGGTGCGGAGCCGGGCCACCAGTTGGTAGGTGTGCAACAGGCGGAGCGTACGCAGGATGCGCAAGAAGCCGAGCCCTTCGCCCACGATTGGCGCGAGGAAGGAGAAGATCGCCACCATGTCGGCCCAGGTCGTCAGATGGGTAAACTCGCGAAGCCGGTGGGGGCTCGCATAGATGCGGGCGCAAAATTCGGTGAGAATCACGAGGCCAAAGACGAGATCGAGCCATTCGATCCAGGGCTCGCGCGGGATGAAGGACGTGACGATGATGAATACAATCGTGAGGATGTCGAAAGCGACAAGCGCGAAGCGGAAGCGATGCGCGGCGATGCTCCGGCCATGATAGAGCAGGCGCAGGCGCTCGCGGAGGGGCGGGGTTTCCTCCTCTGTCTCTTCCTTCTCCTTGGCTGGAGGCGGTGACTTCTTAGCTGTGGCTGACTTCGTTTTGGCGGCGTTCATGCGGCTTCACTGTCAAATCTGTTAGCGATATCCTGCGGCAAGCAAGGAGAACCAGAGATGGCGAAGCTTACACTCTACCATGCCGCCCCATCGCGCTCCTCCATCGTGCGTTGGATGCTCGAGGAACTCGGCGAGCCCTATGATCTTCACCTAATGACCTTGCTCAAGGGTGAGCAGCGCAAGGCTGATTATCTAAAGATCAACCCCATGGGCAAGGTCCCGGCGCTCAAACACGGCGATGCGATCGTCACCGAGGCTGCCGCCATCTGCACCTATCTCGCCGATGAGTTTCCAGATGCGGGGCTTAATGTTCCCGTTGGCGATCCACAACGTGGTCCTTATCTCAAATGGTTGTTCTTTGCACCGGGCTGCATCGAACCGGCCATCACCGACCGCGCATCGCCCCGTAAGGAGGTGCCTCATCGCGGCAGGTTGGGTTATGGCGATTTCGATCTTGTGATGGAGGTGACAGCCAAGGCGCTCGCACCTGGCCCCTATCTCTTGGGTGAGCACTTCACTGCTGCTGACGTGGTGCTGGGCTCAACGCTCCGTTGGGGGATGATGACCAAGATGATGCCCGAGCGTCCAGAATTTGTCGCCTATGTCGAACGTCTGGCACAACGCCCGGCGATGCAACGCACGATCGCATTGGATCAGGAACTCATTGGGGGCTGACATCACGTGAAGATCGTCTCGGGCGGGCAGAGCGGTGTCGACCGGGCGGCGCTCGATGCCGCCATTGAGGCGGGCATCCCATATGCGGGGTGGTGTCCGCACGGCGGCTGGGCCGAGGACATGCCCGAACCGCCCGGTGTCTTGGCGCTCTATCCTAACTTACGAGAAACGCCCGAGGCGTCGCCGGGCCAGCGCACGGCGTGGAATGTGCGGGACAGCGAGGCGCTGATGGTTCTCGTCGACAGTGCTGATCTTACGGCTTCGAAAGGTACGGCGCTGGCGGTCAGTGGCGCCGAGGCGTGCAACAAGCCGTTCATCGTCATCGACGTCGACGCACCGGATGCACTTAAGCAGGCCAAAAGCTTTCTTGCCGACTGGCCAGGGGACCGCCTTTGCATCGGCGGTCTACGTGAGAGCGAAGCGCCGGGCATCTACACGAAGGCGCTCTCGTTTCTTGGGGCGCTTTTTTAGCTGACTATTTCACCGGCGCGTGCCAGCTCGCCCCATTGATTGCCTCAAGCACGAGTTCGTGGGGGGGTGGCGTTATTCGCACTGGGCGAGTAGGGCGGCGGCAGGGTGATCATTGCGTGCGCGCCAGTCTGTCCGCTGAAGCCGATTTTCTCCGTCTTGAACTTTGATGCCCAGGTATAAGCGTAGCGATTGCGGATCGCTGTCGCCGGTAGAGCAGCGAGTGCGGTCCCATCCCATTCGGCGATCGTTCCGCCAGACTTGTCGACCAGCTTGGCGGTAATGACATAGGCCGCGCCGGTATCGGGCCCGGATCCACATAGGCGTTGAACGTCACCCCGCCGTCCGTCGCAACGGTGACCTGGGACAGCGCGATATCATGGCGATGGAAATTGACTCGGGAGTGCAGCGGCGACACGACAGCACCGAACAACATATTGTAGCTGCCGACAGTGAACACGATTGCCACGGCCGCCAGCCCTAGGCCCCAAGCCTTGAGCGTCGTTGGCGCCAGCGGTCCGCTAAATATCCAAGCGCTCCAGCCATTGCGCTCTGCCCAACCCGTGCTGCCGATCAGATTGTCGAGCGACCAGGTGCCGCCGCCGGCCAGAAATATCGCGCTGCTCATGGCGACGCCGGACACGGCCATGGTCCATTCGTCAAGACAGGTGGAGCCCATCCAACCGAAGATCAGCATCAGCGCAATGTTGAGGCCAAGCCCGACGGCGAGCTCGGCCATGGTCCAAACCCAAACCGAGGCAAGGATCAGGTCGGGATGTTGCAGGGTCCATTCCAGCGGCCCTTGTATCCACAATGAGCCGGGCATGGCATGGGTGAGCTTGGCGGCCACGAAGTGCAACGACTCGAAGTCGAGCTTTACAGCGAGATCGGCACCGGCAACGTCCTGAAAATCGTAGAACAGCCGCCGGCTGGCCCCGCCCCAGAAGATGAAACCCTGGACAAAACGCGTGCCGAGCAGAACGAGCGTGAGGAGTGAGAAACAAGAGGCTGGTGAAAGCTCTATTCGGTCAGTCGTGCGCGCCTCAGCCATAGCTTATTTCCCCCGGTTGCGTTGGAAGCACGAGCATGGCGGGGCAATTCGTCACCGCAAGCAGGCTTTCGGGAGTCCAATCGTGAATCGTTGTCACGGGAATTTGGCGGGCGTAGCCTGAGTTTCTCAACGCTTGGAGGAAGCCATGACACATCCGTATCTTCGCAGCGCTGCAGGCACTATTTTCGCGCTCTCAGCCTTCGGGCTCATCATGCAGGCACAGCCGGCTATCGCCATGGGATCGTGGGTCGAAGGCGAGGAGACTAACAATTGCAACATAGCCGACGGCGCTCTCAACGAGGCAGCCTTCGTCATCACCACGGCGCCGAGGGCCGGCGATCGTGTCGAGAGCGGCTTCGCCGTGGCGGGGTGTTCGCGCAGCTTCGAAGGCAGCGTTGAGTGGAAACTTGTTGGCCACGACGGCTCGGTGATTGCCAACGGCAATACAAGAGGCGGTGGCGTCGACGGGCCAGGCGCGTTTGCCTTCACTGTGCCCTACAGCCTGGAGGGGGTGCAGGTCGGTCATCTCGAAGTGTTCGAAGAAGATGCGTCGGACGGCGAGGGCTTCCCGCCTGGCCGCACAATCTTGCCGTTGGTGCTGAAGCCGTAAATCGCGTTGGAACCAAAAAACCAGCCAGCAAATTCTCGGTTGCTGGCTGGATAATATCTCTAAATATATATGGACTTGGACGTTACGGGTTGGCCGTGCAGCGCCCCTGCAAGGCAAGCGACGCGTCTGGTGTAGAGACGCCCGCCGACAGCTTGCCGGTCTTGGTCGAGATGATGGCGCTCCAAACCCGGTCGGTCGTTCCGGCTTTGCCAAGCCCATGGAGCAGGACGGCGTCATCCGTCACGGTCACATTTTTGAGCTCGGCCGTTGTTGGCTTTTGACCTATGGCGGTCGTCGTGAGCGTCTTGTTCTCCAAGTCGAACCATATGACCGCTGCCAGATTGGCCGCTGCCAGAGTGATGGGGGTGCA
>DAOVDX010000109.1 GCA_030669345.1 Methyloceanibacter sp. | reverse complement strand
CTCAAGCAGGGCGGCTATATCCAGACCGTGCCGGGCTCTACCGCGACCAATATCGAAGGCGTGTTCGCCGCAGGCGATGTTACCGATGACATCTATCGCCAAGCGGTCACTGCCGCCGGCATGGGCTGCATGGCGGCACTCGACGTGGAGCGCTATGTGGCTGGCCTCAATCTCGTGGCCGAAGCCGCCGAGTAGGCCTAAAGCCGCGCGGCCAAGTCGTTAAGGCCATTGTTCTTTAGCGTCGCTTAGGGGTTCACCAGCAATAGCGCCGATGGAAAGAAACGCGTAATCTAAAACCAGTATAATAGTGACTAGAGACGATGGACGAAAACCGGGCGTAAGGGGAACCCCATGGCAGACCAACCGATGTTCGAAATGCCTCCAGAAATGCGCGACCTCGCCGAGAAAAACGTCGAGCAGACCCGCATGGCCTATGGGCAATTCATGGAATTCATGAGCCAGGCGATGAATGCCTGGTCCTCGACAGGCGCGCCTGAGGCCGGCAACTTCAAGGCCATCCAGGAGCGGGCCGTCGCCTTCGCCAAGGAGAACGCCGAACGCTCTTTCTCGCTCGCCAGCGAGATCGCCAAGGCTGAGGATGCGCAGGAAGTCGTGACCCTTCAGAGCCGCTACGTGCAGACCCAGATGCAGACATTCGGCATCCAGGCCCAGCAGCTGAGTTGGCTCATGGCCGACGCCCTGCGCAACATGCAGTTCAAGGCGCCGAAGGGCTAAGCGCTTTCGCTTACCCGACCTCAGTCATCGCAGAGGGTGAGGAACTGAAGCCCTGCCTCGACGCAGAGCGCGCGGGCGTCGTCCTCGCTGTCAGCCTCGATCACCACCAGCATGTCCGCTTCAAGCGCACGGAAGCTCACGCGCTCCCGCCGTCGCTCCACGCGGACGACGCTGACATGCATGCGCTCGGTTGCGAGCACTGAACCCTCTGCCATAACTTGAATCATGCCTGATTCGTGGGGGTTTGAGAGGACAACCGTCCCCATCCCCAATTGCCAAGGCCCAAAACCTCACGGTACAAATGGCTTAGCGGAGAAACGACTCTCACGAGACGGGCATGGCGGTTCGGTGTGGCACTCAGCAGCCAGGCCTTCGATGAAAAGCGGAACGCTCTAAAGCGGAACGCTCTAAAGCGGAAGGCTCTTATGGCCAAAACCCTTAAACCCAAATCGCCCCTGAAATCCAAAACACTTCTTACTCGTGGACGATTGCTGGCGCTTCTCGCCGCCGCCCTCCTCCTCGCTACCGCCGTTCCGGCTATGGCTGCCAAATGCGGCAACAACTCATCGGGCTTTGAGCGGTGGAAGCGTAGTTTCGCCAAAGAGGCCGCCACGAACGGCATTGGCCGGCGGGGCATCCAGGCGCTGAAGGCCACGCGCTATTCCACCGGGACTATTCGCGCCGACCGGGGGCAGAAGAGCTTCAAGCTCAGCCTCGACCAATTCATGAAAAAGCGCGGCGCTAACGCCATCGCCTCCAAGGGTAAGCGGCTCAAAAAATCCAATGCCCGGCTGTTAGCATCCATCGAGAAGCGCTATGGCGTGCCGCCAGGCCCCCTGCTCGCCATCTGGGGCCTAGAGACCGGTTTTGGCGGCTATATGGGCAGGCAGAACACGCTCTCCGCCGTGGCCACGCTGGCCTATGACTGCCGCCGGAGCGAATATTTCACCGGGCATCTCTATGCCGCGCTCCAGCTCGTCGACCGCGGTAGTCTCAACCCTTCCCAGCGCGGCGCCATGCATGGCGAAGTGGGCCAGACTCAGTTCCTGCCAAAGTCCATCCTGCTCTATGGCGTGGACGGTGACGGCAATGGCCGGGTGGATCTCAACTCCAAGGCCGACGCGCTCGCCTCCACGGCGAACTTCCTGCGCGGCCACGGCTGGCAGCGGGGCGCAGGCTATCAGCCCGGTCAGCCCAACTATCGCGCGATCAAAGGCTGGAACGCGGCGGGCGTCTATCAGCAAACCATCGCCATTGTCGGCCGCAAGATCGACGGCGGCTAATGGCGCGCCGCAAGCCCTCAACGCGCGCAAAACCTAAAAGCGCTAGCGCCACCCGCAGCCGCAAGACGCGCAAACCGGCAAAGAGCCGGTCGACGCGCTCGCGCACAAGGTCGACGCGCAGACGATCGTCTCACAAGACCCTGGCCAGTCAGATTGGCAAAGCCGTGGCACTGCTGGTCGTGCTCGGCCTTGTGCTTCTGTTCGAGCGCTATTGCACCGCTCAGGTCGAGCCCTTCGGACCCGACGCCAGGATCGTCTCAATCGACGGCGATAGTCTGCGCGCCGCCAATGGCGACGAATACCGCATCTTCGGCATCGACGCGCCGGAGCTGAAGCAGTCTTGCAAAGAAGCGAATGGCAGATCGTGGGCCTGTGGCCGCGCCGCCAAGGTCAAGCTCACCAAGCTCATCAAAGGCGGCGGTGTGGCCTGCGATATCCGCGACAAGGACCGCTTTGGCCGTTACGTGGCGGTATGCAGCGCCGAGGGCGTGCCGGACCTTGGCGAAGCCCTGGTGCGCGATGGCTATGCCATCGATCTTGGCCGGAAATTCGGCAATCCTTATGCGAGCGAGGAGGCCGAAGCCAAGGCCGATAAGCGCGGCATCTGGCGCGGCACGTTCGAGCGGCCGGCGGATTGGCGTTACGCCAATCCACGCGCGGACTAGCCGCGCACAAAAACTAAAGCCCGACGCCCGGACACGAAAAAACCCTCCCCCCGAAGGGAGAGGGCTTCAAATCGTATTCAGCTTCTAGAAGCTCGCTTCGAGACGCTTACGCGGCTTTGGCATAGTACGACTTCAGCTGGCTCATCACCTGCTGCTTGTCGAACTCGGCGCCCATGGCCAGCATGGCGTCGGCGAAGCGGCTGGCGATCTCGTCGATCTGCTCAGCCGAAAGCTGATTGAGAATGCCGATACGCACCTGCACCGGCTCTGACAGGGTTGGCCAAATGCCGAAGCCCTGCGAACGGGCGCCCTGCACCAGCTCCTTTTCCTTACCGGCCAACTTGCCCGGCAGGTTCAGAACGATGAGGCTCGGCATGTCCGAGGTGACTTCGCAGCCCATGCCCTCGACAGCCTGGCGCAGCGCCTTCTCGTGATACATGTAATCGGTAGCTTTGGCAGCGCGGCCATAGCTGAGAATGATGCGCAGCGCCTCGTGGAACGAGGCGACGGCGTAGCAGGAATGGGTCTGGTGATAACCAGGCGTCTCCACGTCCTTGCCGTCGATGATGCCCCAATGGCGGGCGTCGAGGACCGGGTGATGCACATAGGTGCGGCAGCCACGGGCCTTGATCACGTCGATGGCCTTGTCGGTGAAGCTCACCGGCGCGTAGGTCAGCGGCAGGGCCAGCACGCCCTTCTGCGGACAGGACGCCCAAGCGACAACGCCCGGATAGTCGTCGATGTTGAAGTCGCCAACACCGAGGCTCGACACGGCGTCGACAATGCCCATGACGCCATGCTTGAGGCAGGCATCGGAGAATCCCTTAAGGTCGTTGATGCGGCCCGAGCCCGTCTCCCAATGCGCCATGAAGGCCCACATGGGCTTGTGCTCGGCCAGTGCCTTGTCGACGGTCTCGCCGGTAACCGGCTTGCCGTGAGCAGTCTCGACGGTGACGACACTCGCCGGCTGCGGGTTCAGGCTGTCAGCCGCAAGCTCTTCCGCGGTGGCCGCCTTCATGCGGATGGTCAGGCTGTCGATGCCGGAGAAGGTACCGTTCGGGAACACCACGACCTTGTCGGCCGGCAGGACCAGGGACAGCACACAATCGAGGCCGGAAAAGCCGGTGCCTGCGACGCCATAGGTGTAGACGTTTTTAGTGCCCCACAGTTCCCGCAGCATCAGCTTGGCTTCCAACATGCCGCGAAGAACGTCCTTCTGCATGTGGTCGGCCACGCCGATCTTGGCGAAGCGCTCAAGCACGCGCGGATCAGTGTTCCCCGGCCCCGGGCCGGCAGCAAGGGTCTCGGGGATTTCAAGCTGCGGAAATACGGTCATACGGCACCTCTGGAAAGCTATCGGTCATAAGAGAAGAATAAGGCACATCGTCTACCGGTCTAGACGAGTTGGGGCAAGGCTTCCGAGCCGGTTTTGGCGATATATCTCAGGGCCCTCTCAAGCCGCCTGAGCCCCCCGATGGGCCAAAACCTGGTCTGCTGCCTTGCCTGTAAGCTCGGCCAGATGGTCCGGCTTGGCGTGGAAAGTGCCGACTCCTGCCGTTGCCGACCGAAGTTCGACGATCAGGTTCTGGATTTCAGCTTCCGGAATATTGGCCTGAACCACGTCCCAACCGGGCCAGCCAGGGCGGGCATCGAACCCCAAAATTTGCCCCCGATGGGAGGCAACGATGGAGTTTATGCGGGCCGTGGCCTCTGATGGTACAGCCACTTCGACCGCCATGACCGGCTCCAGCAGCACTGGCTGGCATTGGGGGAGCCCTTCGCTCATGGCCAGCCGCCCAGCCTGACGGAAGGCCATATCGGACGAATCCACCGAATGGAACGACCCATCGACCAGGCACACGGTAACATCCACCACTGGGAACCCGAGCGGCCCTGAACTCAGATAATCGCGCACGCCCGTCTCCACCGAGGGGATGTAGTTCTTCGGCACGACGCCGCCGGTAATCTTGTCGGAGAACGCAAAGCCCTGCCCCCGCGGCAAAGGACCAATGGTCACCATCACGTCGCCAAACTGTCCATGACCGCCTGACTGCTTCCGGTGACGGCCACGCGCCTCCGTGGTTTTGCGAATGGTCTCCTTGTAGGGGATATGGCGGGGATGGGTGGTGGCGGCGATGCCGTATTTGCGCGTCAGCCGCTCAAGGGCCACGCGCAGATGCATCTCGCCCTGCCCCCACAGCACCATCTCGCCCATATCCTGGTG
This sequence comes from Methyloceanibacter sp., assembly GCA_030669345.1. Classification (GTDB taxonomy): domain Bacteria; phylum Pseudomonadota; class Alphaproteobacteria; order Rhizobiales; family Methyloligellaceae; genus Methyloceanibacter. Next base: position 1,807 of record DAOVDX010000109.1, on the reverse strand, counting down.
ATGCGTGATAGCGAGCGAAGGGTCCTCCTCGATGATCTTGGCGAGACCGGTGGTCAACTTCACGTCGTCTTTCTTCTCGGTAGCCTCGATGGCCAGCCCGAACACTGGGTCGGCAATCTCGCCAGCTCCAATGTCGGCCGCCTCGTCCTTTTCCGTGGAAAGCGTCTCGCCGGTCTGGATGCCATCCAAGCGGCCAAAGGCCACCGTGTCGCCAGGCCCAGCCGCGCCACGCTTCACCGGCTCGTGGCCCAATAGGCTGAACACGCCAGCAATGCGCTCCTCTTTGTCGCCGCTATAGACGGTGGCGCCGTCGGCGAATTGGCCAGCGAGAATGCGCGCCAATGACAGCTTGCCACCATGGGCCGTGTGGAAGGTCTTCATCACATAGGCGCAAGAAGCCGCATCCTCGACACCGAGCCGCGCCGCCGTGGTCGACAAAAATGGTGCCTCGTGACGAAGCGCCTTCATCAACCGCAAAATGCCGTTACCGTTTTCCGCCGAGCCAAACAGCACCGGACAGATCAGGCCGTCGCGCAACTCTTCGGAGAGGTCGTCGAACACTTTGTCGCGCGGTGGCGGCACGTCTTCCAAGAGTTGCTCCATTAGCTCGTCGTCATAGTCCGCGAGTTTCTCGAGCATGGAGAAGCGGGCTTCCTGCTCGCGGTCGGCGAGCGCCAACGGAATATCAATCACCTCACTCGGCGCATGCTCACGATAGATGTGCGCGCGCTCGAGCGCCAAATCGATGAAGCCCGTGACAATATCGTTCTCCCAGATCGGCACCTGGCGCAACACCAGCGGCTTGGTGGAGGCGGGCTGCAGCATCGGCACGATGTCGCGCACGCGCGTTTCCGCCTTGTCGATCTTGTTGAGGAATAAGAAGTGCGGCAGGCCGTGATCCTCCAACTGCTTGAGGATGAGCTGGAGCGCCGGCACTTTTTTCTTGTCCGGCTCGCACACCACGACAACGGCATCGCATGCGGCGAGCACACCCGTGGCATCGGCCTGAAACTCGATAGAGCCGGGGCAGTCGAGGAAGGTGAAGCTTTCGCCAAGGAAATCGACCGTGGCCACGTTGAGCTCGACGCTCATGCCGTGATGCCTGGCCTCGTCGGAGGCATCGCCAACCGTGTTCTTGGTGGCGGTGGCGCCTTGCCGCTTGATGGCGCCGGTCCGCGCCAAAATAGATTCAAGAAGTGTCGTCTTACCGCTGAGATAGGGGCCAACCAGTGCGATGCAGCGGGCGCTGCGGGCTGGCTGGCCCTGCGCTTTACCCATGCCTTCCTCCCTCGGTCGCGATCGGTCGCGGGAAGGCTCCTGACGCACCTACCCGCGCAAGCCTTTTGATAGAGCTATCGTGTCAAGCAAGAGCCCCTCTGGCAAGGCCTGGGATTCCAGGAGCGCGTCAGCTGGTTGTCTCGGCACGGCTCCTAAATGTTGGCGGCCTAAAGGGGACGAAGTTTTCATGCGTTTGTTTTTTGCCTTTGTGCTGACGGCCTTGCTTTGGGCGCTGGCCACGGTTGCCGGCTATGACGGAGTCTCGGCCAAGATCGTCTGTGGACAGACCGATCAGGGCTTCAAATGCCGCAACGAATCCGGCGCCGTACGGCGCGGCAAGATGGGCAAGATTCCAGGAGCATCCAAGGGTGGGTCATCTGAGGGCGCGGCGGAAGGCGTCGACGGCGATGCGCTGCCGTAGCGGTGTGCCGACGAACGCCAATGTTCCACCATGCCGAAGCGCGGAGGAAAAGCTCGTATGCAAAATCGGGTCGGACGGAATGCGGCATTGTTGCTGCCAGCTCTACGA
>DAOVDX010000189.1 GCA_030669345.1 Methyloceanibacter sp. | reverse complement strand
TGGCGCCAAAGTCGACGTTGTCCTTTCCGACATGGCGGCACCGGCCATGGGCCATAAACCGACCGACCACATTCGTGTGGTGATGCTCGCCGAAGCCGCGCTCGACCTCGCCGAAGATGTGCTGGTCCCCGGCGGCGCTTTTCTGGCCAAAGTGCTGCAAGGCGGCGCCGACCGTGATCTGCTGCAACGCTTGCGGCTTGGTTTTGCCAAAGTCAGTCACGTGAAGCCCAAGGCCTCCCGCTCCGAGTCCTCGGAAGTCTATGTGCTGGGGATGGGGTTCCGCGGCGCGCCCAAGTGACGGCTTTCCAACAAACCAGTGACGGTTTTCCAACAAATATGGTTCACAGGACTGTGCGCGGGCGAAACCTGCCTAAGCTCGGCGACTCTTGCTAGGATGTCGCCGAGATTGACCGGACAGGACGCATAGGGAGCGACGCAATGAATATCGAGGTTGTAAAAGAGTATTACGGCAAGACCCTCAAAGGCTCTGAGGATCTGAAGACCTCGGCGTGTTGCGACGGTGGCGGCGTGCCGGGTTACCTCGAAGCGGCGATCGCCAATGTGCATGAGGAGGTCCGGTCTAAATATTATGGCTGCGGCATTGTCATTCCTACCGCGCTCGAAGGCTGCCGTGTTCTCGACCTCGGTTCGGGCTCGGGCCGCGATGTCTATCTGATCTCCCAGCTCGTGGGCGCGGGTGGCGAGGTCGTCGGCGTCGACATGACGGATGAGCAGTTGGCCACCGCCCAAACCCACATAGACTGGCACATGGAGAAGTTCGGCTATGACCAGCCCAATGTGCGCTTTCTCAAAGGCTATCTCGAAAAGCTCGGCGAGCTTGACCTGGAGCCCGGCAGTTTCGACGTGGTGGTGTCGAACTGCGTTATCAATCTCTGCGTCGATAAACTCGCGGTGTTGCGCGGCGCGCATCGGCTGTTGAAGCTGGGCGGCGAGATCTATTTCGCCGACGTCTATTGCGACCGGCGTTTGCCTGATGAAGTTCGCGCCGACCCGCTGCTCTATGGCGAGTGTCTTGGTGGGGCGCTTTATTGGAACGACTTCGTGCCCATGGCGAAACAGGCAGGCTTCCTCGATCCTCGCCTCGTCACCAGCCGGCCCATCTCGGTGGACAATGAGGCGATGCGGCAGAAGCTTGGCCAGGCGCAGTTCTTCTCCGCCACGTACCGGCTGTTCAAGAACGATGAACTCGAGCCCGCGTGTGAGGATTACGGTCAGGCTGTGGTCTATCGCGGCGGCGTTGCCGAGCAGGAGCAAACCTTCGAGCTCGACGGGCACCATCTCATTGAGCGCGGCAAGGTGTTTCCGGTTTGCGGCAACACATGGCGCATGCTTGCCGAGACGCGGTTCCAGCCCCATTTTGATTTTGTCGGCGACTTCTCGACCCATTACGGGATTTTCGACGGCTGCGGCACTTCGCTTCCCTTCGATGAGGCAGCGCCAGTGCAAGGGTCCGAGCCGAAATCCAGTTGCTGCTAGCGGCTAGAAGCGGGGAGGGGGTGCCATGACGTTCGACCTGAAGCGGCGGCTCGTGGCCGAGAGCCTCGGTACGTTCTTTCTCGTTATGGCGATCGTCGGCTCCGGCATCATGGCGCAAGAGCTTGCCGGCGGGAACGACGCCCTGGCGCTTCTCTGCAACACGATGGCGACGGGCGCGGTGCTGTTCGTCATCATCACCATCTTCGTTTCGGTTTCGGGCGCGCATTTTAACCCGGCCGTGAGTCTGGTCATGTGGCTGCGGGGCGATCTCGACCGCAAACAGGCCATTGCCTATATCGCGGTGTAGATCGTCGGCGGCTGCCTTGGCGCCATCGTCGCCCATCCGATGTTTGGTATGGAGCCGGTGCAGTTTTCAGAAACAGCGCGGACCGGTATGGGCCAATGGTTTGGCGAGTTCGTTGCCACGTTCGGACTGATCGCCACCATTCTCGGCTGCGTACGTTTCAACATGGCCATGATCGCGCCTGCGGTCGGTCTCTACATCTCGTCCGCCATATGGTTCACCTCCTCGACGTCTTTCGCCAACCCGGCCGTCACCATCGTGCGGGCGTTCAGCGATACATTCACAGGCATCGCGCCCCACCACGTCCCGGCGTTTTTAGTGGCGGAGGTGCTGGGCGCGATCGCGGCTGGCGTGCTGTTTGGCTGGCTGCTTTGGCCGGGCGGAAAAGCAGGCAAAGAATAAGCGACGGCCTAATGCTGCGCTTTGGCGAGTTCGGCGCGTAGGCTCTTATTCTCCGCCTCAAGCGCACTGATCTTGTCGGCAAGCCCGGTCACATCCTCGGCAAACACCATGAGCGGAATGTGCTGCGGGCAATTTGTGTCCCAGGCCTCGACCGTGAATAGGATCGCCGCTTCACCACGCGCTTGGTAGCCCTTTGGCAAGAGGCTCTCCAACAACTCCGGATCGTCTTCGACCACGCGCGCGCGGCCCCAAACCTTCACTCGGCTACGAGTGCGGTAATCCATTAGGAAGATCATGGCGCGCGGATTCTCGGCGAGATTTCCCGTCGAGATAAATTGGCGGTTGCCCGTGAAGTCGGCGAAGGCGAGCGTGCTCTTATCGAGCACGCGCAGGAAACCGGGCGGCCCACCACGATGCTGGATGTAAGGCTGGCCGTCAGCGTTGGCGGTGGCGAAATAAAAGGATCGCATCCCGGCGATGAACTCGGCGAGATTGTCGTCGATGGCCGTCGTCGCGCTACCTTTTTGCTCCATGCGCGCATAGCTTTGGCGCGAGC
>DAOVDX010000071.1 GCA_030669345.1 Methyloceanibacter sp. | reverse complement strand
CCACTCCGAAACGACCACCGTCACGAGGATGACGATGAAGATCACCGTGACCTCTGCCCAGGCCAAACGCGCTAGGGAGGATTGGAGCTGCACACCGATGCCGCCAGCCCCCACCAGGCCGAGGATGGTCGATTCCCGGATATTGATGTCCCAGCGAAACACCGAGATGCCGGCGAACGCGGGCAAGATTTGCGGCACCACGCCGTAGTCCATGACCTGCCAGTTCGACGCGCCAGTGGCGCTCACTGCCTCGACTTGGGTTTCGTCGATCTCCTCGATGGCTTCGTAGAGCAGCTTGCCGATGAAGCCGATGGAGCGGAGGGCAATGGCGATGATCCCGGCCAATAGCCCAGGCCCGATGATGGCGACCAGCAGCAGCGCCCAGATCAGGGAATTGATCGAGCGCGAGGCGACAATCACCAGCAACGCGGCGGGGCGGATGAAGGCCAAGCTTGGTGTCGTGTTGCGCGCGGCGAGAAACGCGATGGGCGTCGCAAAGATAATGCCGAGCATGGTGCCGAGCGTGGCGATGTTGAGGGTGTCCCAGAGGGGCCCCCATAGCCGGTCGAGATAGGACCAGCGCGGTGGCCATGCGCGCGACAGAAGATCCGCAGCTTGGCATGGCGCATCCTCGACGAACACCCACATGGTGTTCTTGTTCATCACTTGCCAGCAGAAGACGAACAGCACCGCCAGAGCGAGCCATACGCCCCACGCGGCCCATTGCTCAGCTGCGGTGCGGCGCTGCCAAAGGACGTGGCCGTTGATGGTGGTCACCGGCATCACTGCACCCACTTGCGCAAGAGGCTGGAGAGATATTCGGCCACGAGCACTATGGCGATGATCATGATGAGGATGGCGCCTGCCGTGCTGTATTCATAGCGCAGCATCGCGGTATTGAGCGTCGCGCCGATGCCGCCGGCGCCGACAATGCCGATCACCGCGCTCTCACGAAAATTGATGTCGAGCCGATAGAAGGACAGGCCGATTAGGCGCGGCACGATTTGAGGCTGAATGCCGTAATTGATGACCTGCCACCAACCCGCACCCGTGGCGCGAATGGCTTCGGCTTGGGTCTCGTCAATGTCTTCAATGTCTTCGGCAAGTAGTTTGGCCATGAAGCCGATGGTGGCGAAGGACAGTGTGAGGAAGCCGGCAAACGGCCCAAAGCCAAACATCGCCACGAAGAGGATGGCGATGATGATTTCTTGTAAGGAGCGTGAGACTGCAATGATGGCGCGGCAGACCACGTAGACGGGCAAGGGCGCGATGTTGCGGGCGGCGCCGAGACCAATCGGTATGGAGATGAGACAGCCAACGACGGTGGAGGTTACCGTCATGGTGAGGCTCTCCTCCATGCCACGCCAGATGTCGCGCGAGCGGCTGGTGAAATCCGGGGCCAGGAAGCCTTCGACGAAACGCCAACCTTGGCTCAACCCTAGTGAGACACGTTCCCAATTGACCTCGACGGTCGAGAGCGCCGCTACGAGATAGACGAGCGCTCCGACAATGATGGCCCAACGCAGCCAGGCATTGCCGATGAGTGGTGGACGCTTCCAGGAGCGAGCGTGCGTTATGGCATTGCTCATGTGATCCCGGCCATGCGCTCGTCGCGCGACAGCTCTGATCCTTCGGTATTGTCTGGAGTCATCGCATGCCCGTCGTCGTGGATTTCGGTCCAGTCCTCCTCGCCGTAGATCTCGGTCAGGATGGTGTTGTCGAGCTTGGCCGGCGCACCGTCGAACACGATCTTCCCGGCGCGCAGGCCGATGATGCGGTCAACAAACATCTTGGCGAGAAACACGTCATGCAGGCTGATGATTGCTGGAAGGTTTTGCTCGCGGCACACCTCGCAGATCAGTCGCATGATCTGCCGTGCCGTCTTGGGGTCGAGTGAGGCGGTCGGCTCGTCGACCAGCAGAAGTTCTGGGTCTTGTTCCAGCGCACGGGCGATGCCGACGCGTTGCCGTTGGCCGCCTGACAAGGCGCTGGCCCGCTTGTCGGTCTGCTCGGTTAGGCCAACGCGGGCAAGAAGGGCAAAGGCCTTGTCCACGTCGCTTTGCGGAAACTGCCGAAGCAGGGAGCGCCAGAAGGACACATAGCCAAGCCGGCCGGACAACACGTTCTCCATCACCGTCAGGCGTTCGATGAGTGCGTATTCCTGGAAGATCATGCCGATGCGCCGACGCGTGCGCCGAAGCTCACTGCGTCCGAGACGCGTGACGTCGTTGTCGTTGAGGAACACGCGCCCGCTGCTTGGTTCCACCAGCCGGTTTATGCAGCGAATGAGCGTGGACTTGCCTGAGCCGGATGGGCCGATCAGCCCGACAACTTGGCCGGAGAGCACTTCGAACGACACGCCGTTCAGCGCCTTGTCGCCGGTCGCGTAGGTCTTGGTCAGGGATTCAACGCGCAGCATCACTCATGTCCCGGCTCTTGGTTGCGGGCATCGTATGGAAAAGGCGGCACGTCGCAAACCGTGGTGTGGCCGGCCCAAAATCCCATCCAATCAATGGCAGGAATATTCGACCCCGTTCGCTGCATCGATCTCGCGGATCACGGCCCAATTGTCCTTGAAGGTGATCGGGATGAACTGCGCTTCGCCCGACTTGCCGAACTCCTCAAGCAGCTTGGTCCCGTCCCAGTCGAAGGAGAAGAAGGCGGCTTTGACTTTCTCATGCAGGGCTGGCGTGAGGTTATGGGCGACGCCGAAGCCCGTGGTGGGGAATGTTTGCGACGTATAGATCGTCTTGAGCTGGTCCGGCTTGACGACGCCGCGATCGATCATGCGGGCTTTCACCGAATTGGCGACCGCCGCTGCGTCATAGTCTTTGTTGGCGACGCCGAGGATCGAATAGTCATGGGCGCCGGAAAAGGCCGCCTTAAAGTCCCGCTCACGTTCCAAACCAAAGTCCACCTTGAGCAGAGCCGATGGCGCCTTGTAGCCGGAGTTAGAAGTCTCCGCGGTAAAGGCCAGGGTCCGGCCTTTGAGGTCAGCCGGTTTGTCGATGCCTGAGCCTGGATGGGTGATGATCTCCATCTCATAGCCGAACGATCCGTCCGCGCGCGCCATCATGGTGAAAGGGCGAAAGCCCGCACACGCCACGGCGAGGGGGTTGGAGCCGGTGTTGAAACCGGCAATATGCAAACGCCCGGCGCGCATGGCTTCGATCTGGGCGGCATTGGATTGCACGGGATAGAACAGGACCCGCTTGCCGGTGACCGCCGTCAGATGATCGAGAAACTCTTGCCAGACCTCGGCATAGACGGCCGGGTCTTCGACGGGGGTATAGGCAAAGATCAATGTCGACGGATCGACCTGTTGGGATGGGTCGGTGGGAATATCAGCGACCATATCGCCGTCATTGTCCTGGTAGCGGTTATCGAGCTGAAACGCGGCACTAGCGGGCACGCTCAACGCGGCCGAGATCGCCAGTGCCATAAGAAGTTGCTTCATGCCCTCGATTACCCCTTCTTTGTCCAGTGCGACGTGCGCGCGGCGCCCAGAGCTAACATACGTTATTGGACCGCTCGAAAATTTGAGTGGGCTCGTGACAGATTTGCGAAGAGGACAAATGAGTGGCTGAGCTGCATACCCCCGTCTGTAATTTTGGCTGGCAGGCGCCGGCCTTCACGCTTCCTGGCGTCGATGGCAAAACCTATAGCCTTGAGGACCTTCGCGGGCCTAACGGCACGCTGGTCATGTTCATCTGCAATCACTGTCCGTATGTGAAGGCAGTGGCCGACCGTTTCGTCCGCGACGCTAACGAGCTGAAAATGCTTGGCGTGAACACGGTGGCTATCTGTTCGAACGATGCAACGAGCCATCCCGACGATTCATTTGAGAACATGGCAGCCTTCGCCGAGGCCAATGGCTTCGACTTTCCCTATCTCCAGGATGAGACCCAAGACGTCGCCAAGGCTTATGACGCCATTTGCACGCCGGATTTCTTTGGCTTCAACGGTGATCTTGAGCTGCAATATCGCGGGCGTCTCGATGAGAGCCACGCCGAAGCGGCACCGGGCAATGTTCGCCGCGATCTGTTCGAGGCCATGAAACAGGTTGCCGAGACCGGGAAGGGGCCCCGCGCGCAGGTCCCATCCATTGGTTGTTCCATCAAATGGAAGGCGTCCTAGAACGCTTTGGGACATTCTTAACCAACGCTTAAGCCTGTTGCTTTCCCGTTTCTTTACCCTCGCTTCCTAAAATTCGTCTGAAAAGCGAGGGATCTAAGCGGCATGTTTATGCGGTACGCCATGCTGTTGACGGCATCTGCGGGTGCAGTTTGGGCTGCTGTCAATCTCGGCACGAGCAACACAAGCGCAGTCCTCGTCGACGCTGGCCAGGGCGGTCCGTCGGCGAATGTCTCGCTATGGGTGGTTGGTGGCGTCGCAACTGTCATCACCCTCTCGCTGGGCAAATTTTTGATCTTCGGCCTGCCGTCAATGATGGGCGGCTGGTGCCGCGACAACAAATCGTGGGCCTTCACGGCCGGCGCGGGCGCGCTGGCCTACGGGGCGAGCTATTTGATGTGACAGGCTCGAGATAAAGTTTGGGGGAGCCTGGCGAGGACTTTCAGCCTCTCGTATCCGACGGGGGATCACGGGAACTACAGGGTTTGAAGTTCGGCCGGCCGGGCGAAAGAGGGGCGACCGCAGAAACTGCGGTCGCCCCACCTTCATTTCTAGCTCTCTAGCGTCGAAATGAATGTTAGACGCTGTAATACATGTCGAACTCGACGGGGTGAGGCATCATCTCGAAGCGCTCCACCTCTTCCATCTTAAGCTCGAGATAGGCGTCGATCGCGTCGTCGGTGAACACATTGCCCTTCTTGAGGTAGGCACGGTCGGCATCAAGCGCCTCGCAAGCCTCACGAAGCGAACCACAGACGGTCGGCACCTCGGCAAGCTCTTCCGGCGGCAGATCGTAGAGGTTCTTATCCATCGGATCGCCCGGGTTGAGCTTGTTCTCGATACCGTCGAGGCCTGCCATTAGCATCGCCGCGAAGGCGAGATAGGGGTTGGCGGTCGGATCGGGGAACCGCACCTCAACGCGCTTCGACTTAGGCCCGGTGCCGAGCGGAATGCGGCACGAGGCCGAACGGTTACGCGAAGAATAGGCCAACAGCACAGGCGCCTCATAGCCTGGCACCAGACGCTTATAGGAGTTGGTGCTGGGGTTGGTGAAGGCGTTGAGCGACTTGGCGTGCTTGAGGATACCGGCGATGTAATGCAGCGCGGTATCCGACAGGTCGGCATATTTGTCGCCGGCGAAGGTCGGCTTGCCGTCCTTCCAGATTGACTGATGGCAATGCATGCCCGAGCCGTTGTCGCCGAACACCGGCTTCGGCATGAAGGTGGCGGACTTGCCGTAGACGTGGGCCACGCTGTGGATCACGTATTTGTAGATCTGCAAGGCGTCGCCGGTCTCGACGATCGGACCGAACTTGATGCCTAGCTCATGCTGAGCAGCGCCCACTTCATGGTGATGCTTCTCGGTGACGACGCCCATATCGGCCATCACGGAAAGCATTTCCGAACGCAGGTCCTGCGCGGAGTCGACCGGCGGCACCGGGAAGTAACCACCCTTGGTGCGCGGACGGTGACCGAGATTGCCCATCTCGTACTCGGTGTCCATGTTGGACGGAAGCTCCACGGAGTCGATCTTGAAGCCACAATTGTAAGGCTCGACCGCAAAGCGCGCGTCATCGAACACGAAGAACTCAGCTTCTGGGCCAAACACGGCGAGGTCGCCGACGCCGGTCTGCTGCATGTAAGCCTGCGCCTTGCCGGCGATGCCGCGCGGATCGCGCTCATAAGGCTCGTTGGTCAGCGGCTCGAGGATGTCGCAGAACACGGCAAGCGTGCTCTGAGCGAAGAACGGGTCGAGGACCGCCGAGTCGCAGTCGGGCATCAGTTTCATGTCCGACTCGTTGATCGCTTTCCAACCAGCAATCGACGAACCGTCAAACATGACGCCTTCAGCAAAGGCCTCTTCGTCCATAGGGCCGGAGTCCATCGTCAAATGCTGCATCTTGCCCCGAGGATCTGTGAAGCGCAGGTCAACGAACCTGATCTCCTCATCCACGAGCTTCTTCGCGATTGATTTTGCGTCTGCCATTTTACTCCCCTGTCATCCTTGATGGCCGCCGGTCCACACCAGGCAGCAAAAGGTTTCTCCAGATAAACTTTGAAATTCGTTCGGCGCTCGGCCGTCAGATGGCATCGTTCCCCGTCTCGCCCGTACGAATGCGTACGGCCTCTTCGACGCTCGATACGAAGATCTTTCCGTCGCCGATGCGCCCCGTCTTAGCCGAGGCGATGATGGCCTCGATGGCCTTCTCGACCAAGTCGTCGCCAAGTACGAGCTCAAGCTTCACCTTGGGCAGGAAATCGACGACATATTCGGCGCCGCGATAGAGTTCGGTGTGCCCCTTTTGACGCCCGAAGCCCTTGGCCTCGGTCACAGTGATGCCCTGGAGACCGATCTCTTGCAGGGCTTCTTTCACCTCATCGAGCTTGAAGGGCTTGATGATCGCTTCGATCTTTTTCATTCTTCGCTGAACCTCTTCAACGGAAGCGGCGCGCGGCTACGTTGCGCACGCCGTCATCCAAAAAGCACTATGTGCCAGACGAAGCACGCCCTATGCCAGTCTCTCTAGGGGGAACTTCTCTCCACGATTCCAGGACACTAACCGCATCCCGCGAAATTCACAGGCCGATTTGGCGGCGCATATGCCCAAATGTTAGGCGATATGAACAAAAATAGGGCAGGAAAACTCTATGAGCGGCGAATTGTCGTCGCTCGTTTGCCCAGGCGGATGACAGAAAATGGCACATCTGGTTGCTGAGACCCATGATTGAGCTTCTGACCACAGAGGAAATGGGGCGCGCCGACCGCCTCATCATTGAGGGCGGGGTGCCTGGCACCGTGCTCATGGAGAACGCTGGCTGGGGTGTCGCCGATGAAGTGGCCATCCGGTTTCCCGACGCAGACACCGTTGCCGTCTTGTGTGGCCCTGGCAATAACGGGGGCGACGGGTTCGTGGCGGCGCGCCATCTCATGGAGCGGGGTTACCGCATACGCCTTGGCTTTGACGGCGACCCTAGGCGATTGCCAAAGGACGCTGCCGCCATGGCCGCGCGCTTTAAGGGGGCCAGCGAGCCTCTCAAGCCTGATCTTTTTGATGGCGCCGATGTCATCGTTGACGCGCTCTTCGGGGCAGGGCTTGCCCGTCCCATCGAAGGTGCGTCCGCGACCCTGATCACGGCGGCTAACAGCTGCGGCGCCCCCATCGTTGCGGTCGATGTGCCAAGCGGTGTCGACGGCACCACCGGCGAGGTTCATGGGGCCGCCATCGACGCCGTGGCGACCGTCACCTTCTTCCGTATGAAGCCAGGGCACCTCCTGATGCCGGGGCGGCTTCACTGCGGCGCGGTTCGTGTCGTCGATATCGGCATTCCCGACGCCGTGCTCGACACCATCAAGCCGAACATCTTCGTCGACAATCCAGACCTATGGCTGGCGGAGTTTCCGTGGCCCACCGCGCGCGGCTACAAATTTACGCGCGGCGATGCCGTCGTGGTGTCCGGTCCCGCCTATGCCACCGGTGCAGCGCGGATGGCTGCACGCGGCGCCTTGCGGGCTGGCGCCGGCCTCGTCACCGTTGCGTCGCCTCGCGATGCCCTTGAAATCAACGCCTGCCATCTCACGGACATCATGCTGCGCCAGGTCGACGGCGCGTCTGGGATCACGCAGCTTCTGACCGACACGCGAAAAAATGCCCTGCTGATTGGGCCAGGCCATGGCGTTGGAGAGCAGACCAAATCCATGGTGCTTGCCGCCCTTGCTGCCTCGCCACGGGTCGTTCTCGACGCCGACGCGCTGACATCCTTCGCCGACGATCCAGACACGCTCTTCAAGGCCATCCACGCCCGGGAAGCCCCTGTGGTGATGACGCCACACACCGGTGAGTTCGCCAGGCTGTTCGGCGACGTCCCTGGGGCCTCGAAGGTCGACAGGACGCGGACGGCGGCGGCGCGCGCTGGTGCTACGGTCGTGCTCAAAGGGGCCGACACGGTGATCGCCTCGCCGCAAGGCGAGGCCGCCATCAACGCCACCGCGACCGCTTGGCTCGCCACCGCCGGTTCGGGCGATGTCTTGAGCGGTTTCACCTTGGGAATGCTCGCCCAAGGCATGAGCCCATTTTTAGCCGCCAGCACCGCCGTGTGGTTGCACGGGGAGGCAGCCATGGTGTTCGGGCCCGGCCTCATCGCCTCCGACCTGCCGGAGATGCTGCCAACGGTCCTGCGCGACCTCGAAACACGCCGCAATTGCCCATGACCCTTTGTTGACACACTCCAACCTTATGGGGGACATGAGGGCATCAAGCCTCTAAGGGGAAAGCCGGTTTATCGCCGCCATGGCATCCTTTCGCACAAGCACCTGTTTGATATTTGCCGCTGTCCTGACGGTCGCGGTGGCCGGCTCGGCGTGGGCTGAGGACAAGACCCTGCTGCGCGCGCGCGAAGGAGCCGCGGCCATGTTCCGTGGGCAGTTCGAAAAAGCGGTGGCTTTGTATGACGAGGCGCTCTCGACGCCTGAGATTTCTGAATTCGTCCAGGCCAGCATCTATAGCGACCGTGGCATCGCCAAATGGCGCTTGAAACAGACCAATGAGGCAATCGCCGACTTCAACCAGTCGATCCAGATTTCGCCCGAGATTGCTAGCGTCTACAATAATCGTGGCAATGCCTTGATGGATCTCGGGCGTACCGAGGAAGCCATAAAGGACTTCGACCGCGCCATCGTGCTGTCTCCCACTTACGGTGCCGCCTACAACAACCGAGGCAACGCATATGCCGCGCTTGGTCAGTACAACGACGCCTTTCAGTCGTTCCGCAAGGCGGCTGAGCTGTTGCCGCAGAGCCCCATGCCGTTCAACGGACGCGGACGGAGTCACGCGGAGTTGGCCCGCTATCATGCGGCCGCGCGCGATCTCACCCGCGCCATCAGCCTCGATCAGAAATATGCTGCGGCTTATCGCAATCGCGCGGAGGCTAATTTTGCTATCGCCAAATTCGGCGCGGCTGCGGGGGATGTAATCCAGGCCGTCACTCTCGATCCCGGCGTGCCCCGGCCCAATCTCCTCTTGTTGCGCGCCCGCGCCTACGCCGCCGAGAACAAATTCAAAGAGGCCATTGCCGACTTCGACAAGGCGCTTGAGCTCAATGCCGATCTGATCGACGCCTATATGGAGCGTGGCGCTCTGTTCGCCAAGAACCGCCGCTATGACGATGCCATTGGTGATTACCACCGCGCCCTTCAGTTGGATCCCAAGAACGCGAAGGCCTACGCCCTGCGCGGGGAGGCGAAGCTGAAGCAGGAAAC
>DAOVDX010000026.1 GCA_030669345.1 Methyloceanibacter sp. | reverse complement strand
ACCGGCGCCAAACGCAACGCCGCCTTGCGTGCGTTATTCGACAAGCATTGGCATAAGGCTTCAAAAGGAAAACCCTCCGTCGGCAGCTCACTCATCGCATCGCTCTTAGACTCGTCGTCGTCATCCAATCCGCCGCCGCCCTCCAGAAAACCGGCTTACGCTCTGGCTGGCGCGCGCGCCACCATGACACCCACCGCCGCGATACGCCGCCCCACCCTCGCCGTCGCCGCGGCGCAAGGCGACGCCAGCACGCCCGGAGACACCGTGCGCGCCAGCCTTTCCCCGAACCGGGCCTCACCGCGCGGTGGCACCAAGCCCGCGCAATATACCGGCACCTTCCATGTGCAGGTGGGCGCCTACACCACTCAGTCCGATGCCCAGAACCGCCTCGGCATGGTTCAACAACGCGCGCCCAAGATCCTCGACGGACATATGCCGTTCACTGCCGCGTTCATGAAGGGCGATCGGGAATGGTACCGGGCGCGATTTGCTGGCTTCTCCAAGACCGACGCCAGATCGGCTTGCGTTGCGTTGAAGCGCATGTCGCTCGACTGCATCGCCTTAGCCGCCGAGTAGAACTTCCTTGGCCTCGTTGATCCGCGCCGCCAAATAGGTGGAGCCACCCTGGTCGGGGTGCATCTTCATCATCAGCCTGCGATGCGCCTGGCTGATGTCTTCGTCGGTAGCATCGGGGCCAACTTCAAGCACCGCGCGCGCCTCATCACGTGTCATACCGGTACCCTTGGACCGCGCACGCGCCCGCTTAGCCCGTGGGCCAGGTTCGCTGTCCTGATCTCTCGCGCGCCAATCCACGACCCGCCAATCGAGATAGGCCTCCATGAGGGCCGCTTCCTTGAGGCCGTCGACATCGAACTCCTGGTAAAGCTCGATCGCCTCACGGTCGCTTAAGGATGACAGCTTGCGGCCAGCGAAGCGTCCGGTGAGGCATTTGCCATCCATGTGGCCGCTATCGTGATCGAGCTCCATTTCCAGGCGCTCAGTACCCACATTCGATGTCTGGCCCGGCGACTTCTGCGACGAGCCGAACAGGCCGCCACCGCGACCGCCACTGACCAGCGCCAGACCGAACGCGGCCAGGGGAACGGCGATGACCGCCCCTCCGCGAAGGAACAAGAGCCCGGCTGCGGCCAGCGCCGCGACACCGGCGACCTTGCGCAGGATGAAAGCGAGATTGCTGATATTGGCCTTCGCCAGCGCACGAGCGCCAAGAATGAGGAGCACGAGGAGCCCGAGGCCAGCGAGAAAATAGACCATGCGCCGCTAGCCGAGCTGCTGAAGCAGGCGCACCGCCGCGCCGCTTTTCGTCTCACCGCCGAAATTCTCCAGCGCCTTGCGGCCGCCCGTGGCGTAGACCGCCACCGCCGTCAGCAATTCACGAAGCTGGCCCGCCGATCCCGCATCGAACCGGCAATAGGCGCCGCGGGTCAGCCGGGCGATCTCCCGGAAGGCGGTTTCGGCGCCCGGATCATGCCCTTCCTGAAACAGGAACACTGGCACGCCAATCAGTCCGAGTTCACCGGCAAGCTGGCTCAGCTGGTCGATGTCCTCCTCCATGGCATCGCCCACATAGACGACCGCATTGACCTTGGTCTTGCCGGACTCAGCACGCGCATGGCTCAGGACCTTGCGGATCTGCGTATGGCCGCCCTGGCAGGAAACCTGGCGCATCAGCCGGTCGAGCGCGTCCGGATCGCCGACCCACCGGCTCGCCTGGCACTCGTTGAACCCACGGAAATAGACGAGTTGCACGTCGAGGCCGCCCACCGCTTTGACCGAGCGGAACATGTCGCCCTGAAGCCCGAGCGCCATGTCCCAGGACGGCTGGCGGCTCATGGTCGCGTCCATAGCGAAGATCAGCCGGCCCCGGCCTGAAGCTGCGGGCTGAAGCCCCCGGACCTGCTTCAAGAACGCATCGACATCGCCACGCGACGAGGCCTTAGCTGCCACGTCGCCGCTCGTCGTCTTCGCTGGGGTTTTACGGTCTGCCATGCGGCTCAAACTCCACGGCAAATCTAGTCTCCCGTTATAGATGGACCCTTAACCGCCTGGCGGCAATGGCACCCGGCGCGCCAGATTTAGACCTTCCGGGGCCGTCCCTCGAAGCGCTATGGTCCCGATCCGTTGGAGACCACTGAAATGACGCGCGCCGAAGATGCTGTGAGGACCGTCCGCGATTTGCGGGCCCGGGTTGCCGCGTGGCGTGACGCGGGCGAAACGGTCGCGCTCGTGCCCACCATGGGCGCTATCCACGCTGGGCATCTTTCCCTGGTGGCGTTGGCCAAGGCCCAAGCCGACCGCGTGGTCGCCTCTCTCTTCGTCAATTCTCTGCAATTCGGCCCGCGCGAAGATTTCCATGCCTATCCCCGCGACGAGGCCAATGACGCCGCCGCACTTACCGCCGGCGGCAGCGATCTCCTCTATGCGCCCGACGCCAGCGAAATGTACCCGCCAGGATTCTCCACCAAGGTCAGCGTCAACGACCTCACCGAGGATTTATGCGGTGCAGCGCGGCCCAACCATTTCGATGGCGTCGCCACAATCGTCGCGAAGCTTCTCCTGCAATGTGCACCAGACATCGCAGTCTTCGGCGAGAAGGATTATCAGCAGCTCCTGGTCATCAAGCGTCTCGTCCGTGATCTCAACATTCCCGTGGAGATCGCCGGTGGCGCAATCGTGCGCGAAGATGACGGGCTCGCACTGTCATCGCGCAACGCCTATCTCTCGCCGGAGGAACGGAAAATTGCGCCTGTGCTGTACCAAAACCTCTGCGGCGTCGCAGGCGAGTTGGAGAAGGGCAGCAGCGCCGACGATGCATCAACGGCGGCACGTGCCAAGCTTGAGGCATCGGGCTTTCGCGTGGATTACGTGGCAGTGCGAAACCCCGATACGCTCGAGGTGCTGCAGGGTCAGGTGAAGGACGCGCGCGTCCTCGCCGCCGTCCATCTCGGCAAGACGCGCCTCATCGACAACGTGCCCGTGCCGTTGCAGGCCCGATAGCCTCACCAGTCGATCAGACGAAACTCGCGTAGATCCTCGCGCATAGCGTGGGGCATGTCGTCATTGGCGCCGTCCAGTCTATGGGCGTCGCGTGGCGCATCGGCGGTGGAGAGATAACGCCAGCCTTGGAAGGCGCGGCGCTTGCGGGAACGCGTTCCAAACAGCTCAGGGTCGAACACGATGCCGCAACATGGCGTGCCATCGTCCTTGGTGTCAGCCCTGAGGTCGACGATGCGCTGGCGGACCAGCACAAATCCTTTGACCACCCAATAGAGAGAACCGCCGTCGAGAATTTCGTCGCGCCGACGGGGCATCTGCCGGGTTCGATGACAAAGCTCAGGCGTCTTCCCGGCCCGAGTCAATGTCTTCAAGCGCCTGGCCTGCCAGTCTGCCAAATCTTCGACAGTCTCAACGCCAACGCAGAGCTTGAGAAGATGCACGGTCATGTCAGTGCGCCATGAAGAGCGGGATCGTCGCCTCTTCGAGCATGGTGAGTGTCACGCCGCCCAAGATGAATTCCCGCCAGCGCGAGTGATGGAACGCGCCCATCACGATCATGTCGGCTTCGAGCTCTTTAGCCTGCGACAGGAGCAACCGGCCGATGTCCCCCTCGCCCACCGGCACACGCTTCACCTCGACCGCTACATCGTGTCGCTTCAGATGGGCCACCATGTCGCCGACCGGCGGCTCGTCCTTCTCGCCGGAACTCTCCGTGACGCCGATGAGCAGAACGACGCGCTTTGCGGGTTCGAGGAATGTGAGCGCATCGTTGAAGGCGCGCGCCGCCTCCGCGCTTCCGTCCCAGGCGGCGACGATTGTGCCGCCGAGCGCAAGCTCGGTGGGTGCGGCTGGCACAATCATGGTGGGACGCCCCGAAGAAAACAGACAGCGCTCAACAAGCGCGTATTGGCCAAAGAGCGGATCGCCGTCGCGCGGCTGGCCCAAGATCGTCAGGTCCACTTGGCGCGCGAAATAAGCGAAGTCGTTCGGGAATTGCTCGCTCATGCCTTGCATGAGCCTGCCCTCGGCACTGACGCCAGCGGCTGCCGCGCATGCCTCAAAACTCTTGAGAGCCGTCTCGCCTTGCGTCTTCACGTCTCGGAGCACACCGCTCATGTCAGCAAAACCAACGTCGGCGCCACATAGAGGAAGGAGCGCATTCGGGGCAAAAGCGATGCCAACGAGATGAGCGTCCTGCTCCTTGGCAAGAGCCACGGCGAACGCGACGCGAGCCTTCGCCGCCGCCGTTCCGTCCACATAGACGATGATATCGTTGAAACTCATCGCTTCCTTCCTGGGTGCCGGATGGGATCATAGCCCGCCAGGCATTGCCCCGGAATCACCGATGACCCGTTATGCCCGGCTTCAATCATCGGCCCCGTGGTCACAGAGCTTTGAATAGGTGTGACACAGGCCAAACTAGCATCGGCGCTATAGCTCTTTGGTGGCCCTGCGCCACGAATCCAACCGTATACAAAGGAGTGGAACATGAAGCTCAATAAGAAGTCTGGAGCCAAGATCGCAATCGCCGCCGCCATGCTGATGGCCTCAGGCATGCCGCCGGCCAGCGTCGCCAACGCCGAAGCCGGCAAGGTTCATTGCATGGGTGTCAACGCCTGCAAAGGCAAGGGCGCCTGCAAGACCGCCGCAAACGACTGCGCCGGTATGAATGCTTGTAAAGGCAAAGGCTTTGTCGCGATGACGGCAGCGGAGTGCAAGGAAGCTGGCGGCACCGCCGGTTAATTCCAAAACGCGACGAGCATTCTACAAAATTGGCCGGCCGCGCATCAACGGCCGGCCCACATCTCATGCGCCGCCCCAGACAACGTGATCTCGCTGCAGCCCATGAAACCAACAACCCTACGTCTCCACATGTCCGCGCCGCGCACGACAAGTCACAGACCCTTGAATAGGAGTGACGCGTGTCGTTCCGGCTTAGCGGCTATAGCTCACTCGTGGTCCTGCGCCACGAACCCTAGCCCATCTAAGAATTCATCTAAGAATTCATCTTAGGAGACGAATATGAAGCTCAATCAGAAGTCCGGTGCTAAGATTGCCATGACTGCCGCAGCGTTGCTCGTGACCGGGACGTTGGCCACTTCTGTCATGGCCGCCGGAGGCACTCAGGGAAAGTGTTTTGGCGTGAATGGCTGTAAGGGCCAGGGCGCCTGCAAGACCGCCCAGAACGGCTGCAAGGGCCACAACGCTTGCAAGGGCAAAGGTTGGGTTGCGATGACCGATACCGAGTGTGCCGAGGCGAGCGGCACGTTCGAGTAGAGCTAAGCCGCAAGATGTTATGGGGCTGGCCGCGGCCTGCGACCGGTCTCCCAATTAGCGCCAGGAGCGCGCCATGAACACCAACAAGCCTCCATTTCTCGGCTTCGGTTTAGGCCTTAGGCCTCAGCACTATGAGGAGATCCTTAGTGGCTCTCCCGCCATCGATTGGTTCGAGGTTCTCTCCGAGAACTACATGATTGCGGGCGGCCAGCCGCTCCACATCCTCGATCAGATTTGCGAGCGCTATCCTGTCGTGATGCACGGCGTGTCACTGTCCATCGCTTCGACCGCGAAGCTCGACATGGACTATCTCCGTGACCTCAAGACACTTGCCGAACGCGTCAAACCAAAATGGATTTCAGACCATCTTTGCTGGACCGGCGTGCACGGCGTGAACCTGCATGACCTGCTACCGATTCCCTATACCGAAGAAGCGCTCAATCACGTGGTCGACCGCGTGAGCCAAGTGCAGGACTTCCTCGGCCGCCGTCTCACGCTAGAGAATGTGTCGAGCTATGTGACGTTCGGCCAGTCGGAAATGACCGAGTGGGAGTTTGTCTCCGAGGTCGCGAACCGCGCTGATTGCTGGCTCCTGTTCGACATCAACAATGTCTATGTGAGTTCGTTCAACCACGGCTTTTCCACGGACGACTTTCTACAGGGCATCCCGCGAGACCGTGTCGTGCAGTTCCATGTCGCGGGTCATAGCCACGAAGATGACCACATCGTCGACACCCACGATCATCCGGTGTGCAACGAAGTCTGGGATTTCTACCGCGAAGCCGTTACCCATTTCGGCCGCGTCTCGACCATGATCGAACGCGACGACAACATTCCTCCCCTAGCCGAACTCGTCGAGGAGCTTGACCATGCCCGCGACATCGCCCGCGAAGTGGGCGAGACCGCGCGGGCTACAGCGGCGGAATGAGCAGCTTCAAAGACTTTCAGGACAGCTTCCAGCGCGGCATCTTGGAGCGTGACGACACCATCCTAGGCGATGTTAAGGACAGCGCCACAGAGTCGCGCAGCGTGCTGTTCGGCGTCTACCGCCATGCCTATGTGGCGCGATTGGCGGAAATTCTCGGCGACGACTACGAGCGGGTCCACGCTTATCTCGGCGACGAAGGCTTCGCCCGATTGGTGAAGGCCTATATCGACGCGAACCCCTCAGATAGACGAAGCGCGCGATGGTTTGGCCGTCATATGCCGACCTTCGCACGGGAGACCGCACCCTTTTCCAATCATCGAGAGGTCAGCGAGATTGCCGCGCTTGAGAAGGCACTCAGCGACGCCTTCGACGGTCCGAACGCCGAGCCGCTCAGCATCGACCAATTGGCGGCACTGGCGGTCGATGACTGGCCGCGCCTGGTGTTTCAGCCCCACCCAACAACGATCCGCCTCACCTTCACGACCAACGCCGCCGACATCTGGTCGGCGCTCAAGGACGAGACCGCCCCACCGAAACTAGAGCGCTTCCCCGAGCCACAGGCTCTGCTCGTCTGGCGCCAGGACTTTATGGCGCACTTCCGGCCATTTGGCGCCGAGGAATCCATGATGTGGAACGAGGCCGCTAGAGGCGTGCGCTTCGGTGTTCTGTGCGAGATGGTGGCGATGTTCGGCGGCGAGGACGAGGCCGAGCTTCGCGCCGCCACTTACCTTAGAGGCTGGATCGACTTGGGGTTGCTGACCGGCTTCAAGCTCGAGTAGCGCTAAGCGCTTCCTCAGTCGTCTTGAGAAGGCGCCGGGAAAAGTGCACTGGTGCGCCCCGTGATCCAGTAAGCAAAAAGCCCAAACCATTCGCGTGTCGCCGTGTCCACGCGCCGCAAACCCTCAGACACTTTGCTGAAGGGCCGCATGAAGTCGACAGGTCCCCGTGTACGGTAATCCACCGGCCACGGCTCGACCTCAAAGCCCGCCTTCCGGAAGGTGCCGATGGAACGGGGCATGTGATAGGCGGACGTGATCAAGAGCCAGCGCGTGTTCGCATCGAGTTCGCCACGCACCTCCAACTCCTTTTTGAGAAAAACGGCGTTCTCATAGGTATCCCGCGCATCCGATTCCAAAATGAGCCGGTCGCGCGCGACACCAAGCGAAGTCAGCAGCACCGCGGCGCCTTCCGCCTCGTTGTCGGACTTATAGAGAATGCCGGCATCGCCACCCGAGAAAGCGATTTTGGCCTCCGGGAATTTCTTAGCCAGGATCGCCCCTTCCAGAAGACGCTCGCCCGCCTCGTTCAGCGTCGGCGCAGCTCTTGCGCGTCCCACCAGCCGGTCTTCGGCCCCGCCAAGAATGATGATGCCGGTGGGCGGTGGCGGCTGGTCGAGATCGGCCCTGGGGAAGCGGTCCTCCAGCGGCAGGATCAGCATATTGCCGAGCGGCGACAGGCCAACCACCAGGAGAAGGATCGCGCCGATGGTGACGAAGCGACGGCCCCATCGGGCCCAGCCGGTCCAAATGAGAATGGCGCCATAGCCGATCAGCAGCGCGATCAGGGTCGACGGCTGCAGCACAAACCACACGGCCTTGGCGATATAGAAAAACATGCCAGTCCCCTCGCCTCTAGACTAACCACAAACCGGCCAGCCCGAGGAAGGCGAAGAAGCCCACCACGTCGGTGACGGTCGTGACGAAGACGCCCGAGGCGATGGCTGGATCGAGATCGAATTTCTCAAGCCCCAGCGGAATGAGGATGCCGGCGAGCCCCGCGGCAAACAGATTGACGACCATGGCAACGCCGATGACGAGACCAAGCTCGCTGCTGCCAAACCAAAAATACACGATCACCGCCATGATGACGGCGAACAGAAGCCCATTCAAAATGCCAACGGCGGATTCGCGCACGACGATCCGCGCTGCATTGGCCGCACCGAGATCCTGCGTGGCGAGCGCGCGCACCGCAACCGTCATGGTCTGCGTCCCCGCATTGCCTCCCATGGACGCCACAATCGGCATGAGTACGGCGAGCGCCACCATCTGTTCAATGGTCGCCTCGAACATGCTGATTACGAGGGACGCGAGAATGGCGGTCACCAAATTGGCGAGCAGCCAGCTAAACCTGTGACGCGTCGTCTCCCACACGCTATCGCTGACCGACTCTCCGGCAACACCACCCATTCGCAGGATGTCTTCCGACGCTTCTTCTTGAACAACCTCGACGATGTCGTCGGCGGTGATCACCCCGACCAAGCGCTTGTCCTCATCGACCACTGGCGCGGAGGTGAGATTGTAACGCTCGAACTTCCGCGCAACTTCTTCCTGGTCGGAATCAACCGGAATGGGGCGCAGGTCTTCGTCCGTGATGGATTCGATCGTCGTCGGCCGCTTTGAGCGCAGCAGCCGGTTCAGCGCCACCGAGCCGATCAGATGATAGGCCGGGTTGACCACGAAGATTTCGTAGAAGCGGTCCGGCAGATTGTCGGCCACACGCATATAGTCGATCGTCTGCCCCACCGACCAAAACGGCGGCACGGCGATAAGATCGGTCTGCATGATGCGGCCGGCGGAGTCCTCCGGATATTCCAAGCTTCGCTCAAGTGCGATGCGCTCAAAATAGGGAAGCTTGGCGAGGATGTCCGACTGCTCTTCCTTGTCGAGATCCTCAAGAAGATAGACGGCCTCGTCCGAATCGAGCTGCTTCAGCGCCTCGGCAACCTGCTCAGGCGGCATGTCCTCGATAATCTGGTCACGCACGCCCTCATCAAGCTCGGGCAGAGCCGCGGCCTTGAAGTCGTCGCCAAGCGTCGAGATGAGGGCCGCGCGCCCGTCGGGGCGCAGCAGCTCGATCAGGTCGGCAAGATCGGCTTCATGGAGGTCGAGGGTAAGGGCCCGCACGCAAGGCGCATCGCCTTCCTCAAGCGCATCAGCAACGGCGTGCAGGAAATCCGGCCGAATGCCGCCTTCCTCGTCGCGCAGCTGAACCTCGCTTGCGGCGTCCTGCATCGCCCGTCCAATCGCTGGGTTTGTAGCTTCAAGCTGGACGGACCACGGACCGGGAAAGCCAAGCCCCGTGTTTTTCGTCCCTCACGGATGCCGGTTCCGGACTGCGATAACAGTCGCGACCTTGCGGGCAATAGACGCTTGTTGTGATGGAAATTCCAGCCAAAAATTAGTCTGGAGATTGGGCCGCTTATGGTGCGGGAAATTGAGGGGGAAGCCTCCCTCAGCGGGCCGAATACTCAAAGCCCAGTCTCTGCCAAATCCTCGAACCCATGTCCTGCCAAGATGGCGACATAAGGAGAGTTGGTGCGGTCGAGAAGACTCGAACTTCCACGGGAGTTACCCCACAGCGACCTCAACGCTGCGCGTCTACCAATTCCGCCACGACCGCAAAAACTCTCGAAGCGCGTTGCCTCGAATGTGGCTAAAGACCACCCGGTCGACAAGTGCGACGCGGGCCCGCTGCATTACCAAACCTACCCCCGAGGTGCAAGATTTCGCCAAGAATAGCAGGCGGATATGAATATCGGGCAGATAGGATGGCGAGAAGATTGGTCCCCATGCTGAAACATGCCTCCACGCCCGCGCCGGCCCATGACCCCATCAATGTGGAATGGGTCACCGCACCCAGCCCCGTGGCCTACGAGGCGGCTCTAAAGGCCATGGACGCCCGCGCAGGGGCGATTGCGTATGGGGACGCGCCAGAGCGCGTATGGCTTTTAGAGCACCCACCCCTCTTCACCGCTGGCACCAGCGCCAAGGACGAGGAACTGCTCGATCCGAGAGGCTTGCCCGTATTCAAGACCGGGCGTGGCGGCCGCTACACCTATCATGGCCCCGGACAGCGCATTGCCTATGTCATGGTTGATCTCTCGGCCCGTGGCCGCGACGTGCGCGCCTATGTCGCCACGCTTGAGGCTTGGCTGATAGCCACGCTCAAACAGCTGGGCGTTGAGGGCCAGCGGCGCCCGGGTGCGGTCGGCATTTTCGTCGACGGCGCCAAGATCGCCAGCATCGGGGTCCGCGTGCGCCGCTGGGTAACGCTGCACGGTGTCAGCCTGAACGTCTCACCCGACCTTGCGCATTTCTCCGGCATCGTCCCCTGCGGTCTTTGTGAGACCAAGGTGACAAGCCTTGCCGCGCTTGGTGCGGAGACCGACATGGCCCGCGTCGACAGATGCCTCCAGAACGCTTTTGCCGAAACCTTTTAGCGGAACTGCCAGCGGTCGGTTCCAATCACCTTGAAGCCTGACGGCGGCGCGCCACCTTCATCGGTGATGGTCACCTTGGTGACCTTTGCATCGGGGGGACCGTCGGCGCAGCGACGTAGCATCTCATCGACTTGTTCAGTGGGGCCTGAGAACACCGCCTCGACATTGCCGTCCTCGCGGTTGCGGACCCATCCATCGAGGCCGAGCAATCTGGCAGTCCGGTCGGTCCAGGCACGAAAATAGACACCCTGGACGCGGCCATCAATCTTGACCGTCACCGTGCGCGGTGCGTCTGCCATGGACCAAGCATGCCAAAATTGGCAACAAATTCCAACTGATGAGAATGAGCTGAACAGCCCGGTTTAGGCGAATTCCAGGATCACGGCGTCGACATTGAGGCTGTCGCCAGGCTCCACCAAAATCTTGGAGACCTTGCCGTCGCGCTCGGCCTTGAGCACGTTTTCCATCTTCATCGCCTCGACGACGCACAGCGCATCGCCCGCCGCCACCTCTTGGCCTTCGGTCACCGCGAGCGAGACAACGAGGCCAGGCATGGGACAGAGCAGAAGCTTCGACGTGTCGGGCTTCTCCTTGATCGGCATCAGCGCCATGAGATCGGCTTCGCGCTCGGTCAACACACGCACCGACGCCTCGACACCCTGATATTGGAGCATCACGCCATTGAGGATCGGGCGCACTTGAACCGCGACCTCTTCGCCGCCAATAGTCCCTTCCCAAACAGACTCGCCGAACCACCAGGACGAGTTGACTTCGACCTTCCGAGCGCGTTCGCCTGTCCCCTCACCGCCCAATGTCACGGTCATGGGATAGTCGCGCCCCTCGACGCCGACGCGAACCAGCTCCTCGCCGACTTCGACCAGACGCACATCACAGAAGCGCACGGTTTCGCCCTGCATCTGCTGGGTGATCATGCGGCGGCGCATATTGGAGAGATGGTCAATGCTGGCCGCGACCGCTGCGAGGGCGTCACGCACCGCGCCTTTCGGCACCGGCGGGTGAAATCCGTCTGGGAATTCCTCGGCAATAAACTTGGTGGAGAAGTCTCCGTCCCGCCAGCGCTTGTTGCGCATCAGCACGGCAAGGAACGGGATGTTGTGGCGGAAGCCTTCAATCGCGAAGGCGTCGAGCGCGCGGCCCATATGCTCGATGGCCTCGAGGCGCTTCGGCGCGTGAGTGACCAGCTTGGCGATCATCGGGTCGTAATAGACCGAGATCTCCCCGCCCTCCTCAACGCCCGTGTCGAGCCGTGTGGTGACACCGTCCGCGGTGCCGAGCTCCGGCGGCTGGAAGCGGACAAGCCGCCCCGTCGATGGCAGGAAGTTGCGCGCCGGGTCCTCGGCATAGATGCGGGACTCGATGGCAGAGCCTATTAGCTTCACGTCCTTCTGCTTGATGGTGAGCTTCTCGCCCGCAGCGGACTTCAACATTTGCTCCACGAGATCGAGCCCCGTCACCAGCTCGGTCACGGGATGCTCCACTTGGAGGCGCGTGTTCATTTCCAAGAAGAAGAAATTGCTATCCTTGTCGACGATGAACTCGACCGTGCCGGCGGAATCGTAATCGACGGCTATGGCCAAGGCGACGGACTCGGCGCCCATCGCCTCGCGGGTCTTCACATCAAGGAACGGGCTCGGCGCCTCCTCGATGACCTTCTGATTGCGTCGCTGGATCGAGCATTCGCGCTCGCCGAGATGAATGACATTGCCGTGCTTGTCGCCCAGCACCTGGATTTCGATATGGCGTGGCTCTTCAATATATTTTTCGATGAAGATACGGTCGTCGCCAAAGCTCGACTTCGCTTCGGACTTCGACGACGCGAAGCCCTCGGCAACTTCGTCGCGGCTATAGGCAATCCGCATGCCCTTTCCGCCACCGCCCGCTGACGCCTTGATCATGACGGGATAGCCGATCTGGTCGGCGATCTTGGCTGCCTCGTCGGCATCCTCGATCACGCCGAGATGGCCCGGCACGGTCGACACGTTGGCTTTGGCCGCGAGCTTCTTGGATTCGATCTTGTCGCCCATCGCCTCGATGGCTTTGGGGTTCGGGCCGACAAAGATGATGCCGGTTTCCTTCAGCGCCTTCGGGAATGCTGCGTTCTCCGACAGGAAGCCGTAGCCGGGATGGATCGCGTCGGCGCCAGTTTCCTTAGCGGCGGCGATGATCTTATTCATGTCGAGATAGGACTGGGCGGCAGCGGCCGGCCCGATGCCCACGGCCTCGTCGGCCATCTCCACGTGGAGCGCGTCACGATCAGCGTCGGAATAGACCGCAACGGTCTTGATCCCGAGCTCCTTCGCCGTCCGGATGATCCGGCAAGCAATTTCTCCACGATTGGCAATCAGAAGCTTTTTGAACATGAATCCCCAGCCCGGTTTTATTCAGGCTTTCTAGAGGCAAGCCGGTGGCGAGTAAACCAGCCAGACCGCTTTAACCGCCCTATTCCGCCGGTGCTGGCACGCTCTTTCGGCTTTGACGCCGGGGAGACTTGCGCGGCCGCCTCTTACTCGCGAGCTTCTTGCCCGAAGATGGGGACGACGCTGCCTCGGCCACCGGGAGCCCTGCCCCTTCTTTGGCGGCCTTAGCCTCCAGCTTCGCCCTAGCCTTTTGGCGGTCTTGGGCCAGGAACGTGTACATCGCCGGTGTCACGAACAGGGTGAACAACGTGCCGACGGTCATGCCAGCGGCGATGACCAAGCCGATGCTGAACCGGGCGCCCGCACCCGCACCACTGACCACCAGGAGCGGCACCATGGCCACGACGGTCGCCGCCGTGGTCATCAAAATGGGCCGCAAGCGAATTGCCGCGGCATGCTCGATAGCAGCAGCACGCCCATAGCCTTCGTCGTCCTGAAGCTTGTTAGCGAAGTCCACCATGAGAATGCCGTGCTTAGCGATCAGCCCGATCAGGCAGACGAAGCCGATCTGGGTATAGATGTTGATGCTGGCGAGCCCGATATTCATCGGAATCAGAGCACCGAAGATCGATGTCGGCAGCGCGATCAAAATGATGAACGGGTCGCGGAAGCTCTCATACTGCGCGGCGAGCACCAGATAGATGATGATGAGCGCGAAGACGAAGGTGTAGACGAGCGAATTGCCTTCCTGCACGAACTGCCGGCTCTCACCTTGCCAATCGTAGGAGAAGCCTTCGGGGAAGTTCGCAGCCGCATGGCCTTTCAGGAACTCGATCGCCTCGCCCACGGTGCGGCCCGGATAGGGCACCGCCGTCAGCGTGGCCGAGTTGAGCTGCTGGAAATTGGTGAGCGAATTCGGTTCCACCGTCCGCGTCACCGTGGCGACGTTGGAAAGTGGCACCAGGTCGCCCGAACTTGTGCGGATCTGGTAGCGGGTCAGCCAGTCCGCATTGTCCCTGAATTCGCGCGGCACCTGCGGGATAACGCGATAGCTACGCCCGTAGAGATCGAACAGATTGACGTAGTTGCCACCGAGCAAGGTTGCCAGCGAATTGCCCACATCCGCCATGGTGATGCCAAGCCGGTTCGCCTTGTCATGGTCGATGTGAAGCTCGATCTGTGGCGTCTGGAAGCGCAGGTCGGAGTCCGAGAAAATAAAGAGACCACTCTCCTTTGCCGATTTCTCGACATCGGCGAGCACCTCGGCAAGCTACTCGAAATCATGCGTCGTGGTGATCACAAATTGCACCGGCGGGCCACCGGTCGAACCCGGCAGAGCCGGTGGCGAGAACGAAAGCGCCTGCGCGGTGGCGAGACTGTTGATGCGCGGCGACAGCTCCTGGAGCACCTCCTTCTGATTGCGGTCCCGCTCACCCCAGGGCTTCAGTAGAATTCCGGCGAAGCCCTGATGCACGTTGCCCATACCGTTGATGGTGAACACGTGATCCTTCTCGGGCACCGTGCTGAAGGTCTCATAGAGCTGCTGGGTCGCGTCTTCGAGATAATCGAGATTGGCGTATTGCGGCGTCTTCACCAGGGTGAACAGGATTCCTTGGTCCTCCTCGGGCGCTAGCTCACGCTGGGTCGTCATATACATGAACGCAGTGCCAGCCATCACGCCGACAAGCACGAGGACGGTGACGGGGCGATATTTGAGCGTGCCGTGCAGCCGCCGCTGATAGCGATTTTTGAGGCTGTCAAACCTGCGGTCGATCCATGCGGTGAGTCCCGTAGGCCCGCCCTCGGCTTGCGACTTCAGCAGCTTCGAGCACATCATTGGGGTCAATGTCAGCGCAATCACGCCGGAGACAACAACGGCGCCGGCGAGCGTGAACGCAAACTCCCGGAACAACGCGCCGGTCAGCCCCGACACAAATGCAATCGGCGCGAACACAGCAGCCAGTGTGATGGTCATGGCAATGACCGGAAAAACGATCTCGCGCGCGCCATGCAGCGCCGCATTGAACGGAGTCTTCCCCTCCTCGATATGCCGATAGATGTTCTCCACCACCACGATGGCATCATCCACCACAAGTCCGATGGCGAGCACGAGGGCCAGCAACGTCATGAGATTGATCGAGTAGCTGAGCGCTAGCAGCAGGGCCAGCACGCCGATCAGAGACAGCGGAATGGTGACGATCGGGATGATGGTCGACCTGAGATTGCCGAGGAACAGGAAGATCACGATGACGACGATGATCGCCGCCTCGGCTAGCGTCTTCACGACCTCCCACAAAGATGCGCGGATGAAGCTGGTGGCGTCATAAGCGATGGCCGCCTCAAGTCCCGGCGGCAATTCGCGCTCGATGTTCGGGAACTCTTTGCGCACATCGGTGATGACGGTGAGCGGATTGGCCGTGGGCGTCGCGTAGACGCCAATGAACACCGCCTTCAGCCCGTCGAACACCGATGAGGAGTCCGCATTCTCCGGGCCAAGCTCGATCTCGGCAACTTCACTTAAGTGAACGAGCGAGTCGCCCCGGGTCAAAACCACGAGGCGCCCGAAGGCCTCGGGGTCGGTCAGTGACGTCTTGGCGTTGATATTGGTCTGGATGAAGTCGCCCTTCACCTGGCCCGGCGCCGACGTGAAGTTGTTGGCGGCCAGCGCCCGGCGTACATCGAGCGGCGTCACCGCCAGCGCCGCCATGCGGTCCGGATCGAGCCAGATGCGCATGGAGAACACCTGGCCGCCGAGCATCTGGGCGTTGGCGACACCGTTGATGGTCTGCAGTTTCGGCTGCACCACGCGTTGGATATAGTCGCTGATCTGCGATGAGTTCATCACGTCCGAGTTGAAGGAGATGTACATCAACGCATAGCGGTCACCGGTCTGCTTGGTGACGATGGAGTCGTTCGCCTCGCGCGGCAAAATACTCTTCACCTGGGCGAGCTTCGAC
>DAOVDX010000020.1 GCA_030669345.1 Methyloceanibacter sp. | reverse complement strand
CCGGTGGGCAAATCCGGCCCCGGCACCAGGTCCACCAGCTTGTCGGCGGTGGCTCTGGGAAACTTGATGAGATGAAGCGCGGCGTCGCACAGTTCGCCCACATTATGGGGCGGGATACTGGTGGCCATGCCGACGGCAATACCCGAGGAACCGTTCGCCAGCAGATTGGGGAAATTCGCGGGCAGCACCGAGGGCTCCTGCTCGCGTCCATCGTAATTGGCGCGGAAGTCGACCGTATCCTCGTCGATGCCTGCCAGCAGATGCGCGGCGACCGATGTCATGCGCGCTTCGGTGTAACGATCGGCAGCGGGGTTATCGCCGTCGATATTGCCAAAATTCCCCTGCCCGTCGATGAGCGGATAGCGAACGGAGAAATCCTGAGCGAGACGCGCGAGCGCGTCATAGATCGCCTGATTCCCATGGGGGTGAAAGTTGCCCATGGTATCGCCAACGATCTTGGCGCATTTGCGGAATTCACCCTGAGGCCCGAGCCGGAGCTGCTGCATGGCGTAGAGAATGCGCCGGTGGACAGGCTTCAAACCATCGCGCACGTCGGGCAGCGCCCGGTGCATGATGGTCGACAGCGCGTAAGCGAGGTAACGCTCCTCGAGCGCGTCTCGGAGATTGACCGGCTCGATCGGGCCCGAATCAGGGGGCGAAACTCTCTTTCCCATATTCCGCGCTTAACGCATCGCCGTGCCCGGCTCAAGCGGCGCGCGGGCTCAGGGCCAAAAGATCGAGAAGGCGGCCGCGAGCGGCTGGCATTTTGAGGCCGTGGGGCACCAGGACGTCACGCTCAAGGAAGTATCCTGTCAGGGCAAATCCCGCTGCAATGTCGGCATCGCTTAGCGGCACCGTCTCGTCCAGCAGGAAGCTCGGAAGCGCCAGCATCTTGTCGGCATAGGGTTCGCCCGCCTCCCTCGATACGGCCTGGCTGGAGCGTGGCGACACATAGGCCAAGTCGTCGTTCGTGCCGGTGGCGGCGCATTCGGAAAGATCGAGACCAAAGCCGAGCTCTTGCAGCATCTGGATCTCCCAATGGACCAGAAGCGCGGGCCAAATTTCTGGCTCACCAAATGACCGCACCACATGCAGCGTCGAGGCATAGAGTTCTGGGTGCGGATCGCGCTCAGGCAGAAGCTTTAGGAGACCGGCAATCGCGCCAATGGCCGAAAGTGCCCTAGCGTCATCGAGGACGCGGGCGCCGTGCGCCTCCATCATCTCCACATTGAAACCGCCGAGATGTTCGGCAAGCCGCGCGCGCCATGTGACCCTAATGAGATTGCCAGGCTGAAGGATGGGCCGAATGCGCCGGGAGCGCCCGCCCCGCACGAGTCCGAGGTGGCGGCCATGTTCAAGTGTCAGCAACTCGGCCACGACGCTGGTTTCGCCGAGTGGCTTAGCCGAAAGGAAGATGCCTTCGTCGCTCCAGTCCATGACTTAAGCTTGGCCTATCCCTTGGGATAGTCCAGGCCCATCTCTCGGAAGCGCTCAGGGTCTTCGCCCCAACGCTCGCGCACTTTGACGAACAAGAAGAGATGGACGGGAACGCCGATAATCTCGGCGATATCCGCACGTGACGCAGCGCCGATCTCCTTAATCATGGAGCCCTTGGCGCCAAGCACGATGCGACGCTGGCTCTCGCGCTCAACATAGATGGTCTGTTCGATACGGATGCTGCCATTCTTCAGCTCTTTCCAGACGATGGTCTCGACGGTGAGCGCATAAGGCAGCTCTTCATGCAGACGCAGAAACAGCTTCTCGCGGGTGATCTCCGCGGCGGTGTGGCGGAGCGAGGCATCCGACAATTGGTCCTCGGGGAACAGCCAAGGGCCAGGCGGCACGGCAGCCGCAAGAAAGGTCTTTAGATGAGGAATGCCGTCGCCAGTGAGTGCGGAGATCATGAACACGTCATCGAAGACCTTCAGCTCGGCCAGTTCGTGGGTCAGCCGCAACAGGTCTTGCTTCGCCACGAGGTCAATCTTATTGAGGATGGCGATGGTGGGACGTTTGATCCGAGGGAGATGCTCGATCAGCGGGGTCACCTTGGCATCCAGCCCGCGCTTGGCGTCGATCACCAGGGCCACAATGTCGGCATCGCCGGCGCGATCCCAGGCGGCTTGCGCCATGGCGCGGTCGAGCCTGCGTTTGGGTTGAAAGATGCCGGGCGTATCGACGAGTATGATCTGAGCGTCATCCACCAGCGCCAGGCCGCGCACCGGACCGCGCGTGGTTTGCGCCTTGTGGGTGACGATGGACACTTTGGCCCCGACGAGCGCGTTGGTCAGTGTCGACTTGCCGCTGTTCGGCGCGCCAATGAGAGCCACGAAGCCGCAGCGCTGTGCTTCTTCCGGCACAGATTTCTTCTCGGCATCAGTCTCAGTCATCGCTGATTGGCCTCCAGACAGATTCGCGTAGCAGCATAGCGAGTGCCGCCGCCTGTTCGGCCTGCCGCTTATTATCCCCTTCCCCACACTCAGGGTCGAAGCCCTTCACCCGGACCTCGGACGTAAAGCGCGGTGCATGATCGGGTCCCTCTCGCGCTGTCTCACGATAGAGGGGTAATGGCCGGCCTTGGCCTTGGGCCCATTCCTGCAACGCCGACTTGGCGTCAGGCGCGGCGACGTCCAGATTACCGAAATGGGGCTCCCAGTCGCGGCGCACGACGACCCGGGCCACGTCATATCCGGCGTCGGAAATGATGGCGCCAAGAATAGCTTCGCAACTGTCGGCCAGAATGGCCTTCTTGCCGCGACCGCCTGAGGCGGCCTCGCCAATACTCATGTGAATGAAGTCTCCAAGATTCCAGCTTAGCGCAACCGCGGCGCAGGTCTCAGCACGGACCAGATGATTAAACCAACGGGCCAGCTCGCCTTCACTCGCTTGCGGAAAACGCTCAAGAAGAATCTCGGCCATAGCGAGACCAAGCACCCGGTCGCCTAGGAACTCGAGCCGCTCGTTGTCTTCGTTGGGCTTGCTGCCGGGATGCGCGCTCGCATGGGTCAGAGCCAGCTTGAGAAGTTTGGGATCGGAAAACTCATGTCCGAGCCGGGACGAAAGTTGACCGAGATCCTTGGTGCTGCGTTTGGCCAACGCGCTCAGCGAACCGCTGTAAAGATGCGGCTCCAACGGACTTCCGTGGGCCAGCGCCAGAATTCCCAGAAGCCCGAGTCCTCATCAATAGAGAAGAAGATCACTTGGGCCTTGCCCACAAAATTTTCGAACGGCACGAATCCCACTTCCGCCAAGAAGCGGCTGTCGGTGGAGTTGTCCCGATTGTCTCCCATCATGAAGAAATGCGCCTCGGGCACCTTGTAGACTTCGGTGTTGTCGCCAAAGCCGTCCTTGACGAGATCGAGTATGGGATAGCTAACACCGTTCGGCAGGGTCTCCTCATAGCGCGCCATATGACGGTCGCGGCCCGACGGCCCGGTCACGACATAGTCGTCGATCTCAACCTTCTCGACGGCGTTGCCATTGACGTGCAGCACGCCATGAACCATCTGAATTTCGTCGCCAGGTAAACCAATCACGCGCTTAATATAATCCGTCTCGTTATCGCGTGGCAGCTTGAACACGACGACGTCACCACGTTCCGGGTCGGAAGCCCAGATGCGGCCAGGGAAGAGGTTGAAGCCGAAGGGAAATGAGTAGCGACTATAGCCGTAGGTAAACTTCGAAACGAAGAGATAATCGCCGACCAACAGGGTCGGGATCATGGAGCCCGAGGGAATGTTGAACGGCTGAAACAGAAAGACACGCACGACCAGTGCGAGGATCAGCGCGTGGATGATGACGCGCACAGTATCCTTGGTGCTGCTCTTTTCTTCGGTCTTGTCGGCGTCCACGCTCATGCGGGAACTCTCCTCGGTATCTGCTCGGGCCGGTTAGGGCCCGCACGCCCCAATCCAATTCTTTCAAAGGCAGGTGGGACAGGCGCCCCTATAGCCCCTCATCAGGAATCAGGCAAACGGCTCAGTCGCGCGCCGGGCCCTTTAGGGCGGAGATGAGAACAATCGCCTGGGCGGACGGGAAATCATCGGTGATGGTGAGATCGATGCGGACCTCGTATCCATCGGGCGTAAGGCGTTGAAGGACAGCCGCCGCGCCCCCAGTCAGCTTCAATGTGGGGCGGCCAGACGACAAATTTACGACGCCCATGTCCCGCCAAAAGACACCTTTGCTGAAGCCAGTGCCGAGCGCTTTTGCGCAGGCCTCCTTGGCGGCGAAGCGTTTGGCGTAGGAGGCCACGCGTTGGGCCCGCCCGTCGGACTTTTGGCGCTCCACGTCCGTGAATATGCGGTTCAGAAACCGCTCGCCAAAACGCTCGATGGTCTTTTCCACGCGCCTGATGTCAATGAGGTCGTTGCCGAGCCCTATAATCATGGCGCGCGCCCTGAAACAGATGCGGCCCGGCCTTTGTCCATGGCCTCACGCATGCGCCGCACGCTCTCGCCGAGACCGTCAAAGACCGCTTCGCCGACGATGAAATGGCCAATGTTCAGCTCGACTATTTCCGGGAGCGCGGCGATCCTCTCTGCCGTCTCATAGTTGAGACCGTGGCCGGCATGCACTTCCAAACCCAGTTCCTGGGCGAGACGCGCGCCGTCGCGAATGCAGCGCCATTCGGCTTCCGCGTCGTCCATCCGGCCTTCGGTCAGCGCATCACACCACGCACCGACGTGAATCTCGATGGCCGGTGAGCGCAACCGCGATGCCGCCTCGATCTGCCTCCGCTCGGCGGCAATGAAGAGCGACACGCGAATGCCAGCATCGACAAGTTCGGCGACGACGGGCGCCAACATGTTGTGTTGCGCAACAACGTCGAGCCCGCCTTCGGTGGTGCGCTCCTCCCTCTTCTCAGGAACGAGGCATGCCGCATGGGGTTTGGTCTTAAGCGCGATCGCCTGCATCTCGGTTGTCGCCGCCATTTCCAAGTTGAGCGGACACTCCAACTCGGCGATGAGCCGCGCGATATCATCGTCCCGGATATGGCGACGGTCTTCGCGCAAATGCGCGGTGATGTTGTTGGCGCCCGCCTCGACAGCAAGCTTGGCTGCTTTGAGCGGATCGGGATGCGCCCCACCGCGCGCGTTCCGCAAGGTTGCGACATGATCGATATTGATTCCAAGCCTGATCGGCGCGCTCATTTCGTCCCCAAGGCCTCGCTGCGAGCCCGGAGGGCGCGGCGACGATGCTGGTAGGCATTCACTGCAGGCTTTACGAGCACATAGCTCAGCGCACCTAACGCGAGCCCGATCGGTATGGCGCCGATCGTCATTGGCTTCAGCAGTGGCCAGATTTGATTGATGGTGTCCTGGAAATCTCCACTCCACAATTCGGCGGGTACAATATGTGCCTCGCCTCCCAGAATGGCGTGACCGACCTCGTAGCTACTGACCCAGAACAAAGGATAGGTCAGAGGGTTGCCGACGAATGTTCCAAGAATTGCGCCGACAATGCTGCCACCAATGATCCAGGCCAATGTGGAGGCCATCACAATGTGGAAGCCGGCATAGGGTGTGGCTGAGATAAAGACACCCGCGGCAAAGCCCAGAGCGACGGCGTGGGGTGTGGCACTTAAGCGACGCACGCGATGGATGATGTAGCGGGTCGAACGAGACCAGCTGCGGCGCGGCCAAAGCCACACGCGCAATTTCTGGAACCGACTCTTCGCCTCACGGCGCCTGAACAGCATCCTTACCTCGTTTGAAAACCGGCAATCGTCATCCGGCGACGCCATCGATTAGCGACAGAGCCCTATCATATTTGGATCTGTTTTCTCCAGATACCAGGGCAGCAAGCTTTCTTGCTTAGCAGGCCTCTAGTCTTCCGCGCGAGCAGCGCTGCTCACCACATCCTTTGCGCGCAAGCCCGCCAAAATCTGGTTCAGATGCTGGAGGTCCCAAACCTCCAGATCGATGAGCATCTCGGTATAGTCCGCGACCCTATTGGTCATTTTGATATTCTCAATATTCCCGTCCGCCTCGCCGATAACCGATGCCACCTGGGCCAGGCTCATGGGCTCGTTCATGGCCATGACCTCAATCTTGGCGGGAAAGCGCTGGGCGTCGTCCTCGTCGATGTCCCAGGTGATGTCGATCCACCGCTCGGGTTCCTCATCGAACGCCTTCAGGGCGTGGGCGTGGATGGGATAAATGGTGATGCCCTGCCCCGGCGTGAGAATGCCGACGATGCGATCCCCCGGTATAGCGCCGCCGTCGGCGAAGTTCACCGGCAGGTCACCGCGAAGCCCTCGGATCGGTATGCCGACGGCGCCTTCCGCCCCTTCGGGACGCCCACGTCCACCGGCACCAGGCAGCCGGAATTTCAGACCCATCACCTTGCGGAGGCCGAACCAGCCTTCGCCGGTGCGCTTTACTTTGCGTCGGCGCTTGGGCCGATCTGGCGGTCCTTCTTCGGGGAACACCGCACGCACCACATCGGCAGAGGCAAGTTCACCACGTCCCACTGCGGCCATAACGTCCTCGGCGGTCTTCTGGGAAAGGCGACCCAACGCTTCACCAATGACCTCCTCGGTGAACGTCTTGCCACTTCGACGAAAGGCACGATCGAGGATTTCACGGCCGAGATCGCCATATTGTGCACGGGCCGCATCACGGGTAGCTCGCCTGATGGCCGAGCGCGCCTTCCCGGTTACGGCTAGGTTCTGCCATGCCGCTGGCGGCGCTTGCGCCTCCGAACAAATGATTTCCACCTCGTCGCCGTTGCGGAGCATGGAGGCCAACGGCATCGACCGCCCATTGATCCTGGCGCCGACGCATGTGTTGCCCACATCGGTGTGTACGGCATACGCAAAATCGATGCTGTTAGCGCCGCGCGGCAATGCGATCAGGCGCCCTTTCGGTGTGAAGCAAAACACCTGGTCCTGGAACAGTTCGAGCTTGGTGTGTTCGAGGAACTCTTCGGGATTGTCGCTGTCGAGCAACATGCCAACAAGATGGCGCAGCCAGCGATAGGCATTTGAGTCCTGCGACGGGGCCTGGCCCTTAGCCTTTTTCTTGCCGTCCAGATCCTTGTAGAGCGCGTGCGCGGCGACACCATACTCGGCGATAGAGTGCATCAGCTGCGTGCGGATCTGCAACTCGACGCGCTGGTGACGCGGGCCGACAATTGTCGTGTGGATCGACTGGTAGTCGTTCTGCTTCGGGTTGGAGATGTAGTCCTTGAAACGGCCAGGCACCACGCGCCAGGTCGTGTGCACCACGGCGAGCGCCTGATAACAGTCAGGCACTTTCGGCACGACGATCCGGAAAGCGTAAATGTCGGAAAGCTGTTCCAGCGATATCTGCTTGCGCTCCATCTTGTTCCAGATGGCGTAAGGCTTCTTCTCCCGGCCCGCCACCACGCCTTTGACCTTGGCGTCTTTCAGCTTGGTGGTGAGCTCGCCTTCAATCTCGTCGATGAGACCCTGATTGCCGGCGCGCAAAATTTTCAAACGTTCGACAACGGTGGCGTAAGCGTTGAGGTTTAGCCAGCGGAAGGCGAGATCCTCAAACTCTTCACGCAGCCACTGCATGCCCATGCGACCAGCAAGCGGGGCGTAGATGTCCATGGTCTCTTCGGCGATAGTCTTGCGCTTCGCCGGCTTCATGTGTTCGAGCGTCCGCATGTTGTGCAGGCGGTCGGCGAACTTCACGAGCAACACGCGAATGTCGCTGGAGATAGCGAGAAGAAGTTTGCGGAAGTTCTCCGCCTGCTCGGCCTTCTTGGTGACGAGGTCGAGCTTTTTGATCTTGGTTAGGCCATCGACCAGCGTACCGATCTCAGCGCCAAACATCGTGTCGATTTCGCCGCGTGTGATGTCGGTGTCTTCGATCGTGTCATGCAGCAGCGCGGTGGCGATCGTCGCATTGTCGAGACGCATCTCGGCGAGGATCGCGGCGACTTCGAGTGGGTGTGAGAAATACGGGGCGCCCGAAGCACGCTTCTGATTGCCATGGGCCTTCATGGCGTAGACGTATGCTCGGTTGAGCATCGCCTCGTCGGCGGTCGGCTGATAGCTCAGCACACGTTCGACCAGCTCGTATTGGCGGGTCATGACGCGGGCTCGCAAAGGTTCGTTGCGTGCCCGCCAATCCTAAACGCGCCGCACTTCAAACTCTTGTCCTGCTCAGCGTGCGCGGGGTCCCGCATTCGAGCCATCCGAAGGCGCCTGGGTCGCCATGCGACGCAGCAGCTCCTCCTCGGTCATCTTATCCATAGCCGTATCTGTCGTTTGATCGTCCTGGGCGAGAACCGGCATTCTCGTCTCCGTCGACAGCATCGGCACGGCTTCGGCCTCGGGCTCGTCCACCTCGACATATTTCTGCATCGAATGGATGAAATCTTCCTTGAGGTCCTCGATCGGAATTTTCTTGTCGGCAATCTCACGAAGCGCCACGACAGGGTTCTTGTCGTTATCCCGCTGTACGCCGATCTGCGCGCCGGCCGCAATGGAGCGTGCACGATGGCTGGCCAGCAGCACGAGTTCGAAGCGGTTCGGAATCTTGTCGACGCAATCCTCGACTGTGACGCGAGCCATGAAGTGATCCTTTTGAAATTTGCCGGATTTGGTCCCTATTTATGCAGTTCCCACCGAACTGGCAAGTCGAACCCACGCTAAAGTCTTCGCATGACTTGGCCTTCTCGGCCTCGCGCGACCCCGTGCCAGAGCGCTGCTGCGCTCGTTTTCAGGACTGGATGGCGCCATTCCGGCGCAATATCGAGGAGTGGCCGTAAGACAAAAGGCCGCTCCGCGACCCAAGGATGGGGCAAAATGAGCGGTCTTGGGCCGGGTCGAGCGAATCGCGGAACCCTTCCCCGCCAATGCCTCACGAGCCCCTTGTGGTCGAGAATATCGATATCGAGTGTCCGGGCGCCCCAAGGGCTGCCGCCTCGGCGCCCTGCCCTTCGCTCAATCCGCTTCAGGAGCCGGAGCAGGGCCTCCCCTGACAGAGGCGTATCGATCACGATTGCGGCATTGACGTAAGGAGGCTGGCCAGCGCGACCGACAGCCGCAGTCTCATAGAACGGAGAAATCGCCACAACCCTCGGTCCCGCCTCGGCAATTTCGGCCAAAGCCCGCGTGATGGTGTCGGCCGGAGTCCCCCAAGGCCCGGGACAATTAGCACCTAGTCCTACCAATGATTTTCCGTGTACTGCCAATTGTAGTCCGTCCTCATCATACCTATGCGCCCCCGACGGACATCAACTAAGGCTTCGTTCTAACGCACATTCAAATTCTCAGTGTCGGGGGACACAATGAATTTCTGTCCATCAGAGCGTATCGCGCTCTTCATCGACGGCGCCAATCTATACGCCGCCGCCAAGGCTCTTTCTTTTGACATCGATTACAAGCGGCTTCTGACCCTGTTCGGGGGTAAGGGGACGCTCGTCCGAGCGTATTACTACACCGCCCTGATCGACGATCAGGAATACTCCTCGATCAGACCGTTGGTCGATTGGCTCGACTACAACGGCTACACCATGGTGACGAAGCCAACCAAAGAGTTCGTGGATGCTTCGGGTCGGCGGAAAGTTAAAGGAAACATGGACATCGAGCTTGCCGTGGACGCCATGGAGCTCGCCGACCATCTCGACCACCTGGTGATATTCTCTGGCGACGGGGATTTCCGGTCTCTTGTGGAAGCGCTGCAGTACAAGGGCAAGCGCGTGACCGTCGTCTCGACCCTGACGACCAACCCACCGATGGTGGCCGACGAACTTCGCCGTCAGGCGGATCAGTTTGTGGAACTGGCCAATCTTGATAAAGAGATTGGCCGCAGCCCGGGGGAGCGCGCGACACGTGAACCGCGACCCCGCCCCGAGGCAGTCGCCGAATTCGAACGCGAAGGGGTGATGGAGATCTGACAGGCGGTGATGTCTGGTACTTGATGTCTGGTGCTTGGGCTGCTGTGACGCTAGGCATAAGTCCATGTTGTCCGCGTCTTCATCAAACCTGTCCGAACCTCCTGCCGATTGTCCGCTATGCCCGCGCCTCGTCGCGTTTCGACAGGACAATGAAGCCGCGCATGGGGATTGGTTCAACGGGGCGGTTCCCTCCTTCGGTTCCAATTCGGCGGGCCTTCTCATTGTCGGGCTCGCGCCAGGTCTCAAAGGCGCCAACCGAACAGGGCGTCCTTTTTTCGGTGACCATGCGGGAGAACTGCTCTACCGCACATTGTTGAAGACCGGCCTGGCGCGGGGCCGCCACGATCTGCAGGCTCCCGAAGCGCTGGAGTTGGTCAACTGCATGATCACCAACGCGGTGCGCTGCGTTCCGCCTCAGAACAAGCCAAAGACCGACGAGATCGCCCATTGTCGCAGCTTCCTGATCGGCCGCATGCAAGGGCTTCCCAACCTGCGCTCGCTTCTAGCAATTGGTAGGATCGCCCATAACAGCGTTCTCGATACACTCGAACTAAAGAAACCCGACTACCCATTTGCACACGGCGCGCGCCATGAGCTTCCCGGCGGGCTGGTGCTCTTCGACACCTATCATTGCTCCCGATTGAACACGAACACCGGACGCCTCACCACGGAGATGTTCGAGCAAGTCGTGGGGGCCGCAGCAGCCAGCCTCAAGGCATAGGGAGCGGCCAATTGCCCCGCTTGCTGCGCCTTAACAAGTGAGGCATGCTTTCAGCCAGTCAATTGAGTGCTTGCGAGGCGTCCTCATGGCGGGGCTCG
This sequence comes from Methyloceanibacter sp., assembly GCA_030669345.1. Taxonomy (GTDB): domain Bacteria; phylum Pseudomonadota; class Alphaproteobacteria; order Rhizobiales; family Methyloligellaceae; genus Methyloceanibacter. Next base: position 7,067 of record DAOVDX010000020.1, on the reverse strand, counting down.
ATATCTCACCGACCAAGGTTGGCTTTGTCATCATCAAAGCCCGGGAATGCGCGGCCAAGGTCGGCGCATGGGACGATGGCGCGACCTCCGACCACGACGCGGATTCCATCCTCGAGGCCTTCAAAGACGACGCCACCCAGGCCGAAATCAAAGAGTTCATCCACGACCTCAATAACGACGAGAAGGCAAGCCTCGTCGCGCTGGCGTGGATTGGCCGCGGCTCGTTCGGACCCGAGGAGCTTGATGAAGCTATGACCACGGCCCGGGCTGAGCGCAATCAGCGCACCGCAGACTATCTCCTCGGCATCCCGCTCCTACCTGATTATCTCGAGGATGCTCTCGACCGGCTCGGCTACTCGGTCGAAGACGCCGAGGACGACGCGCTCGGCGACTGAAATTTAGTCAGGAAGCCCAGCACTTCGGCAGCGTGTGCGCCCGGGTCGAGCACCGGATAAAATAGCTTCTCGATGCACCCGTCTCCGACCACAAGTGTGAGTCGTTTCAGATAGCTCTCTTCGTCGCTTGTGAATTTGGGTAAGGCCAGCGCGGTGGCGAAGCGCCCATCCACATCGCTCAAGAGTTGGAAGTTCAGTGCGAGACGCTCCGCGAGCTCTTGCTGATAGTCCCTATCCTGACCGCTCAAGCCGAACAGCGTCACGCCGCAATGGGTAAAGCCATCGGCAGCGTCACGAAAGCCCTCGAGTTCCGGCGTCGAGCCGTGAGTGCCGGGGATGTCATCCCAGCGCGGTGGATTGGGTTGGCCGGGAACTCCAGTCCAGGGATAGACGGCGATGACGCTACGTCCAGGAAGCGTCGCCAGGCAAACATCGCTGTCGCCTGTTGCTGTCAACGAAATCCGCGGCAGAGCCAGCCCGGCTGTGAGGTGATCGGTGGGCAACGCCCCTACCCCTTCTCGCGCATGAGCCGGCCCTTTTGGCGCTCCCAGTCGCGCTTCTTCTCCGTCAGACGCTTGTCGTGGAGCTTCTTACCCTTGCCTAAGCCGAGCTGGATCTTGGCGATGCCGCGTGCGTTGAAATAGAGCCTCAAGGGCACCAGCGTCATGCCTTCGCGCTGGATCGCACCGAGCAGCCGCCCCATCTCGCGCGCATGCAGCAAAAGCTTGCGCGGCCGGGTCGGCGCATGGCCGTCGCGCGCCGCACCCCGATATTCAGCGATATGGGCGTTGATCAGGTAGAGCTCGCCGCCTTCGTCCGAGGCATAGGACTCAGCGATGGTCGCCTTGCCGACGCGCAACGACTTCACCTCAGAACCCGTCAGGACGAGACCAGCCTCGATCTTGTCCACGATTTCGTAGTTGTAGCGAGCTTTACGGTTCTCAGCGATGAGCTTGCCGTTCGAAGGCTTCGGCGCCATGACAAGACCCTTCCGAAGCTAGACGGTGGTGAGGCCCACGACCGTCAGCGCCTCATCCACTGCGGCGCGTGACGCAGGGACAATGGGTGCTAGCGGCAAGCGTGTTTCGTTTCCGCACAGACCCAATTTCTCGGCGGCATATTTCACCGGTCCAGGATTGGCTTCCACGAACAAAGCGTCATGCAACGGCATCAACCGCTCTTGCAGCTCGAGCGCCCGCTTGTAGTTGCCACCCATGCAGGCGAGTTGGAATTCCGAACACAGCGCCGGTGCGACATTCGATGAAACCGAGATGCACCCGTGCCCGCCATGGGCCATGAACCCAAGTGCGGTTGCGTCCTCACCGGAGAGCTGGATGAACTCGTGACCGAGAGCCGCGCGCTGCTGGCTGACCCGCGCCATGTCGGCGGTCGCATCCTTCACGCCGACAATGTTCTTGAGCTTGAACAGCCGGGCCATGGTGTCCACCGACATGTCGACGATGCTCCGCCCCGGGATGTTGTAAATCACGATCGGAATGTCAGCGGCGTCGTTGACGGCCTTGAAATGAAGATAGAGGCCCTCTTGGGTCGGCTTGTTATAATAGGGCGTCACCACGAGCGCGCCGTCAGCGCCGGCGTTCTTGGCATGGCGCGTCAGCTCGACAGCCTCAGCGGTGGAATTGGACCCGGTCCCGGCGATCACTGGCACACGGCCGGCGGCCGTCTCGATACACAACTCGATGACACGCCGATACTCATCGTGGTTCAGCGTCGGCGATTCCCCCGTCGTGCCGCAGGGCACGAGGCCATGGGTGCCCTGGCTGATCTGCCAATCCACCATCTTGCGGAAGGCCGCCTCGTCAACCGCGCCATCCTTGAAGGGCGTGATGAGGGCCGTAATCGAGCCATGAAACAGCGGCATTGGCACGGGAGGAACTCCTAAGTCGCGTGAGTGGTGGTGGAAATGGTGACGAAAAGTCGGGCGGACAATAGGGGGTCGGTGTTGGAGCGGCAAGCGGACGGGAGCAGGTTCAGGTTAATCATTCAGGGGTCACCATGCGCCCCTGTCATGATTCTGTAGTCTGACAAAACAGTTGTTGATAAGATACTTACGGTCATGTCTTCAGGCGTATTCTACATCCTGACGGCCCATGCCAGACATTATTCCGCCGGAATCTTTCCGACATTGTTCTATTTGGCTACACTAGACGAATCTTTATCGTCGCGGCTCCCCGGTCTGGGGGACGTCCTGACCGCAGAACGCAGGTCGTAACCGGTACCGATCGACGAAATGAAACGCATTCGCGCGCACAAATTGCCACTTCTTGTGGTCCTGGCCTGCTTCGCACCCGGCTTAGCCGAGGCGAAGTCGACGGTTGCGCCGCTTCCCGACCGCAATCCCGAGCGCCCGGTCCAGACCGTCGAGCAAACCATGCCCGATGCGGCTGCAGCCATTCAAGAGTCTGCGCCTGACGCCGCGTCAACCACCGAGACAGCATCGACAAGTCCGGACGTCAGTCCCACTACGCCTGAGGCTACTCCCGTCGCCACAGATGTTGCACCTGCTAGCAACGCAACGAAAGTTGCGGCCATCCCAGCGCCAACGCGTACACCGGACAGACCGGCTTCCGAAACCGCGGCAGCCGTGGACGCAAAGGGTGCCGTAGACGGTGCAGCGGTCGCAGACGAGGCGGAAGAGCCAGAGTCGGCGCCGCTCGTCAACGTGTCGCTTCCGGAGATCAATCCGAACCGCGCCTTACCCATGAGCCCTCCGGCTCCCGAACCAGCTCTGGACTACGCGAAAGTTCTCAAGCCGCTGCTCTCCTACAACATCAGTTCCGCCGACGAGAGCCGCCTCAAATTTGTCATGCGCCATAAGGGCAGCATCGATCAGACCGCGGCAAAGATTACCGACCCCGCCGTGCGGGCCTTTGGGCTTTGGTATCGCTACAAGCACCAGAAGAGTACAAACCTGAACGCCGAGGCCATCGAAGAGTTCCGGCTTGCTCACGACTACTGGCCGAGTCAGGACTATCTCCGGGAAAAAGCCGAGACGTCGTTGTTTCTCACTGACGCCGCGCCAGAGAAGATCAAGGCGTTTTTCGGTTCCGAAGAGCCGCAGAGTGGCGCCGGCAAGGCGGCGATGGCGAGTGTCAAATTGAAGGAAGGCGATGAAGCCGCGGCGAAGGAGCTCGTGGTCTCGGCCTGGCGCGAACACAAGCTGCCCGAGTCCGTCGAGAAAAAGATCCTCAAAAAATACGGCAAAATGCTTAGCCATGAGCATCACCGCGCTCGGATCGACAAGCTGCTTTACCCCGATAAGAAGTCGGCGACGAAGCACGCATTGCGCGTCGCTAAGATGCTTCCGGCCTCTGAACAGAAGAAGGTGAAAGCTCGCATCGCCGTTGTCCAACGTGGCGGCAATGCCGGCAAGCTTCTCGATGCATTGCCGGCCGGCGCCATCGAGGCGGATGTCGGGTTGCGCTTCAACAATATTCAGTGGCTTCGGCGCACCAAGAAAAAGGATAAGCGGCTACGCGCGTGGAAGCTCCTGCTCGATGCGCCCCTTGAACAGACGATCCTGATCGACCTCAAGGAATGGTGGATCGAACGGCGCATTAATGTCCGCGCCGCACTCAACGATGGCCATCCCCGCACCGCATATGAAATTGCCTCGAAGCATGGGCTTAATTCGGGCGATTCTTACATTGAGGCCGAGTATCTGGCTGGCTGGATCGCGTTGCGCTATCTCGACGAGCCGAACACGGCCTTGCGTCACTTCCTCGCCATGCGCAAGGCATCCAAGAGCTCTCGATATATCTCGATGGGCGAATACTGGCTTGGCCGTACGGCCCTCGTCCTAGGTGATCCCAGCTCCGCCACGGTTCACTTCCACGGGGCTGCCAAATATCCGCAATATTTCTATGGGCAGCTTGGGCGCCAGGCGCTTGATCCCCGGCCCGCGCGTCTTGAGGTGACATCCACCCCGACACCAACTCAGGCCGACATAGACCGCTTCATGGCGCGCGAAGGCGTAAGGGCCATCGGCATTGCGCGCGCTGCTAACTTGGAGTGGGTCACGCCGCAGTTTTTCTTGGCGCTCTCCCGCAAGCTCAATAGTGCGGCCGAGGTCGTGCTGCTGGCCGAGCTTGCCAAGGCTACGAACAAGCGGCAGATCGGCCTTAGGCTTTCGAAGATTGCCTTCAACCGCGACCTTCCACTCGGCGACTACGCGTTGCCTGTGGGCGTTATGCCAGCGTTCAAGAGCCTGCTCGCCAAGCGGGTTGACCCGGCGCTGGTGCATGCGCTGTCACGCCAGGAGAGCGAGTTCAATGCCGGTGCCAAGAGCCCGGTGGGGGCGAGCGGCCTGATGCAGTTGATGCCCGCGACCGCCCGCGGTGTCGCCCGGCGCCATAAGGTGAAGTACTCGAAGTCGCGGTTGACCAATGCTGCCTATAATCAACAGCTCGGTGAAGCCTTCCTGAGCGATTTGATCGAGGGCTATAGCGGTTCGTATTTCCTAGCGCTCGCGGCCTATAACGCGGGCCCTGGGCGCGTCAAAGAGTGGATGAGCATCTACGGCGACCCGCGCAATCCCGATGTCGACCCGATCGACTGGATGGAGCGTATCCCATTCACCGAGACCAGGCGCTATGTCTTCAAAATCATGGAGACCTTGCAGCTTTATCGCTCCCGCCTATCAGGGCCAAACGAAGCCCTCCATCTTGTGCAGGATCTCAATCGCGGCCGAAAAGTCCCGTCCTCGCAAACGGCATCGGTCTCCACCGCGGCGACCCCCATCCAAGCCGCGACAGTTAAAGCACCCTGAGCTTTCGAGGCTTGCTCCGTCTCCAACTTTACTGAACACTGCCGCCCGAGCGCGCTCCGTGCGCCGCACTTGATCAGCATACGTTCCTAGGGTTGCATAGCCGACGATGCCCGAGCTTGAAAACCAGCCGTGGCGAGACATTTTCTATGAGTCGTCCGACGGCCTTAGACTTCATGCTCGCCACTACCCCGCCCCGGATGAGAAGTTCCGGAGTGTGATCTGCTTGCCAGGTCTCACGCGCAATGCGCGCGACTTCTATACGCTTGCGACCTATCTCTCGACCCATCCGGACAAACCTCGCAACGTTTACTGTCTCGACTATCGGGGCCGTGGTCTGTCGCAGCATGATCGCAACTGGCGGAACTACGCGCCTTATACCGAGCTTATGGACGTCATGGACTTTCTGACCCTGCAAGGGCTGCACCGCGTGGGTGTGGTTGGCACTTCGAGGGGCGGAATCATCGCCATGATGATGGCCGCTCTCAGGCCGACGGCGATGGGCGCTCTGGTGCTCAATGATATCGGCCCCGTCATCGAGACGCGTGGTCTTGCTCGGATCGTCAACTATGTCGGACGCACGCCGGTACCGAAGACTTGGGCCGACGCGGTGATGATCATGCGGGAGATCAATGGCCGGGGCTTTCCCAATTTCACCGACGCTGAGTGGGACCAGATGGCGCGTGGCATCTTCGAGGAGCGCAAAGGACGCCTCGCCCTGTCCTATGACCGCAAATTAAGCCGGGCCATGGGATCCATCGATCTCAGCAGGCCAGTACCGGATATGTGGCCCCAGTTCGCCGCGCTTGGGCGCATTCCCCTCTTCGTCCTCAGAGGCGAATATTCAGACGTGCTCAGCCCAGAGACGTTGGAGTTGATGACGGAACGACATCCGAACATGCGGACCCTGACGGTTCCCGACCAGGGTCACACGCCGGTGCTCCAAGAGCAGGAGCCGGTCGAGGCAATCGGTTCATTCTTCGCGGTCAACGATTAGTCTGTGCTTTGAGGCCAGCGCCGGCGTCTAGCGCGCACCAAGCGGCGGCATCAGCGTTGGTATCACGCTCTTCGGTCCGTTGGCGTTGGTCCGCACGTAGGCCTTGATGCGCGGGATCATTTCTGACGCCATATCGCCCGCGGCGTTCGCCTCTTTCCATTTGATGCTCTCCGACGTGGAGAACTGCTTGGGCAGGTCGCGCCTGAGCTGATAAGACACAGCGACGGCGGTACCCTGATCCGGTGCCACGCCCTCAATGGTGACGGCGACGCCGGAGAGAGAGACTTTCCCGGACTCCAAGCTGCTCAGCGCACGAAGTGCAACGATCACCGCGTCGTCCCACCCCTCGGGCGCACCGGAGGCAAGTTCAAGCCGGTCGTCGAACCCCGGCCTTTCAAACAATTCCCGCGACAATTCCCGCAATTGTTTGCGCGCCTCTTCGCTCGGCACGCTGCCAGCGAGACTCAGTGCATTGGTGCCGAGATCGGCGGTAAATACAAACGGATCGGCGTTCGGAGGCCGCACGTTCGCCCTCTTGATCGTGAGTCCGGTTGGCAGAGGCCCCGCGAGGGTCTTCTTGATCTCAACAAACTCCTCGGCGCTGCTTGCCTCACCCGAAATCCTTAGACCGGACTTTAGAAGCCGCACGGAACCGAATTTGAGATGAGCCAATTGTTGGAGCCCAAAGCTGACCGCTCCGAGCCATTGTTCTGTCGGCGTTCCGATGTCGACAAGCTTCATCCGATCCTTGACCTCGAGGTCCGGAAAAAGCGCCTTGATCATGCCAAGCAGGGTCCGTTGGTCCTCCTGCGACGGCACATCGCCGTGCAAATAAAGACGAGATTTACTCCGCGTGGCCCACCAGATGTAGCCCTCCGGGCGTTCCTCG
>DAOVDX010000144.1 GCA_030669345.1 Methyloceanibacter sp. | reverse complement strand
AGCATCCTCCGCCGCAAGCGGGTCGAAATAGGGCCGGCTGGGATCGATCCCATTCAGCCTGGAGATAATCCTCTCCACTTCGTCCATGGCGTCAGCCTCCCCTTCAGAGCGCCCTCTTGGCGGGGCGCTAAGCAGTCGGCCTTTGAAAGGCTTTGTTAGCCGAAACCTATGGCAAATTGAGCGCGACGGCGACCGTCGAATGCATCACGCGTCTTCGTCGGTCGGCTTGTAGTCGCTCTCGTAGATCCATTGCACGGCGACGAAGACGAGCGCCGTGGACCAGCCGAACATCAGAAGACCGTTGGCCGCCTCGAACGAGGACAGCAACCGCCAGTCATCGAGGGTGATGTCGCCATAGCCGAGCGTCGTGAAGGTCACGGTGGAGAAATAGGTCGCCTCCTCAATCGAGCCAAACACACCAAGCGCGAGATAAAGCGTCGCCCAGGACCAAACCTCCAGAATAGTGGCGAGGAACAGCCACAGCACGAAGACGGCAATCCTTAAGGTCGATAGCAGCATGGATTTCCTCGGCCGCTGCGGGGCATACTCGCGCAAGCGGCGGATACCCACGAACATGAAGACGCCTTGGATCATCGTGGTGATCACGACCATCATCGCACCGAGAATGATTTGAATAAGCACGTCTTCCCCTTCCGGCGCGCGCGAGCGCGATGGACTGGCCTTACGCCTGCTGGGCTTTAGTAGCCGATGACGTGGCGGCTTCGGCCGTCTTGCCGCCCTTCACCGCCTCGCGCAGGCGCTGGAACTGGACGTAGAGGAACGGCACGAAGACGACGCCGAGAACCGTCGCCATGGCCATGCCGCCGAACACCGTGAGACCCACCGAGACGCGCGCAGCGGCACCGGCGCCCGTAGAGAGGACCAGCGGCAGCACGCCGAGAATGAAGGACAGGGCCGTCATCATCACCGCTCTGAAGCGCAACGAAGCGGCCTGCTGTGCCGCTTCGACAATGGGCGTGCCCTGCTCCCGCAGATCCTTGGCAAACTCGACGATAAGAATAGCGTTCTTCGCCGCTAGACCGATAAGGAGCACGAGGCCGACTTGGGCGTAGGTGTTGAGCGCGACGCCGCTCAGCTTGAGTGTCACCACCGCACCGAGCACCGCGAACACCACCGACAGCATGACCGACATGGGGATGCTCCAGCTTTCATACTGGGCAACCAAGAATAGATAGGCGAACACGATGGATAGAATAAAGACGGCGGCACCCGCCTCGCCGGCCTTGATTTCCTCATACGACATGCCGGTCCACTCATAAGTGTAACCATCCGGCAGGTCGTTCGCCGCCGTCGCCTGCATGGCCGTAATCGCCTGACCTGAGCTGAACCCCGGTGCGGGGTTACCGTTGACCGTGGCCGAGCGGAACATGTTGTAGCGCTCGATCGTCTCGGGCCCGAGCGCTGACTCAACCGTAACCAGCGTGCTCATCGGCACCATCTCGCCCGTGTCGGAGCGCACATAGAGCTTGCCGATATCATCAGGCTTGTCGCGCCGGTCGGCTTCCGCCTGCACATAGACGCGGTAGACGCGCCCAAACTTATTGAAGTCGTTGACGTAATACGCGCCGATATTGGCATTGAGCACGGTGAAGATTTCTTCGATGCCGACGCCCTTGGTTTTGGCCAGCTCGCGATTGACGTCGATGAAGAGCTGCGGCGAGCTAGCACCGAATGTGCTGAACACACCGGTCACTTCGGGGCGCCCATTGGCGGCAAAGATAAAGCCACCAAGCACCGACGCCAGGGATTGCGGCGACCGGCTTTCAGTATCCTGCAAGACAAACTCAAAGCCACCAGTGGTACCCAAGCCCGGAATTGGCGGCGGCACGAAGGGCGTAATGACCGCCCGCGAGATGGCAGCGAATTTCGGCGCCACGCTCTGCATGATGGCGCCCAGTTGGACCTGGGGCTCGTTGCGTTCAGCCCACGGCTCCAGCACCGCGATAACGAACGCGCCGGTCGGCACCACCGTGGCTTGCAGCATGGAGTAGCCGCCCACCGCGATGACATTGGCGACGCCTTCGGTATCCTCCAAGATCTTCTCGACCTCGGTCAGCACCACCGCGGTGCGCGGCAGCGCCGCGCCATCGGGCAAGCGAATGTCGATGAAGAACGTGCCGCAATCCTCTGCCGGGATAAACCCCGTGGGCACGGACGAACCGATAACAACTGTTCCCGCAAACACGCCTGCAACGATCACGAGACCAACGATCGTGGCGCTGATCAGGCCGCGCACCACCCTGTTGTAACCGTTGCGCGCCCATGTGAGGCCGCGCTCGAACCACGCCAGCGGGCCCCACTTTGTCTCGGTTGGCGGCTTCAGGATCATCGCGCACAGAGCCGGGCTCAGTGTCAGCGCATTGATCGAGGACAGGATCACGGCGACGGAGATCGTGGCGGCGAATTGCTCGAACAACCGCCCCGTCAGGCCCGGCGTGAACGCCACCGGTACGAACACGGCGAGCAACACGAGCGTGGTGGCGATGACCGGCGCGGTCACTTCTTCCATCGCTTTGAGCGTCGCGTCGGGGGGCGAGAGGCCGTCCGACATATGGCGCTGGACATTCTCCACCACGATGATGGCGTCATCGACCACCACGCCAATGGCCAGAATGAGCCCGAACAGGCTGATCGTGTTGATGGTGAAACCCATCGCCAGCAGCGCCGCGAAGGTACCGATGAGCGAGACGGGAATGGCGATGGCCGGGATGAGGGTCGACCGCCAGTCCTGCAAGAAGATGTAGACGACCAGCACGACGAGGGCGAGCGCCTGAAGCAGAGTGATCACCACCTCACGGATCGAGGTCTCAACGTAGAGCGTCGTGTCGTACGTCACCTGATAGGCAAGGTCTTCGGGGAAGCGCTGCGAGAGCCTTTCCATCTCGGACTCGATGGTATTGGCAACGCTGAGCGCGTTGGCATCAGGAAGCTGATAGACGGCAAGCAACGCCGCCGGCTGACCGTTCAGCTGGCCGAACCAGCCATAGTTTTCAGCGCCGAGCTCGACCTTGGCCACGTCTTTCAACTTAACCACCGAACCGTCCGAGTTCGCCACGAGGACGATGTCGCCGAATTCGCTCACACTCTCAAGCCGCCCTTGTGCGGTGAGGGTGTATTGGAATTGTTGCGTGTCGGGCGTCGGCTGTTGGCCAATCGCGCCAGGCGCTGCCTGAATATTCTGATCGCGGATCGCGCCGATGATATCGCTCGCCGTCAGGCCGAGCGCGGTCAGCCGGTCGGGATCGAGCCAGATGCGCATGCCGTAATCACGTGCGCCTAAAATGTCGACGGACGCGACGCCGGAAACCCTGGCCAGGGTGTCGCGCAGATTTATGCTCGAATAATTGCTGAGGAAGATGTCGTCATAGGTGCCATTCGGCGAGTACACCGAAATCACCGACAACATGCTGGTGGACTTCTTCTCGGTGGTGATGCCTTGGCGCTTCGCCTCCTCGGGCAGCTTTGGCATCGCCTGAGACACACGGTTCTGCACGTTGATCTGAGCCGTGTCGCCGTCCGTCTCGATGGAGAACGTGACGGTGAGCGTATAGCTGCCGTCGTTGGAACTCTTGGAAGACATGTAGGTCATGCCTTCGACGCCGTTGACTTCGGCTTCGATCACCGCCGCGACGGTTTCAGCCACGACATTGGCGTTGGCACCGGGATATTTCGCCGAGACCTGGACCTGGGGCGGCGTCAGCTCCGGGTATTCCGCAACCGGCAAAACGCTAATCGCCAGAACGCCCGCGATGATCGTCACAATCGCAATGACAAACGCAAATTTTGGGCGATTGATGAAGAAGGCGCTGAGCATGGTCTAGCGCTCAGCCTTCGGATCGGCCTTCGTCTCGGGCTCCGCTTTTGTCTCGGGCTCGGCTTTGGGCTCAGGATCAGCCTTCATCTCGGCATTGGTCTCAGACTTAGTTTCGGGCTCAGACTTGGTCTCGGGCTTGGGTGCCGCTTTCATGTCGGCCTTCGGCGTATCGGATCCATCCGGCCCATCGTCTTGCGCTCCCGCGGCGTCCAGCTGTGGCTCGACGACCTCTGGCTCCTCAGCCAGCGTGTTGAAGGTCGTGTGCACTTCGACGCCGGGTCTGACCTTTTGAATGCCTTCGATGATAATGGTCTCGCCTGGGACGAGGCCCTCGAGCACGACCACGCCGGTATTCAGCCGCTCGCCCATCTTAATCGGGCGAGCCGCAACCCGGCTCTCGGCGTTGACGATCAGCACAAACGGGCCGGCCTGATTTTCTTGCACGGCCGACTGGGGAACAACGACGCGCTTCTGGGGCTTCGCGCTCGTGAGGATCACGCTCACATAGAGGCCAGGCACTAAGATGCGGTCAGGGTTGGGGAACGTCAGCCGGATTTTGATCGTGCCCGTGGCCGGGTCGACCTTATTATCCACCACGTCGATCTTACCGGCGTGCTCATAGAGCTTGTTGTTGGCGAGCTTAATCTGAGGCGTAAATGTCTCTGCCGTCCCCGCCTTCGTGGCCTCCATGAAGTTCAGATAGACACGCTCGCCGATCGAGAACCGCACGTCTATCGGGTCAATATTGAGAACCGTCACCAACACGCCGCTGTCCGGCCCGATGAGGTTGCCAACATCGGCGGTGGCGATACCGCTGCGCCCTTTGATTGGCGATATGATCGTAGCGTAGCTCAAATCGAGCTTGGCCTGATCGACCTGTGCCTGCGCCGCGGAGACTTCGGCTTTCGCCTGATCGGCCTTCGACTTGGCGATGTCGTATTGCGACTCGCTGACCGCTGGGCTGTCTTTCTCGACCAAGGTGGTGTAGCGCTCAAGGTTCCGCTTATGCTCAGCGTAGCTTGCTTCTGCCTTGGCCAAATTCGCGGTGGCGGACAAGAGATCGGCACTGAATTCAGCCGGGTCGATGTCGAACATCACCGCGCCTGCCTCGACCTCGATGCCCTCTTCGAAGGGCCGCTTCAGAAGCGTG
>DAOVDX010000041.1 GCA_030669345.1 Methyloceanibacter sp. | reverse complement strand
AGCATAGCGGTCGCCTCTTCAAGCCAGTCGCCAATCGAGGCTTTTAGAATGTCTCCCGGCGACACGCCGTGGGCCGAATAGTCGAAACGGAGCATGGCGTGGCCTTGAGCTCGCGCCCAATCGCCAAGCGCCAAAGCCTTGGTGCTTGCCATGTCCGAGAGGAAGCCGGGGAGCCACAGGATCGCCACGCCAGACTCATCCGTGCCCGAATCAGCCCAGCGATAGGCGATTTGGCGGCGTTTAGATCCTTGGCCAACCTCGAGGAATTGTGGTTCTTGCTCGTCCATTCTAATTATCGCTGGCGCCATCTGAGTTTTTCGCCAAAGACGTAGATCATGTCAGACGTAACCATAATGCAGGTCGTGCCGCGGCTCGAGACTGGCGGCAGCGAACAATCGACCGTCGAGATCGCCGAAGCGCTCATCCGCGCCGGCGCCAAGGCGCTCGTTGCCACGGCAGGCGGGCGTTTGGCAAGCGCGGTGACGCGCGCCGGCGGCGAAGTCGTTGAAATGCCTATGGGGAGCAAAAACCCCGGCACGATGCTGGCTAATGCGCGGCGGCTCGCCAAGCTCATCGAGGAACGCAACATCGCGCTTCTGCATGCCCGAAGCCGGGCGCCGGCCTGGAGCGCACTTCTCGCCGCGCGTTGGACGAAGCGGCCGTTTGTCACGACCTATCACGGCACGTATGGAAGTCCCGGCTCGGTGAAGGCGATCTACAACAGCGTCATGGGGCGCGGCGACCGCGTCATCGCCAACTCGATGTACACGGCGAACCTCGTGGCCTCGCGACAGCACGTAGCGCAGAAACGCATCCGCACCATCTTCCGTGGCATTGATGGCGCCATTTTCGATCCGTTCGTGGTGCCGCCGGGCCCAGTGGCACGTTTGCGAGAAAGTTGGGGCGTCCCGCCAGAGATCAAGATCGTGCTCCATGCCGCGCGGCTTTCCGGCATCAAGGGACAGCGAGAAACAATCGAAGCCATCGGGCGGCTCGAACAATCAGGTGCGTTCGAAGGCGCCATGGCAATCTTCGTCGGCGACGGGACGAAGGAGGGCTATCGCCAAGAGCTTACCGACCTCATTACGCGCCATGGTTTAGAGGCCAAAGCTAAGCTCGTCGGTCATTGCGGGGACATGCCCGTGGCCTTTCTTGCCGCCCATACGGCGCTCGTGCCCTCGCTAGTGGCCGAGACCTTTGGCCGGACCAGCATCGAGGCGCAGGCCATGGGCTGCCCCGTCATCGTCTCGGATATGGGCGCCTTGCCGGAGACCATTGTCGCCGCCGAGGGCGATGAATCGAACTTCACCGGTTATTTGGTGCCGCCCGGCGATGTTGCGGCGCTCGCCGATCGCATCAAAACCGCGCTGGCGCTGACGCCCGAGGAACGCACAGAAATCGGCACCCGGGCACGCACGCGTGTGGGCAAGAAGTTCGATCTGGCTCAGATGCAGATGAGGACGCTGGCCGTCTATGATGAGCTGCTTGGCACTGGGCTAGCCGAACTCTTCGAACATCCGCCGCTCTACGACGCAGGATCGGGTGCCGAGGGCGGTGCATAAGGGCGCGACGGCGGCTTTGAAGCCTTTACCGCGACTTGTCAGAACTCTTTCCCATCCTGTAGAACCTTTAGGTTCGAGGCTAGTTGTAGAAACGCGCCCCGTGCCTCGCCGCGGCGAGGGCGCCAGTTCAATAAAGGAGAACGAACATCGCAAGACGGCCCATGAAACTCACCCCTAATCGGGGAGGCCCCCGCGTCAACGAGGGCATCGATACTCCAGAAATCCAGCTCATTGACGCCACAGGCGAAAATGTCGGTGTCGTCGAGATCAACGATGCCCGTGAGCGCGCTTTGGAAGCCGGGCTCGACCTTGTCGAGATCTCGCCCAACTCCGTGCCGCCAGTGTGCAAGATCTTGGATTTCGGCAAGTACAAATATCAGGCTCAGAAAAAAGCCGCCGAGGCGCGCAAGAAGCAGCGCACTGTCGAGATCAAAGAGATCAAGATGCGGCCGAATATCGACACGCACGATTACGATGTGAAGATGCGGTCGATGAACCGGTTTTTCGAGGAAGGCGACAAGGTCAAGGTGACGCTGCGCTTCCGTGGCCGCGAGATGGCTCATCAGGATCTCGGCGTGCAGCTCCTCAACAAGGTCAAACAGGACACCACCGAAATAGCCAAGGTCGAGTCGGAACCCCGTCTCGAAGGACGGCAAATGGTGATGGTGCTCTCGCCGCGCTAAGCGCTAGGATGGGTGGCATGCGCCTTTTTCAAGGCGCGCGCCGTCATGGGCTCCGGCCGGCCGAAGAGAAAACCCTGGCCCGTTTCGCATCCAAGCGCGACGAGCTTCTCGAGCACCTCTTTCGTCTCGATACCTTCAGCCATGGTGCGCAGCCCCAGCACGCGTCCCATGCTCACGATCGCTTCGACTAGCTTTTCGTCATCGGCGTGTTTCAACATCTCGCTGACAAACGATCTGTCGATCTTGATCGTGTCGAGCTGAAGCTCGCGCAAATGGTGTAGGCCCGAATAGCCAGTGCCAAAGTCGTCGAGCGCGATGCGGACCCCGAGTTTGCGCAGAGCCTCAAGCGTGGTCTTGGCTTCTTCCAGACGCTGCACCACGGCCGTCTCGGTGATCTCGATTTCAAGCCGCTCCGGTGAAAAACCTGAGGCCGCTAGAGGATCCAATATTTTCTGCACGAGCATTGGATCGGCGAATTGCCGGGGCGACAAATTCACTGCCAAGCAAATATGTTCTGGCCAGGCCTTGGCCTCTTTCAAGCCCCGGGCGAGCAGCGAATCGGTGAGGGCGCCGATAACACCAGTGTCCTCGGCAATGGGAATGAACAACGAAGGCGGCAGCACGCCCATTGTCGGGTGTCGCCAGCGCGCGAGAAGCTCATAACCGATGGTCTCTTCCGTTTGGAGGTTCACGAGCGGCTGGTAGTAGGGAACGATTTCTCCGCGTTCCACGGCACCCCTAATCTCTCGTTCGAGTTGGACCCTTTGCTGGAGGCGCTGGTCCATATCGTTGTCGAAGAAGCGATACCTTGCCCGTCCGGCCATCTTCGCCCGGTACATCGCCATGTCGGCCTGCCGGAGGACTGTTTCGACCGGATTGCGCTCGCGACGATCGACCTCACCGCCACCCTCGTGTTTTGGGTCGAACATCGAGACACCCACGCTGGCGGCAACCTCAAGCGACAGAGCAGCGAGATTGATCGGCCTTGGGATGTCATGGACGATGCGGCGCGCGAGGCTGAGCGGAAGCTCGTCGTCTTGGCCGACCGTCATGACAATACCAAATTCATCTCCACCGAGCCGCGTGACAGTCCCTCTGTCTTCCACGATGTCGGTGAGGCGCTGGGCGACGACGCGCAGCACTTCGTCCCCCAGCCGATGGCCGTAAAGGTCGTTGATCGGCTTGAAATAATCCAGATCGATCACAAACAGGGCGCAGCGCTGGTCTTTGCCGGCCTTAAGAACCTGGCTGTTGAACTCCTCAAGGAAACGCCGGCGATTGGGCAGCCCAGTCAGAATGTCATGGCGTGCGAGACGCTGCGCCTCCGCTTCAACCGCACGGCGCTGATCGATCTCCCGGCGGAGATCGGCAATGCGACGCGCCGAGTAGACGATGGCAGCGATGCCGACGAAAAACAGAAAGGAGAGGATCTCATCGATTTCGTATTCTTCGTGGACTCGGCTGTATTCGAAGAATTTATCGAGCGCATCGACCCACACGACAAAGATGAAAAGGGGTAATGCGAGCGCCAGAAGTATGAGGAAATCGGATTGAGCCCGCGGCATTCCCTTCGACCAATCAAACCATTTCTTGGGCATTCAGGGGCTCCCACTACCACCACGTCCCGCTATACAAGCGTGCCATACCAGGTAAGTCCTTGGCAATACACAGTAAAAGTCCACGGCAATTTCTACTCATTGAAGCAGAAACAGGCGTTAAGGTCCGTAGTTAAGCAATCCTCTCGGGAGGCTTATTGGGGCTTCCAACCTTCAGGAATTCCCCTTATAAACCGCCCTTCAGGAACCGCCCGGCAGGGCATGCCGTGGCGGTTCAAATTGCTTTCCATCAAGCGCAAGAACGCCAGGCAGGTCTTTAGTCCTGCCATGGCCTCAATTAAGGAAGCCAAATGCCCAAGCTCAAGACCAAGAGCGGTGCCAAGAAGCGATTCAAGGTCACGGCCAATGGCAAGGTGAAAGTCCTCGCCGCCGGCAAGCGTCACGGCATGATCAAGCGGACCACCAAATTTATCCGCAATGCCAGGGGGACGATGGTCCTCTGCGAACAAGACGCCAAGATCGTGAAAAAGAATTTTCTCCCCTATGCCCGCTAGGGCCTAAGGACGAGACCAGCTTTAAGGAGCATCGCTATGTCACGTGTGAAACGCGGCGTTACCGCCCATGCCAGGCACCGCAAGGTCCTGGCCAAGGCCAAGGGCTATTACGGCCGCCGCAAGAATACCATCCGCATCGCCAAGCAGGCAGTCGATAAGGCCGGCCAATACTCTTATCGCGACCGCAAGGTGAGGAAGCGCACGTTCCGCGCTCTGTGGATCCAGCGCATCAACGCCGCCGCGCGCGCCAACGGCACGACCTACGGTCAATTCATCAATGGCCTGAAGCTGGCCGGGATCGACCTTGATCGCAAGGTACTGGCCGATATCGCCGTGCACGAACCGCAGACTTTCCAGAGCCTGGTCGAGGCTGCCTCCGCCGCCGCGCAGGCCTAAAGCCGCCCGCGTCGCCGGGCCAGGGGAGCCGGAGCCATGAGTGCGCCAGAGCTCGACAGCCTAAGAGCTGAGCTGCTCGCGGCCATCGCGGGCGCCTCCGACCTTGGCACGCTTGAAGACGTGCGCGTTGGTGTCCTTGGCAAGAAGGGCCGTGTCTCGGCCCTGATGCAGAAGCTCGGCTCGATGCCGCCGGAAGAACGCCGCGACTTCGGTCAGGCGGTCAACGCGGTCAAGACGGCCGTCGCCGAGGCGCTCGAAGCTAAGCACCAGGAACTCAGCCGTGCCGCCACCGCAAAACGGCTCGCGCACGAAACCGCCGACGTTACGCTGCCGGTGCGCGAAGGACCGCTGGCCGAGGGGCGCATTCATCCCGTCAGCCAGGTCACTGACGAGATCACCGAGATCTTCGCCGATATGGGCTTCTCCATCGCCGAGGGCCCCGACATCGAGACCGACTTCAACAACTTCACCGCGCTCAATATCCCGCGGGAGCATCCCGCGCGGCAGGATCACGACACGTTCTATTTTGCTGAGAGGCCCGACGGCACGCGCCCCTTGCTGCGGACCCATACGAGCCCGGTGCAAATCCGCACCATGCTGAAAGAGAAGCCGCCTTTGCGCATCATCGCACCGGGCCGCGTCTATCGCTGCGACTCCGATCAGACCCACACCCCAATGTTTCACCAGGTCGAAGGGCTCGTCATCGACGAGGACACCCATCTCGGTCATCTGAAATGGGTGTTGCAGGAATTCTGCAAAGCGTTCTTCGAAGTGCCGGAAGTGAAGATGCGTTTTCGTGCCAGCCATTTCCCCTTCACTGAGCCATCCATGGAAGTGGATATCGGTTACGCCAAAGTCGGCGACGAAATCCGCATCGGCGAAGGCGATCGTTGGCTCGAGATTTTGGGCTGCGGTATGGTCCATCCCAACGTGCTGAAAGCCGTTGAGTTCGACCCGAAGAAATATCAGGGCTTCGCCTTCGGCGTGGGCATCGACCGCCTGGCCATGCTGAAATACGGCATGCCGGACTTACGCGCGTTCTTCTCCGGCGATCTGCGCTGGCTGAAGCATTACGGCTTCGCCCCGCTCGCCGTGCCCACTCTTGCAGCGGGGCTTAGTCACTAGCCATGAAGTTCACCCTGTCATGGCTGAAAGAGCATCTCGACACGGAAGCCTCCGTGGACGAAATCGCTGACACGCTCACCCGCATCGGGCTTGAGATCGAAGACGTGTTCGATCCCGCCGCCGCGCTTAAAACTTTCCGCGTGGCAGAGGTCGTGAGTGCGAAGAAACACCCCGACGCCGACAAGCTTCAGGTCCTGGAAGTCGACACCGGCAAGGAGCGCTTGCAGGTCGTGTGTGGCGCGCCGAACGCGCGCGTCGGCCTCAAAGGCGTGTTCGCACCCGTTGGCGCTTATGTGCCCGGCATCGACCTCACCCTATCCAAGGTCAAGATCAGAGGCGTTGAGTCGAACGGCATGATGGCGTCGGAGCGCGAGCTTGAACTTTCCGACGAGCATTCCGGAATCATTGAGCTTCCCCCGAAGACAAAAGTGGGCAGCTCGGCGGCTAAGGCGCTCGGCCTTGACGATGTGGTGTTCGACATCGCCACCACGCCGAACCGGCCCGACTGTCTTGGCGTGCGCGGCGTGGCCCGTGATCTCGCGGCGGCCGGCATCGGCAAGCTCAAGAAGCTTCCCTGCAAGCCTGTTAAAGGCGGCTTCGACAATCCCATCGCCATCAAGCTCGACTTCGCCAAAGTGGCAAAGGAGGCTTGTCCAATCTTTGCCGGGCGTCTGGTGCGTGACGTCAAGAACGCGAAGAGCCCCGAATGGCTGCAGCGCCGGCTGAAGGCAATCGGCCTGCGCCCCATCAACGCGCTGGTCGACATCACCAACTACATCTCTTTCGATCGTGGCGGCCCGCTTCATGTCTATGACGCCGACAAGCTCACAGGCGCCATCCGCGCGCGGCTCGGTGCGAAGGGCGAGAAGTTCGTTGCGCTCGACGGCAAGACCTACGCCGTGGACGAGACCATGTGCGTCATCGCCGACGAAGCCCGCGTGCTCGGCCTTGGTGGCGTGATTGGCGGCGAGGACACCGGCTGCACCGAAGAAACGACAAACGTCTTCATCGAGTTGGCCTATTTCGATCCGAAGCGCACGGCGCAGACGGGGCGGACCCTGAACATCCAGTCCGATGCGCGCTTCCGTTTCGAGCGCGGCGTCGATCCTGAATTCGTGGAGCCTGGCCTTGAGCTTGCCACCCATATGGTGACCGAGCTCTGCGGCGGGCACCCAAGCAAGATCACCATCGCCGGCAAAACGCCGAAACCAACACCTGCGTTCAAATTCGACATGACCCTGATCGGCCGCTTGAGCGGACTGTCATTGCCGCACAGTGAGATCAGACGCCGCCTCACAGCGCTTGGCATCAAGCTCGAAGGCAAGGCCAATGTGCTGAAAGCGAGCCCGCCGCCTTGGCGTCCGGACATCACGGGCGCCGTCGATTTGGTGGAAGAAGTGGTGCGGCTCGTCGGTGTCGATCACGTGCCCGCAACGCCACTAGCCCGCATGGCCGGTGTCGCCGCACCTGTGCTGACCGGACCGCAAGCGCGGCAAAAGCGCGTGCGCCGTCTGCTCGCCGCCCGCGGCCTCGTTGAGGCCGTGACTTGGTCGTTCTTGCCGCTGGACGAGGCAAAGCTCTTCGGCGGTGGCCAACCTGAACTGACCCTGGCCAATCCCATCTCGACGGAGCTGTCGCAGATGCGGCCGAGCCTATTGCCTGGCCTCATCACCGCCGCCAAACGCAATCGCGACCGGGGCTTCACCGACGGCGCGCTGTTCGAACTTGGTCAGGCCTATCACGGCGCTGAACCTGAAGACCAATATGTTGCTGCCTCAGGCGTGCGCTTTGGTCACTCGATGCTCGATGGCTCAGGCCGGCACTGGTCGGGTGAGGCGCCTGAAGCTGATTGGGCTGGCGTCAAAGCCGATGCCGTCGCGGCGCTCGCAGCGCTGGGTCTCGATCAATCGAAGCTGATGATTACACGCGAAGCGCCAGCCTGGTTCCACCCAGGCCGCTCTGGCGCATTGAAGCTCGGACCTAAAGTGATGCTCGGCGTGTTCGGCGAGCTTCATCCAGATATCCTCGCCACGCTTGAGGCCGACGCGCCCATGGCTGCGTTCGAGCTGTTCCTCGACAATTTGCCGCCTGCCAAGAACAAAGGCACGGTGAAACCTGCGCTGGAAGCGCTAGACCTGCAGCCGGTGCGCCGTGACTTCGCCTTCCTGGTCGATGGCGATGTCGAAGCGGGCAGGCTGGTGCGCGCCGCAGCAAGCGCCGACCGCGCGCTGATTTCCACCGTAGGTGTGTTCGATGTGTTCACCGGCAAAGGCGTGCCCGAGGGCAAGAAGTCGCTCGCCATCGAGGTGACGCTCCAGCCCCGTAACAAGACGCTGACCGATGCCGAGATCGACGCGGTGGCCGAGAAAATCGTCGCCGCTGTCGCCAAAGCCACTGGCGGCGAACTGCGCGGCTAACAGCGAGCTGCCAGCGGCCTAAGCGCTGGCCCGCTCTGCTTCGCGGATCGGTTCTGTATCAAATCCAAGATTGTGATCGCGGGCGAAGTGAACCATGGCGCGCTCGGTGAGCGCCGTGATGGTCAGCAGCGGATTGACGCCGATGGAGCGCGGGATGACCGCGCCATCGCAGACATAAAGCCCGGCATGGATGTCCTCACCTTGCACCCCCGCGAAGACCTGGCATTTGTGATTGACCACGCCGCTTGCCGCATCGTCACCCATGCCGCAGCCACCGAGAGGATGGGCCGTGGCCGGCTTGGTGCCCATCGTGGCGGCCATCGGGCTCTTGATGTAACGCGCACCGACAGCCTCGGCCGCCTTGGTCAAAGCCTCATCGACGCGCTTATAGACCGGCTGCTCGCCGACATTGGGCCAGTGGATTTGCGCCTGGCCCTTGTCGAGCTTGATCTGGCCTTTGGCGTCGTCATGGGACACCACAAAGAAGGTGTGCAGCCGCGATAGCGGGCCTTCATAGACGCCCTTGATGAGGCTTTTCGCGGCCCCGAGAATGCGGCCGCCAGCCACAAAAAATACCGGCAGGAGCGGCGCCAGGGCCGAGGGCATGACGCCTTCTTGGATGATCATGGAGTTGTCGAGCGTCTCTTCGTCTGGAAGCTCGATCTGGCCGGCGACACAGGCCCCCACGGTCTCGCCCGTAAATTTCGGTGGTTCGCCGACGCCTACGGCGTTGACGTGCTCGCGACCGCCTAAGGCAAACGCGATGATGTCGCCATTGGCCGAGAAGCTATGCCCGAGCCGGTCGGACAGTTCGAGACCCTGATCACGGGAGCGGAGCAGAATCTCGGTGGAGCCAAGAGTCCCCGCCGCCAGCACGATTGTCTTGGCGTCGACGAAACGCGCCTCGCCATCCTTCCCATCGGTTGGCGCGAAGTGGACACGCCACCCGCCGCCGCGCTTCTCGACATGGCTGACGGAAAGCTCGGTAAACATCTCAGCGCCGTGGGCTTTGGCGTCGGGGAGATAGGTCATGGCCACGGTGTTCTTGGCGCCGACATTGCAGCCCGAACAGCAATCGCCACAGAGCGTGCATGCACGTTGCTTCACGCCGGCCGGATTGACGGTCTCCTCGAAGCTCACCACCACTGGCGCCGCGACGGGCTCCTGGCCGAACGGCGTGCTCGCCACTTTCAGCGCGCGATACTTGGCGAGCTCTGGCGCCTTCGTGGAGCGCGACGGGCGTAGCATCTCTTGCGCCCGCTCAAAGCCCAGATCGAGTAGCCCGTCTTTCACCACCGCTTCCGGCCACGCCTCGTCGGCAAAGACGCGGGCGTCAGGCCGAAGTCCCACGGCCGCATTGATGAGCGAACCACCGCCAAGTCCACAACCGACCAGCACATGGATATCGGCGCCAAGCCTGAAATCGAACAGGCCCATGCGCGAGCCCGAGCGCATCTTGCCGCCATTCAACTGAAGCTCGCGGCGTAGCTCGGGAAAGCGGTCCGGAAAAGAACCTGTTGGGACTTCCCGGCCCCGCTCGATGACACAGACGCTTTGACCGGCACGCGAAAGCCGCGAGGCGGAAACCCCGCCGCCATAGCCCGAGCCGACCACAACCACGTCGTAGGCCGCTTTCATGACCTCCTGGGGTAAAGACAGAAGCTGTTGCATGACCCTTCATTAGCCCAAATCAACAAGCCGCCCCAAGCGCTTATGCAGGGGTGCAGGAACATCAACTCAAATCACGGTCACGCGAGAGATGCTTTGCTCCGGAGCCCGCACTCCTTATCCTTCTATCTTTCAGCCACACAACATTGCGGAGAGACAAATGATTGCGCGATCAATCTGTGCGGGCCTGATGGCGGCCTTCTTGGCGACGTTCATGCTCGCCGGCGGCATGCAGAATTCGCGGGCGGCGGACACCAGGACCGCGATCTTCGCGGGCGGCTGTTTCTGGTGCGTGGAAGACGCCTTCGACAAGGTGGATGGCGTCACCGGGACCGTGTCAGGCTATGCAGGCGGCACGACGCCCAACCCGACCTATGGCAGCCACAAGGGCTATATCGAGGCCTTGAAGGTGACCTACGACCCCTCCAAGGTCACTTACGCGATGCTGCTCGACCATTACTGGCGCAACATCGACCCGTTCGATCCGATTGGGCAGTTCTGCGACAAGGGCCACGCCTATCAGACCGTCGTCTATGTCTCTGACGATGCGGAAAGGACGCTGGTCGAGAGCACCAAGAAAGAGATCGCGAAGCGCTTCAAGCAGAAGGTGGCGACGGAGATTACGCCGGTGACGACCTTCTACGACGCGGAGGGCTATCACCAGGATTATCACAACAAGAATCCGGTGTCCTACAAATACTACAAGTGGCGTTGCGGCCGCGCGCAACGGCTTTCGGAGATTTGGGGCGACAAGAACAGCTAACCAATCCAAGCATCAGAACAGCAGACAAAACAAAAGGCCCGCGCCGAAGCGCGGGCCTTTTGCATGTCTAAAGCGCGTCGACTAGCTCTTGTTCTTGAGCAGGCCGCCACGGAGACCGGAAAGCATGCCATCCTTTTTGGCCTTGCAGGCTTTCCTGCAGGCCTTGGCTGCCTTGCGATCGCCAGGATGCTTGGCACGGGCCTTCTTCGCACAGTCGAGAAGGCTCATGTTCATCATGCCAGCCTGTGCCGGAGCGGCGCTCATCGAAGCGCCAGCAACGATGACAGTGGCGGCGGTAGCCAGAAAGACTTTCTTAAGCAAGGGGGTTCCTCCCATGAAAAATTCGCAACGTTCGTCGGCCTGATACGTCCCAGTTTTGACCTCATCGGTCAATCGGTCGATCTGCCGCAAAAAGCCGTTACCAGTTGGCACGTTGCGATTTGGTTGACGCCCGCCCGGCTAAATGGCCGTAGCGGGGAAAAAAGTGAAGGGGCGCCAAGACTCGACGCCCTTTCGCTCGATTTGAACCTAGGCCCTTGGCAGACCTAAATCCTTATGGAAACTGCCTATTGGGCAGCCTTCCAAATCTCTTTGCACGCCTTCTTGAACTCGCGGCGCGCCTTGCGATCGTCCGCGTACTGCGCCTTGGCGGCGT
Organism: Methyloceanibacter sp.; assembly: GCA_030669345.1. GTDB lineage: Bacteria > Pseudomonadota > Alphaproteobacteria > Rhizobiales > Methyloligellaceae > Methyloceanibacter. The sequence goes on along the minus strand of DAOVDX010000041.1, from coordinate 1,890 downwards.
CCTTACAGGTCATGCCGGCCATCTCGCCGGCCTGGGCGGGCGCCAGCTGCAGGGGCAGCGTCGAGGCGGAGACGAGACCGGCCGCAAATGCGGCGAGGAGCAGTTTCTTGAACATCTGATTCTCCAATCAAGTTGGGAGCATCTTCCTAGCAGACCTCCACTAACCCATGACAACACCAAATTTAGGGCAGCGGCCTGCACGGTTTCGCCATTATTGTCGCAGGCAAGCGCTTGACCGGTGGCGGCTTGCTCCCCTACGAAGCCGCCATGAGTTCATCTAAGACGACGTCCCTTTCCCATATCCGCAATTTCTCCATTATCGCCCATATCGACCATGGCAAGTCGACGCTGGCCGACCGGCTGATCCAGCTCTGTGGCGGCCTTACAGCGAGGGAGATGAAGGAGCAGGTGCTCGATTCCATGGACATCGAGCGCGAGCGTGGAATCACGATCAAAGCCCAGACCGTGCGTCTCGACTATCGCGCCAAGGATGGGAAGCTCTATGAGCTCAATCTGATCGACACGCCAGGCCATGTGGACTTCGCCTATGAGGTCAACCGGTCGCTCGCGGCTTGCGAAGGTTCGCTGCTCGTGGTCGACGCGACCCAAGGCGTCGAGGCCCAGACGCTCGCCAATGTCTATCAGGCGCTCGACAACGATCACGACATCATCCCGGTCTTGAACAAGATCGACCTGCCGGCTTCGGAGCCCGAGCGCGTGCGTCAGCAGATCGAGGACGTAATCGGCCTCGACGCGCACGACGCGCTGGAAATCTCGGCGAAGAGCGGCAAGGGCGTCGAAGACGTTCTCGAAGCCATCGTGCATCGCCTGCCGCCGCCGAAGGGCGACACCGATGCACCGCTGAAGGCGCTGCTAGTAGATAGCTGGTACGACGCCTATCTCGGCGTGGTCGTGCTTGTGCGCATCATCGACGGCAAGCTCACCAAGGGAAGCCGTATTCGCCTGATGCTGACCGGCGGCACCTATCAAGTGGACCGGGTTGGCATCTTCAGGCCGAAGCAAGAAATGCGATCAGAACTCGGACCGGGCGAGATCGGTTTTTTCACCGCGCAAATCCGGCAGGTGGCCGACACCCGCGTCGGCGACACCGTGACCGACGAGAAGAAGCCAACAGCTGAACCGCTGACAGGCTTTAAGCCATCCCAGCCCGTGGTGTTTTGCGGACTGTTTCCCATTGATGCTAGCGAGTTTGAAGATCTGCGCGAAGCCGTGGCCAAGCTCAGGCTCAACGATGCGAGCTTCGACTACGAGATGGAAACTTCGGCCGCGCTCGGCTTCGGCTTCCGCTGCGGCTTCCTCGGATTGCTGCATCTGGAGATCATCCGCGAACGCCTAGAGCGCGAGTTCGATATCGGCCTCATCGCGACGGCGCCCTCGGTCGTCTATCACGTCCAACTTACCGACGGCACAATGCGGGAGCTTCATAACCCCGCCGACATGCCGGACGTTCAGAAGATCGAAAAGATCGAAGAGCCGTGGATCGAGGCGACGATTTTGGTGCCCGACGAACATCTCGGCGCCGTGCTGAAACTTTGTGAAGATCGGCGCGGGCGGCAGAAGACGCTAACCTATGCGGGCTCCCGCGCCATGCTGGTCTACGAGCTGCCGTTGAACGAAGTGGTGTTCGACTTCTACGACCGGCTGAAATCGGTGACGCGTGGCTATGCCTCGTTCGACTATCACATCATCGATTACGAGGAGGGCGACCTGGTCAAGATGGCGCTCTTAGTCAACTCCGAGCCCGTCGATGCGTTGTCGGTCATCGTCAACCGCGCGCGGGCCGAAGCGCGTGGCCGGTCCATGGTCGACAAGCTGAAAGACCTGATCCCGCGCCACATGTTCAAGATCCCTATCCAAGCGGCGATCGGC
>DAOVDX010000118.1 GCA_030669345.1 Methyloceanibacter sp. | reverse complement strand
AACCAGCGGCGACAGCTGTAGCTAATATTAGCCCGTGGGCAGGCCGCATCGGGCGTAATCGGAAAACCATTGGCGCTTTGTCCTCAACGCTGAACTAAATTCGAGGAATGTCCGTCCTCCTGATCAGACGCCGAAAAAGTGAAGGATTGGCAAATTCTATGTCTGGGCGGCGCGGTTAACGCGGCTTTCAGTCCTTTGCGCTCAAACTCCTTGGTGAAATTCGAGGCGCGCGAGGCAAAAGGCAGATGATCACCAACTTTCTCATCATTACGATTTTTCCCGCCGCCATGGCTCTGGCCGCGGCCACAGACCTTTTCACTATGACAGTCCCGAACCGGATTGCGCTCCTGTTGGTCGCAGGATTTGCCGTGCTCGCGCCTCTAGTTGGCGTTGGCTGGTCGGAGATCGGGTTCCACGTAGTCCTGGCTGGCGCGGCGCTCGTGGTCACCTTCGCTATGTTCTCCTTTGGCTGGATCGGTGGCGGCGACGCCAAGCTGTTCGCCGCCACGTGCCTATGGCTGGGCCCCGAGATGATCCTGATCTACAGCATCTACGCTGCTCTGATAGGTGGCGCGCTGACCCTGGCGATCCTTTTCCTAAGGTCCGCGCCGCTTCCCGCCTTGCTCAATTCGCAAGGTTGGCTCGTGCGCCTGCATAGCCCCACGGAGGGCGTGCCATACGGGATAGCCTTGGCCGCGGCCGGACTGCTCGTCTATCCCGACACGCCCTTCATGGTGGCGTTGGGCGTCTGACGATTTCTTCCTGATCTGATTTTTAGCGCGCGCGGACGGCACCAAGCCGCCTGCGCCCTTTTGCGTTTGCATCGCTCAGCGACCGCCGATGGCCAGAATCGGCACGTCTATTAACTCCCTGTTGAGATTTTGAGGTCAGAGTGATTCCAGTCGTTACGGGACGTTTGGGGTTTCCCAGGAAAGAAATCTATTATGAGACGAGCAAGAGTTATTGTCCTCGCCCTCGCCACGGTCGCGGCGCTAGGCGCGGCCCTGATCGCCCGAGCGATTGTCTCCGGCACGCCTCAGATCCAGCGGGTCGAGACGACCGTGGGCGCCACCGACGTGCTGGTCGCCGCAACAAACATCAATCTCGGTGATTCGGTGCGATCCAGCGACTTCAAATGGCAGGAATGGCCGGTTGAAGGCGTCACCCCGGGCCTGATAACGAAAGAATCCCAAGCCGACGCCCCTGCAAAACTGTCTGGCGCGGTGGCGCGCGCGTCATTTATCGTCGGCGAGCCTATCAAAGAACAGAAGCTGATCAAGATTTCCGAGGGCGGTGTGATGGCTGCCATCCTGCCCGCAGGTATGCGTGCCATTTCGACCCCGATCCGCGAGGAGACGGCGGCCGGCGGCTTTATCCTCCCCAACGACCGGGTCGACGTCATCCTGTCCTACAAGATGCGCGTCGGGAGAAAAGAGAAACCCGTGAGTGAGGCGGTGCTACGCAATGTGCGCGTGCTCGCCATCGGCCAGGCACTGGAGAACAAGGATGGCGAGAAGGTTGCCACCGGAAAAACCGCTACGCTTGAACTGACGCCGCGTCAGACAGAAGTCCTCGCTCTGGCCCAGTCTATCGGCGAGATATCGCTCTCCTTGCGCAGCCTCGCCGATAGACGGGGCCAGAGCGAGCTCACAACAAAACTCGGTGAAGCCTATTCGGGCTCGGTCAAGATTCTAAAATACGGCGTGTCATCCCGCACCTTGGGTATCAACTGATGATGGGGACAGATGGCAGGTGCGATAATCGAAAAGGCACCCTGATGCGGCGCTCAACATTTCAGACCCTGGCCGCGCTAGGCGCGCTCGCCATCCTAGGCTTCGGGCTTTCTGCTGTCGTCGCCCCGGCTGAGGGTTTGGCGCAGTCACAGCATCGATCTTTGCTGCGCATCGCGGCAAACCAGAGCAGTCCGCATCGTATCAAGCTTGGTCTCAACAAGTCGATGTTTGTGGAACTGCCGCGCGACGTGCGCGAGGTCATGGTCTCGAACCCTTCGCAGATCCAAGCGGTGATGAAGTCGTCGACCTCCGCCTATCTGATTGGCAAGGAGCCTGGTGAGGCCAATATCCTTTTCATCGACCAGCACGGAAAGCAGATTGCGACCCTTGAGGTGACGATCGAGCGCGATCTCAGCGCGCTTCAGGCTTTGATCCGCCGGCTCATTCCAGGTTCAAGGGTCACGGTGGAAACCATCGGTGAAAATGTTGTGCTGACAGGACGTGTGCGGACGCCGATCGATGCGACGCGGGCGAGCGAAATCGTCAACAGCTTTCTTGGCACGAGCGACAGCGGCGCCACAAACGCGGCTGCGGCCGGCGCCGCAGCCGTCACCATAAACAACAGCAGTTCCTCCGGCGGGGGCGCCGGTAGCGCTTCGGCCGGGCCAAGCCGGGTCATCAACATGATCACGGTCGAGGGCCGCGAGCAGGTGCTGCTCAAGGTTTCCGTGGTCGAGATGCAGCGGAATATTATGAAGCAATTCGGCGTCGACCTCGCCGCGCTCATCAACTCCGGCAATTTCGCTTTTGCTGCGTTGTCCAGCCTGCCTTTTCCGATCGCCGGGGCGCTCGGAGCAGCGGCTCCGTTCTTGACGAACGCTGCGGCCAACGCCGCGAACGGTTCGGGAGCGGGTTTCCCGGCGGGTGCTTCGGGCACCAACGCTACGCTTGGGCTCGGGTGGCAAACGGGCAACAGCCGCGCCCAGAGCGTGCTCAGGGCGCTTGAAGAGAACGGCTTGCTCCGCACGCTGGCGGAGCCGAGCCTCACGACTATTTCCGGCGAGACAGCAAACTTCCTCGCTGGCGGTGAATTTCCAATTCCGGTTGCTCAGGAGCTCAACCAGATCTCGGTCGAGTTCAAGAAGTTCGGTATAGGCCTGTCCTTCACGCCGGTGGTCATGTCTGAGGAGCTGATCAGCCTCAAGATTTCCACCGAGGTGAGCGAGTTGTCGAACGAAGGGGCGGTTATCCTCGACTCGATCGCGATCCCCGCGCTGAAGGTGCGCCGTGCGGAAACCGTGGTTGAGCTGCCAAGCGGCGGCTCGCTCGTGATCGCCGGACTTCTTTCGGATCAGTCGCGGCAGGCGATTAGCGGCTACCCAGGTCTCAAAAACTTGCCCGTCATTGGGACGCTGTTTCGCAGTCGGGATTTTCAGAAGCGTGAGACCGAACTTGTGATCGTGGTCACGCCCTATGTGGTCAAGCCCGTAGCCCGGCAGCAGCTCGCAATGCCGGACGATGGCTTTGCCTGGGCCTCGGACCTGAAGTCCGACCTGATGGGACAGATGAACCGTATTTATGGCCGCGACCCAGAGCGCGCGCCGGTTGGGGCCTTCACGGGCGACGTTGGTTTTATCGTCGAGTAGGGGACGTAGGGGGACAGCATCATGGTATTGGCACTTCAAAACTTCCGCGTCCGTGCGCACATAGCGCGGCCCGCGATAACTCTGTTCGCAACGCTCGCAATTGCGATACTGGCTGCCGGCTGTTGGAAGAGCCCGCGCAATCAGGCGCCGTTCACGCTCTCCAATCCGAATGAGCGGCATCCAATTGCAGTCAAGCAGTCTGAAGCGTTGCTCGACCTTTCGGTCTCCGGCCGCGCGCAGGGCCTCAGCTCGGCCCAATGGGGCCAGCTCTACAGCTACCTGGGCGGCTATGAGGAGCGAGGCACTGGACGCCTGGTCATCAAGGCGCCGACTGGCGGCGCCAACGAGAAAGCAGCCAAGCGCGCTTATGCCGATGTGCGGCAAGCCATGCGCCGGGTTGGCATCAGCCCGAGGGCGGTTGTGCTCGAATCCTATGTCGCCAATTGGAATCCAACCGCGCCGCTCCGGCTTTCTTATCTCGAATATGTCGCGCAAGGGCCCGACTGCCCGGATTGGTCGGAGAACCTCGCACGCGACCCGCAGAACTTGCCCTCGCCGAACATGGGCTGCGCGACGCAGAAAAACTTCGCGGCGATGGTCGCCGACCCGCTAGACCTCCTCGGTCCGCGCGCCGAGACGCCGCGTCCGAGCGAGCGGCGTGACACCGTCTGGCGCAAATACGTGGCCGGTGAGGTCACTATCTCCAAGCGCGATCCCTCTGAGCACGCCAATGCGAGCGAGATCAGTCCGATCCGAGGAGGTGAGTGATCGGCGACTCTGTACATGCGTTGCGCTCCGCCCCAGAGCGTGACTTGACCGCGACCCCGGAGGCAGCGGGAGAAGAGCCGCGCGCCCGGCCGATACCGCGCGTCAACATTCAAGCTTTTTGCGAGGATCAGGAGACCGCATCCGTCATCCAGAAGGCGTCGGAGGATCGGCGCCTCTCAAAGGCGCATGTCACGGTGCAGATGGGTGGCGTGGAAGCTGCGGTCGCTTTCTATCACAATACGTCCACACCAAATCTGATCGTCATCGAGTCTCTGCTCGACCGCATCGAGATGATTTCCGATTTTGAGCGTCTCGCAGAGGTTTGCGACCCGGGCACCAAGGTGGTCGCCATCGGTCACGTCAACGACGTGCTGCTCTATCGCGAGCTCCTGCACCAGGGCGTCAACGAATATATTGTGGCGCCGTTGAACGTAGCGCAGACGATCGAGAGTATCTCGTCCGTCTATAACGATCCGGAGGCGGCGTCCGTCGGCCAGGTTATCGCCTTTATCGGGGCCAAAGGTGGATCGGGTTCAAGCACGGTTTGCCACAATACCGCGTTCGCTATCGCGGGCACGCTTGAGAGCGATGTGGTGATTGCCGATCTCGACCTGCCATTTGGCACGGCGGGGCTCGACTTCAATCAGGACCCCTTGCAGGGAATTGCCGACGCGCTGGCTTCGCCCGAGCGTCTCGATGAGATTCTCCTCGATAGGCTGCTGTCACGGTGTTCGGATCATTTGAGCTTGTTCGCGGCGCCGACCGCGCTCGACCGGCCTTACGATGTTGATGTGACCGCCTGCGAGACCGTGCTCGACGTGGTGCGTGCCAACGTCCCCTGGGTTGCCGTCGATGTGCCCCATACTTGGGCGGCGTGGGCCAAGGAAGTCGTTCTCAAGTCTGACCATGTGGTGATTACCGCGACGCCTGATCTCGCCAGCTTACGGAACACCAAGAATCTGCTGGACCAACTCAAGGTCGCGCGCCCCAATGATCGTCCGCCATTGCTTGTGCTCAACCAGGTCGGCCTGCCGAAACGGCCAGAGATTTCAGCGAAGGCTTTTGCCAAAGCGGTGGAACTCGATCCAAAACTGATCATTGACTTCGACGCACAGCTCTTCGGCATAGCTGCGAATAACGGTCAGATGATTGGGGAAGTCTCAGACAAGTCGAAGCCGGCCGATGCTTTCCGGGCCTTGGCCGACCTCCTCACGGACCGGTCCGAACAGAGGGCCAAGCGCTCGTCGCTGCTTGGGCCTCTTCTCGATCGGCTGAGGCTCATGAAGGCTCGCGCGTAAAGGCCCATGTTCGGAAAACGGAACACACCTGTGACGTCATCCGCACCGCGGCCTGAACTGGCTCCGGTGCCCGAGGCGCCGCGCGTCCAGCCGCAAAGTCCCAAAGTCACCTCGCCACAGCCTATGGCGAGTTCAAGCGAGTCACGCGCGAAGGCGCCGCCGGTCAAGTCCGAGCCCAAGCCCAAGCCCAAGCCCAAGCCCAAGCCCAAGCCCAAGCCTGCCGAACACGCCAGCTCGGAAGAGTATTACGAGCTCAAGACGACGGTCTTTAACGCACTCATCGACACGATCGACTTGACAGAGTTGGCCAAGCTCGAACTCGACACTGCGCGAGAGGAAATCCGCGATATCGTCGCTGAGATTGTCACCCTCAAGAAGGTGGCGATATCAATCGCCGAGCAGGAAGAACTGCTCGACGATATCTGCAACGACGTGCTTGGCTATGGTCCGCTTGAGCCTCTGCTCGCTCGCGACGACATCGCGGACATCATGGTCAACGGCGCCGATACCATCTATATCGAGGTCGAGGGCAAGGT
>DAOVDX010000119.1 GCA_030669345.1 Methyloceanibacter sp. | reverse complement strand
CCATCAACAGGCCGAGCGCAAATAGCGTCGTGAACACGAGGCCGATAATGGCGTCTTCGCGAAGCCTAGAATGCTGTTTGACGAAGGTCATGCCGAGCGAGGCCAGAATGCCGGCGAAGAAAGCACCAATCGCGAACGGTGCGCCGATGATATAGGCGGCGGCGACACCGGGCACGATGGAGTGGCCCAGCGCATCGCCCATCAGCGACCAGCCTTTAAGCATCAGATAAGCCGACAGGAAGGCGCACACGGCGCCGACAAGTGCGCTCACCCACATGGCTTTCAGCATGTAGTCGTAGCCAAACGGCACCATGAGTTCAGTGAGGAGCGCGCTCATTCCTTATCGTCCGTGCCTTTGCGCTGGCGCGGCTTGCCGTCATAGAAGACCAGCGGGCGCTCATCGTCGGTGAGGACGTTCAGCGTGCGGGCATCATCATCTTCGTGGAGCGCTCGGCCGCCAAGCTCGAAGTTCCGCAGCACGCCGCCGAAGGTGCGCTCGAGATTTTCCTGAGTGAAGACATCCTCGGTCGGACCGGCGGCGAGCACCGTTTGATCGATCAGCACCACCTGATCGCAATAGTCAGGCACGGTGCCGAGATTATGGGTCGACACCAGCATGAGATGGCCGTCGGCGCGCAACTCCCGCAGCAGATCGATGATCGCTGCCTCGGTGGTCACATCGATGCCGGTGAAGGGCTCGTCGAGCAAAATGATGCGGCCTTCTTGCGCCAGCGCCCGGGCTAGGAACACGCGCTTCTTCTGGCCGCCGGAGAGTTCACCAATCTGGCGCGTGCGGTATTCGCTCATGCCAACGCGCTCCAAAGCCTCGTCGACTTTGCGCTTGTCGGTCCGCGACGGCACGCGCAGGAAATTCATGTGGGCGTAGCGGCCCATCATCACCACGGACTCAACCAGGACCGGGAAGTTCCAATCCACGTCCTCGCTTTGGGGCACATAGGCGACGATACTTTTGGCCACCGCCTCATCAACCGGCAGTCCGCATAGCCTCACCTCACCGGCGGACGGCTTCACGAAACCCATGATGGCCTTGAAGATGGTCGACTTGCCGCTGCCATTGACGCCAACAAGCGCGCAGATCGTCCCTGCCCCAAGCTCGAAGGAGGCATCGCGCACGGCCGTGAAGCCATTGGAATAGGTGACGCTGAGATCACGCACGGAGATGCTCGTTGCACCCACTGGCGTCTCATCGCGGGCGAAGAGATCAAGAAGGCTCATCGTCAGACCCCTTGGCGTTAGACGCCTTGTCGTCAAACCCTTTGGCAATTGTCTCCACGGTCACGCCCAGGAGATCGAGATAGGTCGGCACGGGTCCGCCCTCGGTGCTGAGCGAATCCACATAGAGCACGCCGCCATAGCGCGCGCCTGTTTCCTTGGCGACCTGCTTGGCGGCGCGGTCGGAGATGGTGCTCTCGCTAAAGACGACGGGAATGTTGCTCTCGCGCACCAGCTCAATCACCTTTCGCACCTGTTGCGGCGTGCCTTGCTGGTCGGCGTTGATGGGCCAGAGATAGGCCTCGCGCATATCGTAATCGCGCGTGAGATAGGAGAACGCGCCTTCGCTGGTCACGAGCCAGCGCTGCGCTTGCGGAATCGCGGAGAGCCGCTTGCGCAACGGCTCATCGGTCGCCTTGATCTTGGCGGCATAGCTTTCAGCGTTACGGTTATAGGCCTCCGCATTGGCCGGGTCGTGCTTCACCAACGCTTTACGGATATTCTCTACATAGATGAGCGCGTTCGACGGCGACATCCAGGCATGGGGATTGGGCTTGCCGTCATAGGGGCCCTCGGAGATGCCCATGGGCTCCACACCGTCGCTCACCACCACGCTCGGAACGTCTTTGACGTTCTGGAAGAACCGCTCAAACCAGCGCTCGAGGCCGAAGCCGTTCCACAACACGAGATCGGCTTCTTGCGCCTTTACGATGTCGAGCGGCGTCGGCTGATAGTCGTGGATCTCGGCGCCAGGCTTGGTGATGGACTCCACCAACGCTTTGTCTCCGGCGACGTTCTGAGCAATATCCTGAATGATGGTGAAGGTCGTGACGACGCGGAACCTCTCATCGTCCGTGGCGGCCTGGCCAGACGGCTCACCGCAGCCGGCAAGCATCGCCGGGCCCGCAACCGCCATTGCGGCGCCCATAGCTTGGAGCCGCCGAACCCATTTCGCCGTCATGAAATCTCCTTTTCCGGCCCTCTAAGGCCGTCTTGACGCTGATCATAGCTGCAATTGCAAATTATTCGCAACTAAAATTCGAGAACAGCAGAAGAGGACGTGGACTGAAGGCGCAGATCGGCACCGGAGGCATGACGGCGCGGCGGCGGCCTGCTAAGAGCGTGGACGATGACAGCGACCGGGGAATCCACCGAACAACCGACCGCGCCTGACGCGCGGCGCAGTTGGACCAAGATCCTGTTCACCCGGAAGATGCTGACCTGTGTCTTCTTGGGGTTCAGTTCTGGACTGCCGCTATATGTCCTGATTTCCCTGGTGCCAGCTTGGCTGCGTACTAACGACGTCAACCTTGCCACCATCGGGCTCTTCGCCCTGATTGGGCTGCCCTATACCTGGAAGTTCCTTTGGTCCCCTCTGATGGACCGGTACAAGCCGCCGTTCCTCGGCCGCCGGCGGGGCTGGGCCGTTCTGACGCAGCTTATGCTGCTGCTTTCGATCGGCATGCTGGGCCAGTTCGATCCATCCATCTCGCTCCAAATGATCGTCGGGATCGTGTTCGTCGTCGCCCTGTTTGGCGCCAGCCAGGACATCGTCATCGACGCTTACCGGCGTGAACTGCTAGCCGATGATGAACTCGGTACCGGCACGTCCATCTGGGTCAATGCCTACCGTCTTTCCGGTCTGGTGCCGGGGTCTCTGGCATTGATCCTGGCCGACCAACTGCCCTGGTCGGTGGTGTTTTGGGTCACCGCCGCCTTCATGCTGGTCGGCATCGTGACAACTTTGACGATCAAGGAAGTGAGTGATGACGCGTTGGCGCCACACAGCCTGCGGGAGGCTGTTGTCGATCCCTTCGTGGAGTTTTTTAGCCGCGACGGAATCGTGGCCGGGCTCACCATCCTGGCATTTTTGTTCCTCTACAAGTTGGGGGACAACATGGCCACGGCGCTGGCGACGCCCTTCTATTTGGACATGGGCTATAGCCTGACCGAGATCGGCTCCGTGGCTAAGGTGGCCGGCCTATGGGTCAGCATCGCCGGTGGCGTGATCGGCGGTATCGTCATGCTGAAGGTGAGCATCAACCGCGCCCTGTGGCTCTTTGGTCTCGTGCAGTTGCTCACCATCATTCCGTATATTTGGCTGAGCCAGGCGGGGCATTCGCTCGTCGGACTGTTCGTCGTGGTCAGCGGGGAATATCTGGGCGTCGGCGTCGGCGCGATCGCGCTGACCGCCTTCATGGCCAGGGAAACCAGCAGAGCCTTTACGGCCACTCAATTTGCCCTGTTCAGCAGTTTCATCGCGATCCCGCGTACCCTGGCCAATGCATCGACCGGCTTCATCGTGGAATCCTTAGGCTGGACACAGTTCTTCATCGTCTGCGCCATCGTCGCGGTTCCGGGCATGCTTCTGTTGTTCAAGGTGGCACCCTGGACGGAGACCGGAACCAAGGGGCTCAAGCCCGCGGAAAACAATACGAGCTGAGCCGAGACCGCTCCGCTACATCGCCTTGCGGGCTTTGACGGCGGCGGCCAGCGTCCCCTCATCGAGATAATCAAGCTCGCCACCGATGGGCACGCCCTGGGCCAGCCGCGACACGGCGACATTGCACCCGCTGAGCTGGTCCATCAGATAATGCGCCGTGGATTGGCCCTCCACCGTGGCGTTAAGCGCCAGCAGCACTTCGGTGACTTGGAGATCTTGCGCACGCTCGATCAGCTTGGCGATAGCGAGATCGTCGGGGCCGACACCGTCGAGCGGCGACAGGGTGCCGCCGAGCACGTGATAGCGCCCGTTGATGACGGCGGCGCGCTCTAAGGCCCAAAGGTCGCCCACCTCCTCCACCACGCAGATGAGCGTTGGGTCGCGCGCCTGATCGCCGCATAACGTGCACGGGCTGTGGGTATCGATATTGCCGCATGTCTCACAAGTGAGAATAGTGTCGCGCGTCTCGATCAGAGCAACGGCCAGCGGATCGAGCAATTGCTCTTTCCTCTTGATGAGTTGCAGCGCCGCACGCCGTGCTGAGCGTGGCCCGAGCCCTGGCAACCTCGCCAAAAGCTGGATCAGCCGCTCAATTTCAGGGCCTGCCGCCGCGTGCGCCATCGGGCTTCGCCGCTAAAACAGTTTCAGGCCGGGCGAGAGTGGCAAGCCGCCGGCGATCGACTGCATCTTTTCTTTCATTGCCTCATCGGCCTTGGCCTTGGCGTCGGCATGGGCGGCGGAGATCAGGTCCTCCAGGATCTCGCCTTCCTCGGGCTTCAGCAGCGAGGCGTCGATCTTGACGCCGGCCATCTCGCCTTTGCCGTTCAACGTCACCACCACCATGCCGCCGCCGGCGCGGCCTTCGCAGGTCGTCTGCTCCATTTCGGCCTGCATGTCCGCCATGCGGCCTTGCAGTTCCTGCGCCTGCTTCATCATCTGCGCGAAGTTCTTCATCTAGTTGGTTCCGTCTTCCGTGAATCTCTGTGGCTCATCGTCGACGTCACTGTCTGTGGTGTCTGGCGACGTCGACCGCACTTCGGCGATCTGCGCGTCGGGAAAATGTTGCAGCACCTCTTTGACCGCCGGATGAGCGCGGACCTCATTGAGTTCGCGTTCTTTCTGATCCAAGCGTTCGGCGCGGAGCTTGATGCCTAAGGGCTCGGCCCCCTCCTCATCGCTCACAGCAACGATCCACACGCGGCCGGTCCAGGCCCTCAGCTTGCGCATCAGTTCCTGGGCAAAGTCGCGGGGGGCCGTGTCCAGCGGATTGAACTCAAGATTGCCCGGCTTGAAATGTACGAGCCGAATCTGGTCCAGAAGCACCTTCTTCAGCTTCAAATTGCGCTTGGTATCAACCAGCGCGAGCAGGTCCTCGAAACTGTTCAGGGCCAGTTGTTCCGGAACGACTTCTGGACTTGGCGCTGGCGCTGGTTCGGGGTTCTCACTCTCGACCTGAACTGCGTTTTCGATGTGGACCGTGCTTTCAGCATGGGCCGGCTTGGGGTCAGACGCAGGTGCCGACCGCGATTCCCTGGCTCCGTTGTCGCCCGCGCTTTCCCCCTCTTTCAACATGCGCGCGATCTCGCCCGGAGGCGGCAGGTCGGCGGCATAGGCAAGGCGCACCAGCACCATGTCAGCGGCGGCGAGCGGCCGCGGCGAATTCCGCACTTCGTCGTGGCCTTTGAGCAGCATCTGCCAGGCGCGCGCCAGCACCGGCATGGCCAAGCGCTTGGCCAGATCGGCAGCGCGGCCACGCTCGGCCTCGCTGGCAGCCGGATCGGCGCTTGCTTCACCCGCAGCCTTGACCACCGTCACCACATGCACCGCGTCGGCGAGATCGGTGATGACCTGGCCCGGCTCGGCGCCATCGCGATTGAGTTGATCGAGGCTTGAGAGCGCGCCACCAGCGTCGCCGGAAAGCACGGTCTCCAAAAGATCGAAGATGCGGCTCCGGTCGGCCAGGCCGAGAAGCTCGCGCAACGAACCCGCCTCGACCTTGCCTGAACCATACGCAATGGCGCGATCGAGGATCGACAGCGCATCGCGCACGGAGCCTTCCGCCGAACGGGCAATGAGCGCCAGGGCCGCCTGCGCGGCTTCCGCGTTCTCCGATGCGACGATACCGGCAAGATGCTCCATCAGCACCTCGATCTCGATACGCTTCAGGTCAAAACGTTGGCAGCGCGACAACACCGTGACCGGGACTTTGCGCACCTCGGTGGTGCCGAAGATGAACTACACATGCGCGGGCGGTGATGCCAGCGTCTTGAGCAGGCCGTTAAACGCATCATG
>DAOVDX010000110.1 GCA_030669345.1 Methyloceanibacter sp. | reverse complement strand
AGCACGCTTTTCTGCGTGGTGCTCTGAGCGATGATCGCAAGCACGAGCCGGAATGCCCGGCTGGTCTTATAGGCGCGATGCGAAAACAGGCGATGGTAGCCGGCGCCGATGGCGAAGATACGCAACCAGTAAAGCGTCACGCAAATGATGAAGGCGGGCCAGGTGACACCCGACCAGATGGCCCCGAAACAAGCGAGATGAACCAAGATGAAGGGACTGGCGGACGGGTAGACGATATCTTCATGCTCGTCATGGGCAATCTCTGAAGGCATAGGCTCGGAATCCTTTTGTCGGTCTTTGATTCGATCCAACGCTCTTGAACGAAAATACCAGAAAACGGGCTCATCGGGCCCGCCTCAGACATGCTCCCTTTTCCATTTGGGGGCTGAGGCGAGTCTAGACAAGCAGCGCCATTGCCGCAGCGGGGGCACAAATCGCAGCCATGTCGCGCGCGTCGGGCTCGCAATCGATGATCTCGGCAAAGTCACGATAGGGGCGGTCGAGGCGAGTCGCGAGCTGGTGAGCGAGAAACCGTCCGCAACCAGCGCCGATCACGGGTGCATCGGCGGCTAGGTCTTCGCGCTGGTATAGCTCCCGCGCATCCGCCTCGATCTGATCAAGTTGAAGGCGGGCAACGTAGTGCGCCAGTGCCTGCCAGGCGATGAAGTCCGCCTCGTCCGCGTCGCGTCCCAGCATGCGTGCCAGGCGTGCCGCGCTCTCCTCGATGCTCTTGCCGCGCTGATCGGCGGTCGGGTAGGGGTCGGCATCGTCGGGGAGCGCGCCTGTCAGGCGATAGACATCGGCCATGGTGGCGAAGCGTTCGGCCGCCATGCGCTGCATGCGGCCTTTGAACGGCGCCTGCTGCGCGATCGCCATCACGGGCGTACGCACCACGCCACCATAGATAAGCTCGCCCTCGGTCAGGCGGTCCCCGTCGGTCAGACCTTTGGTGGCGGCCTTGCCATCGTTTAGCGGAATGAGGTCACTCGTCGTCGTACCCACATCCACAAAGAGACCGTCGCCGCAGAGCGAGGCGGCAAGCGTGGCACTTGCGTGCCAATTGGCCGAGGCGAGTTCTGGCCAATGCTCGACCGCGTTTTCGGCATCGACCAGTCCGCTCTGGAGATTGTAGAAGCGCGTGCCGGCGTCGGTCGCTTCCGCCAGCAAAGCGACGAGATAGGCGATGCCCTCGGCCCGGGTCCGGAAAACATCGGACAGCTCACCGGTCATAGTTACCGCGTGCGTTGCGTCTGGCGTACAGAGCGCAAGCGCCTCATCGACCGCGTCATCGAATTTGCTGGGTTCGGCCACGAGCGGGCAGGGGATCTGGTGGACCGCGATGATGCGACCATCCTCCGCCTGCGCCAGTTTGATATTGGTGCCGCCTATATCCCACCCAAATGAAGCTGCCATTCAATCCTCAATTTTCCAGGACCATAATCTAGGTCATGATAAGGACAAGCAGCCAAAGGAGCGCACCCGCCATGACGCTTCGGTCCAAAACAGGCTCCAAGATAGTGTCTACGAAGACGTCGAGTGATTTCTCGGTCATCCCCGTGCTCGACCTGAAAGACGGCGTAGTCGTCCATGCCCGTGCGGGCAAGCAGGCCCATGCCGGCAAGCGCGCGGAATACCGGCCGCTCGCCACGCCCTTCGGCCCGCCCCACGATGCTGTGGCCATTGCCCGGGCGCTTCTGGCGATCACCTTTTCACCCGCGCTCTACGTCGCCGATCTCGATGCCATCTTGGCCCAGGGAAATAATCTCGACCTATGCCACAAACTTGCCGAGGCGTTTCCCGACACGGCGCTATGGGTCGATGCCGGCTTCTCTGAACTGGCCGACTGCGCCGTCTGGCGGCAACTTGGCGTCACCGTGGTCGTTGGCAGCGAAAGCATCGCTAGCCTCGAGGCATGGAACAAGATTCGTGAGAGCTTCGGCGGAGACGTGGTCCTGTCGTTGGACTTCGACGAGGAGGGCTTGCGTGGTCCCGAGCAGCTCTTGGATGATCCCATCTTGTGGCCCGACCGGATCATTCTGATGAGCCTTGGCCGTGTTGGCGCCGAGCAGGGGCCAGACCTTGTCCGCCTCCATTCGGCGCTCGCCTTCGCCGGACACCGCGCCGTGTTCAGCGCGGGCGGTATCGGCGATTTCGACGACATCAAACAGGTGGCTGGCATTGGCGCGCGGGGCGCTCTCGCCGCGACGGCGCTGCACGCTGGAACTGTTACCCAAAAAGAAATCGCCGCCCTCTTGCGAGAGCGGCGATCTCAGTCGTAAGGCTTAAAAGCGCGGATATTCTAAAAACCGAGCTTTTGTAACAACCGCCTTATCGGGCCCGGATTGCCGGGACCATCCCGATCAGGGGCGTCTCCAGTTCAGCCAGCTGCGAACGGATGGCTCGCAGAGTCCTTCTTGGCAGTCACTTCGGATGCCTTGGGCTCGCCATTGATGGCGCGAGCAAGAGCTTCCTTGGTGGCCGTGTAGTTGAAGTCCTGGATCTTCTTGTCATCCTTGGCTTCCCAATGGATGAACACGCCGACGGTGACGTAAATGTCATCTGCCTCGTTGGCGGGGATCACACCCTCGGCAACGGAGTCAGCCACGGCCTTAGCAACAGCGTATTGCGCGGGGCCGAACATCTGAACGGCCTGACGGGCGTCCTTGATGGTAACCTTGTTGTAGAGAATGGTCGGCGGCTTGCAGAGCAGATTCGGTGCGACAACCGCCAGCAGCGTGGTGAAGCCGTCCTTGTTGTTGGTCAGCGCATTGCAGAAAGCCGTCTCGACGGCGCTGCCGCGCGGGCCAACCATCAAGTCAATATGAGCAACTTCATTACCGTCGCCGATGAGCGATTCGCCGACAGAAACACCAGTGATTTTGGCCATGAGCCAAAGCCCTCCCTAGTACTAAGATGAGGTCTAAACAAAACGGCGCCACCGGCCCATAGCCCGGCGACTAGCCGACGAAAGTCCACAGCGTGGATGCTCTTTCGCCCGCAACTCCAGGTCAGAGCTCCGCGGTGGCAACATAGGCCGGGGCTGGAAGGCTCGGCAAGTCGATTATTGGCTGTTTTGCTGTGACAGGAAAGTTCCTGAACTCAGCGTTACAGCGCCTGCAAGGCGCTCGCGAACAATGTTGCCACCGTAAGATCGGCGGAAGTGCCCGGATTTAGACCCCGTTCCTTCAGCGAACGGTCAAAAGCGGTCAGCGGCGCCACCATCTCATCGGGCTTGGTGCACTGCGAAAAACTCGCCTCTATCGGCCGCGCTTCGTCCCTGATTTCGCTGGCGGCGTCGGCTCCGAACTTACGCTCGATCAGCGTGTCAGGGATGTGAGCGAGGAATCCCAGAAAAACATAGGTCGTCGTCCAGTGCGTTTGGCCCCAGCGCTTAAGCCCGCCATTCCGCCATTTCAGGCCGAGTTCGAGGATGTCCACGTAGTCGTGCGTGTAGTTCCAGGCGATTCGGTCCCGGGTCTCCGCCGCCCGCATGGCTTCGAGCAAGTCGATTCTCGGTTCCGCGCCGATATCATGGTCGGCGACTTCGCCGAGACCGCCGGCCTCCGCTACCCTAATGGCGCGATAGGCCGCGCGAGCATCCTCGACGCTCAAACTCCTAAGCACTTGGGCCAGCCGGTCGCGCAAAGTCCCGTCCGACCCCATCGCCGCCTGGGCGAGGGGCGCTGCCAGCAGAATAATGCCGAGATTGGTGTTCTGGCCGACCGCGTCTTTTGTGGCCAAGACCGCCTGCTCGATTCGCTCCCCCACCGAAAGATTCAGCATGCCGATGGTTGGTGCCGCTGCCGCCGCGCTCGCCTCGAAGTCGACCACGCTCATGCGGTGGCCATCGGCGAAGCGATGGACGTTGCCGGGCTTCAGCGCGTCGAGTTCGGCAAGGCAAGCGTCATGGAAGGCTTGCGCCACGTCGTCGGGTTTGAGCGGCGCGCTCAAGCGCCCTCTAGCTCTTTGCGGCGCGCAGAGGGAAGGGCGGCGTCGAGAAACTTGTCGACCACATGGTCCGAGATACGAAGTCGGCTCACACGCTGTAACCCGTTCCATGCTGGCATGGAGTTCACCTCAAGCACTTGAAACTCGCCGTCCTCGGCTTGGATGATGTCGACCCCGGCATAGTCGGCGCCGACACAAGCAGCCGCCCGCACGGCGAGGTCGATGAGCTCTTGGCTGGCGATCGCCGCCTTAGCGCGCGCGCCTTGTTTGATGTTGGTAATCCAACTCGGCCCATGGCGGATCATAGAGGCGACCACCTCACCGGCGCAGACAAAGAGCCGCCAATCCTGAAAGCGCCCCTCGAACGGCGGCACGAATTCTTGCAGATAATAGACGTCGCTCACCTCGTCCGGTGGGCTGAGGTCGGCGGGCGACGCGATCAGGCGCAGGCCTTCGCCTTGTGCACCGAATAGAGGCTTCTGCACCAGCTTGCGTCCTTGGCTCGTCTGGACGGCCGTAATCTTCGCCGCCTCGGCGTGGTTAATGCAGGTGAATGTAGCGGGTGTAGGTAGCCCCTCGCGCTTCAGGAAGAACGTTGTGGTGGATTTGTCGACGCAACGCTCGATGGCTTGAGCATCGTTCCACACCGTGACGCCAAGCTCACGCAGCGCATGGAGCACGCCGAGATGCAGCGTCACCTTCTCGAATGTGCCCCCGGGGATGAAACGCACGAAGGCGGCTTCGGGACGATGATCGCCAAGGCCCGGAATGGCGAGGCCCGTCGCTGTCTCCGTCGACAGACCACACGTCGCAAGCGGCGCGACTAATGGCCTGATTCCGCGTTTCTTGAAGGCCCGGAGCAGGCTGCGCCCGTGCCAATCCCGTCCATCGCCGAAAAGGATGATGGCGGGAGTGTGTGGGTCCTTGGCGGGCATCGGCGCTGAACGCTAGCCGAACGAGCGGGCGAGCACGGCGTTATCGATATGGCCGCTTTGGAAGCTCTCACCCGTTTCGAGCGCCGTCACCGTCACCTTGGCGGGGCTGAACAGCATGGGGTCGATGGCATAGAAGTCACCCTTCACCGCGGCAAAAGTTTCGGCGAACGGTTTGCCATAGTCTTTCGAGTTCAGGCTCGGCAAATCTTCGGCCAGCTTCTTCGCGGCTGCCGCGTCGCCCGACACATAGAGCTGGGCGCGGCCGCCATAGATGATGGCATCGTTGGTGCGGCCCATGGCCTCGACGAAGCCAGGCACGGGCGGCGGCACCGGCACCGTGGCCATGCCGTCGACAATGTTCTCCAGCGGGAAGTGGAGCTCGTGCGATTTATGCAGCGCGACTTCGAGACAGCGCGCGGCGATCTGCACCGTGCCGGCAAGGCTTGATGTGGGTGCGTAGAGAATGGTGAGCCGTTCCGGCGACAGCTTGCAGGCCTTGGCCACTTGCTCGACGAGGGCGGGCGGCGGCGCATTGTCAGCCTCGACGACGAGCGCGGCGCTTTCGGCATCGTCGTGATATCCGAGTTCCTCGAACAGCTTCTCAGACGAGCCCATGGCCCGCGCCGGGCCCGATCCCAGAACGAAAAACTTCTTGCCGTTGTCCTCGCCCGAAATGCTCCAGCCGGCATATTGCGAGCCGAGGCACGCGAGCACGGGCTGGCTCGTATGCACGGTCACTAAGAATGGGAAGGGGTCTTCGATGTTGCCCGTCTCGAACGACACATGACCGAGACCGGCAAGGCAGACCTCCGACAACAAGCGGCCGGCTTCGAGACCGCCTATGGTGTCGACGCCGCAGTCGATGAGAGTTTCGCCGAGCGCGCCCTTCTTCACACCAATGCGCAAAGCCGCGGCATTATCGATGAGGGTGCGGATGAGCGGGGCGACCTGCGCGTTGACGCTCGGCCGTGTGTCGCTGTTCGCCTTGTTCTTGTCGCTCACGATAGTCCCCCTTGCTCAGGTCTTGAATCTTGGCCAGCAGTCTGGCTTTCCGGGTTTCGACGAGGCGTCTGGCATGGCCTCTTGTCCCCGCGCGCGCCAGTACAGTGCATATGGGACGGTGTTTGTCGATCAGCTTGCCGGGTATGGGGCAATCCGCCGCCCAATCTGGCCAAATCATATCACGCGGCATGGTGATCGCTTCGGGCGCGTAGAGGATGCCGGCGGCTGCGGCGCTCTCAAAAGCTGGCGGCTTTCTCGGCAGCTTGCCGTCGAGCACCGCATCAAGATGAAGGTCCAGTAAGGGCTTTGAGGCGCTAGCGAAGATGTCGAGCGTGGCGCCAGGTCTCGGATTGATCTCCAGCAGATAAGGCTGGTTGTCAGCGAGCACGAAGTCGGCGGAGGCCAGGCCTTTGATGCCAAAGGCTCTGGTCGTGGCTTCGACCGCCTTCACCATCTCCGCTTGGGCCGTCTTCGTCAGGGTCGCTGGGCGTGCGGCACCGCCATAACGCCAGAGCCGCCGAGGTGCGGGCGCGGTCCACTGCTCACTGAAACCGATGATCCGGGAACTGCGCGTATTTACGAGGAATAGCACCGAAATCGCGCGTCCTTCCACGAACTCCTGGAAATAGACGGAAGGCGCGTTTTTCTGGAGGCGGCTCGACATCACATGACTACCGCCAGCGCCGCCTCGACGCT
>DAOVDX010000154.1 GCA_030669345.1 Methyloceanibacter sp. | reverse complement strand
AACTTCGCCATCGCCCGGCTCGGTATTCTGCTCGAGCTTGTCGACGGCATCGAGCAGCGCCTGAGCATCGCGCGCGGCGGCAAGCCCCTTGCCGATGGTGGCGACGCGGGTGGTGAGATCGTTGAAAACGGGCTCGGGCATTCCTGGGCTCGCGAGCAATAGCAGGGAGCGCAGCCTCTTGAAGCATTTCCGGGAGCTGTGAACGTCCGTATGGCGATCGGACGCCGCCGAAAGAGAACCGTGAGCCATCTCAAGCTCAGCAAGCGCCAGGCTTCTTATAGCCTCGCTCATCGGCAACGCCAGATCGAGCCGGTACGCCATCACTGCCCCGCATTTTTCTCTTAGTCCCCAGGGAGGATGATTCCCGTCATGCGGCGCAGGGTCAACCCCAAAGGTTGGCGATCAGCTCTGTGGAAACTTTGTTGATAAGTGGCGCCATGGCTTTGTGACAGAGACCCAGTTTCGTGTCCGCAGCTCAGGGTCTTGGTCTGTCACAATGTTGGTTATGACAGCAGCGCTGTCCGCGCCGGCCTCGAGCACGGCCGGAGCTCGCTCAGGCGTGATGCCGCCGATGGCCACGAGCGGACATTTGACCCGCGTCCGCCATTCTCTGAGCCGAGGGAGACCTTGGGGCGCCCAGGGCATCTTTTTCAGTCTGGTGGTATAGATCGGGCCGAGCGCCACATAGTCCGCATCTGCTGCGAGCGCCACCTCCAACTCCTCATCGCAATGGGTGCTGATGCCGATCTTGATGTTCGCGGCTCTGATTGCGGCAAGGTCGGCATCAGCACCGGCGTCGATTGCTTCACGCCAATAATCGTTGATCACCAGTTGGCAGTGATGCTCGGCGCAAAGCGCAATTGCCTTGCCGATCTCGGCGCGGACGAAATCGGCATCCCGATCCTTGATGCGGAGCTGCACGAGCTGAACGCCTTGCGGCAAGAGCCGCGCCAGCCAGTCCGTGTCAGGGAGGATTGGGTAGAAGGGATCAAGACGGAGCAAGACCGGACTCCAATATTCGCCGCTCAGGAGGCGTGATCGATCTTAAAGAAGGGCGTGCCGGCGACGGGCGTCGAGGGAGAGGCCATGTCGCGCGGCTCTATGAGGCCTGCTTCGAAAGCCAGCCGTCCCGCCTCGATGGCTTTGGCAAATGCTTCCGCCATCTTTACCGGATCGCCGGCCTTGGCGATCGCCGTGTTGAGCAACACCGCGTCATAGCCCATCTCCATGGCTTCGCTGCCGTGCGACGGCGTGCCGATGCCCGCATCGATGACGAGCGGCGTGTCGGGGAAATAAGCGCGCATCGATGCAAGCGCTGTCTTGTTAATGAGGCCGCGTGCCGAGCCGATGGGCGATGCCCAGGGCATCAGCACCGAACAGCCCGCCGCGACTAGGCGCTCGGCGGCACTCAAGTCTTCGGTCGTGTAAGGCAGCACGTCGAACCCCTCGGCGGTGAGGACGGTGGCCGCCTCGACCAGGCCGAACAAGTCCGGCTGCAACGTGTCGTCATTGGCGATCACTTCGAGCTTGATCCAGTTCGTGCCGAACAGCTCCCGGGCCATCTGCGCCGTGGCGATGGCTTCCTTCGCCGTGTGGCAGCCGGCCGTGTTGGGCAAGACGTGGCAACCAAGCTCCTCGATCAGCGACCAGAAGCCTTGGCCGGTGCGGGCGCGCGCCGATTCCCGCCGCAGCGAAACGGTGACGATCTCAGCGCCGGACGCTTCGACCGCTTGGCGCAGGATGTCGGGCGAAGAATAGCCGGCCGTGCCGAGCAGCAGTCTCGAAGTGAAGCTTCTGCCGTAGAGCTCAACCATCAGCCGCCCTGCCTCGGGGCTACGATCTCGACTTCGTCGGCATCGGCCAGTGGTGTTGCCGGTCGCGCGGAAGCGGCCACAAAGCTGCCATTGACGGCCATGGCGACCTTCGCCTCGGCGAAGCCAAGCTTCGTGCAAAGCTCGTCGAGATTATTTGCCTCGGTGGCGAAGCGCTCACCGTTGAGCAGGATCTGCAACGAACACCTCCGGATCGATGGCGCCAGTATCAACATAATCGGCGACAAGTTCGGCCAAGACCGGGGCCAGCAGAAAGCCGTGCCGGTAGAGGCCGTTGACGTAGATATAGCCCCTTGAAGGGATAATCCTAGGCCGATTGTCGGGAAAGGCGGGGCGCACACCAGCCCCAAGAGCCAATATTTCCGCCTCGCCAAAGGCGGGGTCGAGGGCATAAGCGGCGCTCAGCAGCTCAAGCGCCGAGCGCAAGGTCGCGGGTCCAGCGTCCTCACTCTCGATAACCGTGGCCCCGAGCATAAAGAGCCCTTCGCCCCAGGGCACGAGGTAGAGCGGGAAGCGTGGATGGAGCAGGCGGACCGGCCTGTCGATGGCGATTTCAGGCGCCCGCACCACGATGCGTTCGCCACGCACGCCACGTAAAGTCGGGAGCGCATCTTTGGCCGCAAGACCACGGCAATCGATGACGAGATCGGCCTGTGGCGCTTCGCCGGTGCCAAGCTGCAAGACGACGCCAGCCTTCTCTATTTCCTCAAACAGGAACGTGAGGGCAGCGTTCGGGTTCAGATGGGCCTCGCTGGGATAATAGAGTGCGGTGCCGAAGCGCGGACTGAGCTCGGGCTCTAACGCGGCAAGAGCCTCGCCGTCCAAGCGTTCGGCGCCTAGTGTCATGCGCGCGAAACAGTCGAGCAAAACGCGGTCGCGTGGCGGCGCAACCACGAGGCTGCCTTTGGCGACGATGCCGGGATAGCTAACCTTCCACAGCGCGATGCCCCGTTCGCCAAATTCTCTGACGATGGGCTCAGCGCTTTCTTCCTCGCAGCAGGGCGCGAGCATGGCTCCGGCGTAAGGGCTGCACGCCTCGGTGAGCCTCTCGGCCGAGCGTTCCGTCAGTGTCACCTTGTGGCCACGGCGGGCGAGGGTGAGCGCCTGCCATAGGCCGACAATGCCGGCGCCACGGATGGCGATGGAGAGGGGAGCACTCATACTATATGGCGTGCCTCGGACCGGGGTCTCTGTCCAGTCCCATGGGATTCTAGAAGGGTCTAATCCCCGAGTGCCACGCTTTCGCGGCGCGGGTCGGCACCGCCTTCGAGGCCGTTGGGCGTCACCGCGATGACATGCTGTCCGCTGGTCATGTCCATGCGGCGCACCTTCTGTCCCTTGGCCTTAAGGTCCGTGGCGAGTGGGTCCCAGTCGGCGCCATGTTCGATGAGGACCGTTTTCGGTGTGCCGCCGAAATTGACGAGAGCGGCGGCCTCAGCGGCATCCATGTCCCAATCGAGCAACGCGAAGATGGTCTTGAGGTTGAACAGAATGATGCCCGGACCTCCCGGCGATCCCAGCACATAGTCGAGATCACCGTCCTCGCCGAAGATCATCGTGGGGTCCATGGAGCTGCGCGGCCGCTTGCCCGGCTCAACGCGATTGGCGATGGCGTGTCCTTCGGCATCGACGGGCAGGAATGAGAAATCGGTGAGTTGATTGTTGAGCAGGAAGCCACGCACCATGGTTCGGGCGCCAAAGGAGTGCTCAATGCTCGTGGTCATGGAGAAGGCGTCGCCTTGCGCGTCGACCACCGATACTTGGCTCGTGCCGCCTCTCTCTTTGGTGTGATCTTTGCCGAAGCTGCCACGTTTCACGTTCGGTGGCATGCCCGCCGTCACTTTGTTTTGAGCACGTTCGGGGTCGATCAGGGCGCGTCGCGTCGCGAGATAACCAGGATCGAGTAGCCCGCTCACGGGAACGGCCACGAAATCATCGTCGGCGAGATAGCGTGCACGGTCGGCGAAGGCGAGACGCTCAGCTTCCGCGATCACATGGGCGGCGCGCGGCTCAAATGGGGTTGTGCCAAGGTCGAAGGGCTCGACGAGACCGAGCACTTGGCCAACGGCGACCGCACCCGATGACGGCGGGCCTGCGCCGCAAACGCGACGACCGCGATAAGGGACGCAGATCGTCTGGCGCTCTTTAGCGCGATAGTTGGCGAGATCCTCTTCGCTCAAAGGCCCAGGGTGGCGCGGGTCGGTTTGCACAGCCTTAGCAATGTCTCGCGCAATCTCGCCGCGATAGAAGGCGTCCGCGCCTTCGCTTGCGATGGTCTCGAAGGTTTCAGCCAGCGCTGGGTTCTTGAGATTGTGGCCCACCGGCCATGGTTGCCCGTTTGCATCGTAGAAATAGATGCGTGCCGAGGCTGTGAAACTTTCAGGCTCGGCCCGTCCAAGCACCTTGGCGAGGCGCGGTGAAACTGGGAAGCCGTCGCGGGCGAGACGAATGGCGGGTTGGAACAGCTCCGCCCAAGGCAGCTTGCCATATTCGTCATGCACGAGTTCTAGCGCGGCAAGCACGCCCGGCACACCAAT
Source organism: Methyloceanibacter sp. (assembly GCA_030669345.1). Classification (GTDB taxonomy): domain Bacteria; phylum Pseudomonadota; class Alphaproteobacteria; order Rhizobiales; family Methyloligellaceae; genus Methyloceanibacter. The sequence continues at coordinate 180 of DAOVDX010000154.1, read as the reverse complement.
CGACAGCCCGCTGGCCATGGCCTGTTTGAACGGGAGCGGCTTACCATTCTCGTCGAGGAAAAGCTCCGGCGTCGCGGAGGCTGGCGCGGTTTCACGTCCGTCATAACTTGTCAGCGTTTCGGCGGCTGCATCCCAATAGAGGATGAAGGCGCCACCGCCGATGCCGGAGGATTGCGGCTC
>DAOVDX010000057.1 GCA_030669345.1 Methyloceanibacter sp. | reverse complement strand
ATCGTGAAGGACGGCGTCATGTATGTGCAGGCTGGCGCTGGTCTGGTCGCCGATAGCGTCCCGGAGCGCGAACAGGCCGAATGCCAGAGCAAAGCGGGTGCGTTGTTCAAGGCGGCTGACGAGGCCGTGCGGTTCGCCGCGCGCGCCAAACGCGGCCAATAACCGGCAGGCGGCGGGAAGATGCTCACACTCAGCCTTCTCCGTCACGCCAAGTCGAGTTGGAAGAATCCCTCGCTGCCGGATCATGAGCGGCCGCTGGCCTCACGCGGCATCGCCGATGCGCCGATGATGGGCCGTGCCATGACCGAGCGCGGCGTCGATCCCGAGCTTGTGTTGTGCTCATCGGCGCGCCGCACGGTGGATACGTTATCTCTGGTGTTACCCGAGCTGAAAGTGGAACCAAGCGTCGTCTACGAGGATGCGCTTTATCACGCCGGCGCGGCGGAGATGCTTCATATGCTGCGCGACGTTCAGCCGGGTGCCAACCGGGTCATGATGGTGGGACATAATCCCGAGATTCAGAGGCTGGCGCTGGATCTGATTGGTTCGGGTCCAAAGCATATGCGGAACCACCTGATGGAAAAATATCCGACCGCGGGGCTCGTGGTGATCAACTTCACCGCCGGGCTGTGGTCGAGCATCGATATTAATAGCGGCGCTCTGAACTTGTTCCTCGTGCCGAGAGAACTGCGGGCGAGCTAATCTCCTCGACCTTGACGGGCCGACGGCCTGGGGCGTAACACCAAGCCATGCTGACCCTGATCGATAACTACGACAGCTTCACCTACAATCTCGTTCATTTCCTTGGAGAATTGGGCGCGAGCACGCAGGTCTATCGTAACGATAAGATCACCGTGGATGAGGTGCTGGCCGAAGGGCCCGAGGCGATCGTGCTGTCACCTGGTCCCTGCGATCCAGACCGTGCCGGCATCTGTCTGGAGCTGATCGCCCGCGCCGGGCCCGTGCTTCCGATCCTCGGCGTGTGTCTCGGCCATCAGGCCATTGGTCAAGTCTATGGTGGCAAGGTCGTGCGGGCGCCCGTTTTGATGCACGGCAAGCTGTCCAAGGTGCATCACACGGACAAAGGCCTGTTCGTCGGCCTGCCGCAGGATTTCTCCGCGACGCGCTATCACTCGCTCATGGTCGAGCGCGAGACCCTCCCCGACGATCTTGAGATCACGGCGGAGACCGCAGACGGCATCATCATGGGCGTGCAGCACAAGAAATATCCGGTGCACGGCGTTCAGTTCCATCCCGAGAGCATCGCCTCGGAGCACGGGCATCAATTGCTCGCCAATTTCCTCGATCTCGCCCGCGTCGAGCGGCGCGCGCGCGGAAACTCACAAAGAGAAGCTGTCGGTGCCCTCTAGTCCCGCGCCTATGGGCGATGCGGCGCCTCAAGATCTCGGTTGGGCCATCAAGAAGGTGGTCGCGGGCGAAAGCCTCACCCAAACGGAATCGGCACAAGCCTTCGAGCTGATCATGTCCGGCGGCGCCACTGATGCGCAGCTCGGCGCGCTGCTTCTCGGCATGCATGTGCGTGGCGAGACGGTCGACGAGATCGTCGGCGCCGCACGCGTCCTGAGGGCCAAGGCCCTGCCCGTGCATGCCCCCGAAGGCGCCATTGATACGTGCGGCACGGGTGGCGACGCTAAAGGCACGCACAACATTTCTACTTGCAGCGCCTTCGTAGTGGCTGGCGCCGGTGTGCCCGTGGCCAAGCATGGCAATAGGTCAATCTCTTCGCGTTCAGGCTCGGCTGACGTGCTGGCGGCGCTTGGGGTCAATCTCGAATGCCCGCCCGAGATCATCGAGCGTTGTATTGCTGAGTGCGGACTTGGTTTCATGTTTGCGCCCGCCCATCACGCCGCTATGCGTCACGTGGCCAAAGTAAGAGGCGAGCTTGGCGTGCGCACCATCTTCAATCTACTTGGGCCCTTGGCCAATCCCGCCTCGACAAAATTCCAAGTGGTCGGCGTGTTCGCCAAGAAATGGGTCGAGCCCATTGCCAATGTGCTCGGAATGCTTGGCGTGGAGCGCGCCTGGATCGTGCATGGCGCCGATGGGTTGGATGAGCTCACCACCACCAATGTCACTCATGTGGCGGTGATCGATCACGGGAACATCTCGACCTTCAAAATTTCACCGCGCAACGCCGGACTGCCGGAAGCCAAGCCCGACGATCTGGTCGGCGGCGACGCGACGGAGAACGCCGCTCACATCCGCGCCGTACTGCAGGGAAACAAAGGTCCTTTAAGGGACATCGCGCTGCTGAACGCGGCGGCGGCTCTTCTGGTGGCGGGCAAGGCCAAGACTTTGCGTGATGGCGTGACGCTTGCCGCGGAGTCCATCGACAGCGGCAAAGCCGTGGTGGTGCTCGAGGCGCTGGTTAAGCTCAGCCATGATACGGTCTGAACCGAAAGGTCCGAGCCATGTCACAGGTACTCGACAAGATCCTCAGCTATAAGCGCGAAGAGGTTGAAGCGGCAAAGAAAAATGTGCCTGACGCAGCCGTGCGTGCTGGCGCCGAAGCGGCTCCGCAGGTCCGTGCCTTCATGGGCGCCCTGACATCGCGCATCGCGTCAGGTGGCTTCGCACTTATTGCCGAGATCAAGAAGGCGAGTCCCTCCAGGGGTTTGATTCGGGAAGCTTTCGATCCACCTGAACTCGCCCGCGCCTATGAGGCGGGTGGTGCGGCCTGCCTGTCCGTGCTCACCGACACGCCCTCCTTCCAGGGGCGCCCGGACTATCTGATGGCGGCGCGCGACGCCTGCAGCCTGCCGGTTCTGCGCAAGGATTTCATGGTCGACCCCTATCAAGTGCTGGAAGCCCGCGCTTTGGGCGCCGATTGCATTCTCATCATCCTGGCGGCTGTCGACGATGGGATGGCGCTAGAGCTAGAAGGCGCCGCGCACGATCTCGGCATGGATGTTCTTGCCGAAGTGCATGACGAAGACGAGCTCACCCGCGCGCTGCGGCTCTCCACCAAGCTCATCGGCATCAATAATCGCAACCTGAAGACATTCGACACCACGCTTGCCACCACGGAACGGTTGGCGCCGTGTGTGCCTGAAGATCGCATGGTGGTGGCCGAGAGCGGCATCGCCAGCTATGCGGATATGGCGCGGCTTGCAACTTGCGGCGTTCGCAGTTTCCTCGTGGGTGAGAGCTTGATGCGCCAGGACGATGTGGCCGCGGCGACAGCCAAGCTGCTGACCGGCGCACGCGTCTCTGCGGAGGCAACGCAATGAGCGGTCGTCTGTCACACCTGAACGACAAGGGCGAAGCGCGCATGGTCGATGTGTCGGCCAAAGACGTGACGTCGCGTACGGCCATCGCCGAAGGTTTCGTGTCCATGGCGCCGGAAACCCTTGATCTCATTCTTGAGGGAAAAGCCGAGAAGGGCGATGTGCTGGCGACGGCGCGCATCGCCGGCATTATGGGCGCCAAGCGGACCCATGAACTCATCCCCCTCTGTCATCCCCTGCCCGTGACTCAGGTGAAGGTCCACTTCACGCCGTCGCGTGACCCGTCCGGCATCACGGTTCAGGCCACGGCCAAAGTCGAGGGAAAGACGGGTGTGGAAATGGAAGCGCTTACAGCAGTTTCTATCGCTTGCCTCACCCTCTATGACATGTGCAAGGCGGTGGATCGCGCCATGAGTTTCTCAGGCATCCGCCTCATTGAGAAGACCGGCGGCCGCTCCGGCGATTACCGGGCGTCTTAGAAGCCCATGGCGCTTCTACCCGTCGATGATGCGCTTGCCCTAGTGTTGAAAGGGCTCGTGCCGCTTCAGGCCGAGCGCGTGACGCTCGACGACGCTTTAGGGCGCGTGCTGGCTGAAGACGTTGCCGCCACGCTGACACAGCCACCCTTCGATGCCTCGGCCATGGATGGCTTTGCGGTACGCTTCGAGGACGTCGCCACCCTGCCCGCCACGTTGGCGCTGATCGGCGAGTCCGCCGCCGGCGCGCGTTTCGCTGGCACCGTTGGCCCCGGACAAGCCGTGCGGATCTTCACTGGCGCACCTGTGCCAGATGGCGCCGACGCCATCGTCATCCAGGAAGACACTGTCCTGACCGGTGACGCAGTTCTCATCCAAGGCGCAGGCGCTCGCCGGCATATCCGCCCGCGCGGCAAGGATTTTGAGCAGGGCGAAGTGCTGCTGCGGAAAGGCACGCGGCTTGGCCCGCGCGCTTTGGTGCTTGCCGCCTCGGCCAACCATGCCGAGCTGCCGGTCATCCGTAAGCCAAAGGTTGCGGTGCTGGCTACGGGCGATGAAGTGGTGCCGCCGGGCTCCACGTTGAGCGCCGATGAGATTGTCTCCTCGGTTCCCATTGGGCTGGCGGCATTGATCGAGGCGCAAGGTGGCGAGACTCTCAATCTCGGCATCGCCAAAGACGATCGCGACAGCATCGTAGCCTTGGCCCGGACTGGCGCGGATGCGGACATTCTTGTTACCATTGGCGGCGCGTCGGTGGGCGAGCGCGACCTCGTGGCCAGCGCGCTTCAAAGCGAAGGGCTGCTGCTCGATTTCGCCAAGGTTGCCATGCGGCCCGGCAAGCCCGTGCTTTATGGCCGCCTTGGTTCCCAGCGTTTTTTGGGGCTGCCTGGCAACCCCATCTCGGCGCTGGTTTGTGCCGAAGTCTTCCTGATGCCGATGTTGCGGGCGCTTCTGGGGCTTGCTGAGAACGAACGGCCTTTGGCCGATGCTGTGCTCGGTGAAGACCTTAAGGCCAATGGCGAGCGGCAGCATTACATGCGCGCCACGTCGACCTGGCGGGAGGATGGGTTGCGGGTGGTGCGGCCGCTGCTCTCGCAAGATTCGTCTCTGGTTGCCATTTTCGCTAAGGCCGACTGCCTCATTCTGCGTCTTCCCCATGCTCCAGCCCTGACCGAGGGCGGGACGGTCGAAATCCTTCCATTCTCCGATTAATTAAGACGCCGGAAACCCGAATCGCCTGATTTTAGGGGTTCGAGCTCCTCGATCACTGCATTTGGTGGTCAAGCGGCTTGCGGAACACAAATAGAACATGTAAGGTGTTCTTGTTTTGTACAGGCGAGGGTAAGAATCAGGCCAGGCCTAAAAAGGCTCGATTCCTGATCGCTCTAAGGGGACCAGATGCTCACATCGAAGCAAAAAGAGCTTCTCATGTTCATCCATGAGCGGTTGAAGGAAACGGGCGTGCCGCCCTCTTTCGATGAGATGAAGGTGGCGCTCGACCTGAAGTCGAAATCAGGGATTCACCGCCTTATCACGGCGCTGGAGGAGCGCGGCTTTGTGCGCCGCCTGCCCCATCGCGCCCGTGCCATGGAAATTATCAAGCTGCCGGAATCGGTGCCCCAGGGGGTTGCCGCCCGGAGCCGTGGCTTCTCGCCAAGCGTGATTGAGGGAAGCCTGGGCCGTGTGCCACAGATGCCCGAGGGCGAGGTTGCGCCGCAGACCGTCGCCATTCCGGTCATGGGCCGTATTGCCGCCGGTGTTCCCATCGAGGCGATCCAGACGCGGCTTTCGACCATCGAAGTATCGCCGGAGATTTTGTCCAAAGGCGAACATTACGCGCTCGAGGTCAATGGCGACTCCATGATCGATGCCGGCATTCTTGACGGCGACACGATCATCGTCAGGAAGTGCGACGACGCCAGCAATGGTGAGATCGTCGTGGCGTTGGTCGACGAAGAGGAAGCCACGCTTAAGCGTTTGCGTCGCAGAGGCGATTCGATTGCGCTCGAAGCGGCCAATCCCGCTTATGAGACGAAGATCTTCGGTCCTGACCGCGTGCGCGTTCAGGGGCGGCTTGTCGGACTCATGCGCCGCTACTAGCCTATCTTAAATTTCGTCATTATTCATCGGGATGGCTGGCTCGTCGTGCCGTGCGCCCACGGCCTGCGTCGGCGGCTTTGCGCGACGGTCTCGGTACGGATCGATAGCCCTTCGATAAAGAGCGCGTGCGCGCCTTGGGATTTGAGCATGCGCCGGTCGACGATGACCCGTGCGGCGCGGCATTTCTTGCTGACAGTGAAGGGCGCGATGAGAATGTCGGCGATCCGGCAATCCTCCTCCAGCGCGCCGGGGTGACGAACCAAGGCTACGGTCTTGCCTTTGACAGTGCCAATGCACCCAAGCGGGTCGCAATGAAAGACGCCATCGGTTGAGGCGGCTTTGACGTCACGGTCATCGCCGTCCGCCAGGAGCCAATTGTCGGCGCTGTAGCTCGCGGCAGTCGCCGGCGGGAAGACGAGATTACCGTTCGCAGAACGAAGCGCCGCTATGTCCCCTTCCCGTTCAATGAGGACGTCTGGGCGGTGGCTCGCGGGCGCGATCACAAGGCCCATGGCAATGATGACGAGGCCGAGCACCCGCATGCGCGTCTGCCACAGGCAGAGCCACAAGCCGCCAAGCACCATCAACGCCAGCCCCGTGCCCGAGATGCGCGGCAGGATCGAGACCGCGCCAGGCAAGGTCGCGACCCACTCCGCGGTATCCACCATCAAGCCAATGCCGAAACCCATCGCGAGGAGTGGCCAGGTTTCTAGACCGAATGGCATAGCGATCAGCGTCAGCAAAGCCATGGGCATGATCAACAGGCTGACGAGTAGCGCGGCGATCATGTTGGCCACCAGCCCGAAATGCGTCATGCGATGAAAATGATAGACGGCGAAGGGCGCGACCGCCGTGCCCGCGATCAGCGTTGTGACGGCGACGCCGCCCCGCATCTCTTCGTCTTGGCCCGGCATGGGGTACCCTGCCCTTACCCGTCCCTGGCGGGTATGATACACGACACGCACCGACTGCCCCTAGCCCACAACAAGAGCTTCCAGCATCGATCGATGACCGAGACCATTATCACGCGCTTTGCGCCGTCCCCTACCGGCTATCTCCACATTGGAGGCGCCCGCACGGCCCTGTTCAATTGGCTCTATGCCAAGGCCATGGGCGGTAAGATGCTGCTCCGTATCGAGGACACCGACCAAGCGCGCTCCACCGAAGGGGCGATTTTGGCCATCCTCGATGGCCTGCGCTGGCTCGATCTCGACTGGGATGGCGAGCCCGTCTATCAGCTGTCCCGCGCCGAACGTCACCGCGAAGTCGTCGAGACGCTGATCGCCGAAGGCAAGGCCTATCGTTGCTATGCCACGCGGGAGGAACTTCAGGCCATGCGCGACACCGCGCGGGCCGAAGGCCGGGCCCCTGGCTATGACGGCGCATGGCGCGACCGCGATCACAGTGACGCGCCTGAAGGCGCCCAGCCGGCGATCCGCTTTAAGGCGCCGCGCGAGGGCGAGACAGTCATCGAAGACCGTGTGCAGGGCACCGTCACCTTCGCCAACAAGGACCTCGACGATCTTATTCTGCTGCGAAGCGACGGCTCACCCACCTACATGCTCTCAGTCGTGGTGGACGATCACGACATGGGGATTACCCACGTGATCCGGGGCGACGATCATCTGACCAACGCGGCAAGGCAGGCTCAGATCTTCAAGGCGCTTGGTTGGGAGACGCCGATCTATGCCCATGTACCGCTGATCCACGGGCCCGACGGCGCCAAGCTTTCGAAGCGCCACGGCGCGCTTGGGGTCGAGGCTTACCGGGAGATGGGCTATTTGCCCTCGGCGCTCAGGAACTATCTCGTGCGGCTCGGCTGGAGCCATGGCGATGACGAGATCATCTCGAGCGAAGACATGATCTCGTGGTTCGATCTCGATGCCATTGGCCGGTCTGCCGCGCGGTTCGATTTCGCCAAGCTTGAAAATCTGAACGGACACTATCTGCGCACGATGCCGGACGCGGAAATCGTCGGTCACCTGAAGACGCTAATTCCTCACCTTCCCGATGGCGAGGTGCTCATGGAGCGAATCGGGGAAGAGGGTTGGAAGAATTTCGAGCGCGCTATGCCGGGGCTCAAAGAGCGCGCCAAGACTCTTGTCGAGCTCCTCGACAGTGCAGCCTATTTGTTCGCCATGCGGCCGCTAGAACTGGACGATAAGGCGAAGAAGCAGCTCGACGACGTTGGGGTCGAGACGCTCGCAGGCCTCTTGCCCAAACTCAAAAATGTGGAAACATGGACGCCAGAGATTCTCGAATATTGCGTAAGAGAGTTTGCAGAGACGACTGATCGTAAGCTCGGAAAAGTGGCCCAGCCGTTGCGGGCCGCGTTGACAGGGCGGGCGACATCTCCCGGAATCTTTGATGTGCTTGAGGTTCTGGGCCGTGAAGAGGCACTCGGGCGTATCGCCGACCAGATACGACCAGCCCAGCCTGACTAACATTTGAGCAGGCATAATTGGTGCACTGCAGTATAATCAGTACGATTATGCGGCAGCGCAGAACGACCATTTGCAGGGACCTGAACCGCTGCCCCAAGTATTATGTCTTAGGCGCGTGTGGTCCCGTTGCCCCAATGAGGGTCAGGAGGCTTTGAGATGAGTGTGGCAGAAGACTATCGGCTCAAAGGAACCACCGATGAGGCAACCCTCACGGTTGAGGGTTCGGAGCATCGCTTGCCCCTGCTCAAGGGGACGCTCGGTCCCGACGTGATCGACATCACATCGCTCTACCAGGAGAGCGGGACGTTTACCTACGACCCCGGCTTTACCTCGACGGCGAGCTGTGAGTCGAAGATCACCTATATCGACGGCGACAAAGGGATCCTGCTCTATCGCGGCTATCCCATCGACCAGCTGGCGGAGCACTGCACCTTCCTGGAGACGACCTACCTGCTGCTTTACGGGGAACTGCCGACCCCTGAGCAGTACAAAACTTTTAAAACGCGCATGACTAGACACACGATGGTTCATGAGCAGATGAACCGGTTCTTCACCGGGTTCCGGCGCGACGCACATCCCATGGCCATTTTGGTGGGTGTGGTGGGCGCGCTCTCGGCCTTCTATCACGATTCCATCGACATCCGGGATCCGAAGCAGCGCGACATGGCGAGCGTGCGCATGATCTCGAAAATGCCGACAATCGCTGCGATGGCCTACAAATATTCGGTCGGTCAGCCCTTCGTGTATCCGAAAAACGATCTCGATTATTCGTCCAACTTCCTCAGGATGTGCTTCGCGGTTCCGTGCGCAGAGTATCAGGTCAACCCTGTGCTTTCCCGCGCGATGCGGCGCATCTTCATTCTCCACGCCGACCACGAACAGAACGCGTCCACGTCGACGGTGCGCCTTGCGGGTTCGTCAGGAGCCAATCCCTTCGCCTGTATCTCGGCGGGCATTGCTTGCCTCTGGGGCCCTGCCCATGGCGGTGCCAATGAAGCGGCGCTGACGATGCTGCAGGAGATTGGTTCCGTCGAACGCATTCCTGAATTCATTCGGCGCGCGAAAGACAAGAACGATCCGTTCCGGCTCATGGGCTTCGGCCATCGGGTCTATAAGAACTACGATCCTCGGGCCAAGATCATGCAGAAGACCTGCCACGAGGTTCTTGAGGAGGTCGGCCACAAAGACGATCCCATCCTCAAGGTCGCGCTTGAGCTGGAGCGCATCGCCCTTTCCGACGAATATTTTGTGCGGAAGAAGCTTTATCCCAATATCGACTTTTATTCGGGGATCACGCTCAAGGCGCTTGGCTTCCCGACGGACATGTTCACGGTGCTGTTCGCTATTGCGCGCACGGTGGGCTGGATCGCGCAGTGGATGGAGATGATCGAGGATCCGCTGCAGCGTATTGGCCGGCCCCGTCAGCTCTATACGGGTGCCGCCGAACGGCAGTTCGTCCCCATGGATGACCGCTCGTAACGTCTGACGCTAGCGGGCCAACCGATTTAGTGAGGACGCTGACTTACTCGTCGGTGTCGTCCCAGCCCTCGCCGACTAAAAATAGCTTGTTCTTGTTTGCCGCCTCGATTGTCGCGGCGCGCTCAGCCAAGAGCACGCGTCCGGCCGCCACGGCAACGCCGGCGAGCCCGGCCTCTGCCACCTTCTTCATTGTCTCGGGGCCGATTGTCGGCATATCGATACGCTCTTCTTGCCCGGGCTTCGGTGCCTTGACCAGCACGCCGGCCCGCGCACCGCGCGTGCGCCCCGATGTTCTCAAGTCGGCGCAGCGTTGCAGCATGGCGTCGGTACCTTCGGCGGCTTCCACGGCGAGCACCCGCCCCTTGGCGACGATGGCGCCTTGACCCACGTCGAGCTGGCCGAGAGCCCGCACCACCTTCAAGGCCATTGCGATGTCGGTCTTGTCCTCGGCGGAAGGCGTCTTGGTGCTGAGCGTTCCTTCTTCGACCAGAAGCTCTGGGGCCACGTCGCCGGCGCCATGCACGCGATAGCCCTTGTCCTCGAAGAAGCTCACGATTCGCGACAACACACTGTCGTCGCCGCCTTTACCGAGACCGAGGAGGAAGGGCAAAGCTTTGATGGCACCGAAGTCGGGACGGACATTGCCGAAGTCCGGACGGTTTACCGCGCCGATGATCACAAGGTCGGTGCAGCCGCTCTTTTCAAGACCGCCAAAGAGCCTGCCGATTTCGCCCCATTTGATCCATGTATGGGGGAAGCGTTCAATCTCAGCGTCTGCTTCACCACGGATGCCCACGATGTGCAGTGGGATCCCGTGTGCGGCAACTGCTTCGGCGAGAACACAGGGCAGAGGACCCTGCCCGGCTATGATGCCCAGTGGTCCAGTGATCTTCGTTGTTTCGGGCATTGTCTACGCCCCAGCGTCAGCGGCTCGGCGCTGAGACATTGTTCGGCACGCAAAATGATCGGTCCGTACCGCTCTGCATGAAGTCGATGATTTGTTTGGCGAGTGGGTTCTTGGAGAACATGCTCTCGACGTCGACAAGCCGTTCCTTCAGCGTTCCCTCACTTGAGAACAACATGCGATAGGCTTGTCGCAGTTCGTGGATCTGCTCGCGCGGGAAACGTTTGCGTTTCAGGCCGACAATGTTGAGGCCGTTCAGATGGGCGCGATTGCCGACCGCCATGCCATAGGGAATGATGTCGGCCGCGATGCCGGACATGCCGCCGACAAAGGCGTAAGCGCCGATGCGCACGAATTGGTGAATAGCCGACAGGCCGCCGATAATGGCGCCGTCACCGATGGAGACATGCCCCCCCAGCGTGACCCCGTTCACCAAAGTCACATTGTCCCCAAGCTGGCAGTCATGGGCGACGTGCGAGGAGATCAT
>DAOVDX010000104.1 GCA_030669345.1 Methyloceanibacter sp. | reverse complement strand
GGCGACCTGCAACCGGCTTGCAGCCGGCTAGGTGAAAAATACTCCGGAAGCCTGAATTTTCAATCCTCCCCGGGCCTTTTGGTCCCGGCGATTTACTGCTTACGAATGCGATGATCTACCAACTGAGCTACTGCGGCTCCGATGCGCAAGGACACGCTCGCGCGCCCAGTGCTTAAAGCCAATAATAGGATGGCGCAAGCTGGACGCCAGAGCGATGGTTGCGCCCTTCAGATTAACGGATTTGCGCGGCGCGCAGACGCTCTAGCGAGGTCGGGCTTTCGTCCGCCTCGGGCTGCGTCACACCAGGGTCGTCAGGAGCCCGTGTCGGCACAAAGGCCGGGGTTTTCGACCCCGTCTTGGCAGCGCGATCCGAGGCGGTCTTGTCGCTTTTCTTGGCCGTTTTCCGTGGCGCCTCGTCCTTTCCAGACTTTTTCTTAGATGCGTCCGGCGTCACGTCGAGCACCACAGCAGACTCTTGATCCTCGGCCGAAGCCGTCTCATCGCCTGAGCCATCGGTATCGGTATCGGTTCCAGGCTCGATCATAAGCGTGTCGTCGCCACGGCCAATGGCATCCACCGGCGCCTTCCACTCAAACGCGTCGATGGCCCCAGTGACAGGCGAAACCGGCAGCCAGCGGTCGGAGACATAGCCATCGGCAATCCAGGCACGGTCGCGCGGCGCACGCACGGCGCGCGCCAACCATTCGCGCTCGCGGCCCTTGTCGCCAAGCTCGCCAGCCTCGACCCGCGCCATCAAGGTGCAGATGCGGGCGGAGGGAGCCTCCTCCAGATGGGGCGCCAGGGCATCGCGCGCTTGCCCCCAATCCTGGGCATCGACGGCCGCGTTTGCGACGGCGATCGGGCCTTCGATATCGCCCGGCGTGAGGTCGGCCAATTGTTTGACGCGCTTCAACCGTTCGCGCGTAGACAGTCCGGGCTTGGCGAAGGCATAGGCGATTGCGAGATCGGGATGGGGCGACAGCCTCCACGTCTTGGTGAGAAGGCGCGACGCGGCGCTGACCTCGGCTTTGGACGTGAGGAGGCGGCCGGCCAACTCACCCGCCGGCACCAGCGACGGCGCCAGACGCAGCGCCTCGTTCGCCAAGGTCAGCGCTTTGTCGCGGTTAAACGCTTCCACCTCATGCGCCTCGGCGGTCAGCAGAACCGCCCGACAGCGATTGGCGACATCGGCCTTTAAGTGAGCATTCTGCCGCGCGATGGCCAGCGTCTTAAGCGCGCCCTCCCAGTCGCCATTGCGGGCTTGAATATCGAGAAGCGCATTGACGCCCCAAGCAAGCTTCGGGTCGCGCTCGACCGCCTGCTCCGCGAGCGTTTGCGCAGCATCGGCATCGTTGCTGCGTTGCGCCTCAAGGAAGAGACCGCGCACACCAAGAAGCTGCGTCTCCGGCCCGTCGAGCATTTTCTCGAACGCGCGCCGGGCGGCCACTCAGTCCCCTTTAAGCTGAGCGGTTTGAGCCCGGAGCAACGCCGTCAAAGGCTCAGCTGGCAGGTTGCGATTGGCGATCCCGGAATAGCGCTGGGCAAGCGCCCGATCGCCGACACCGATGGCTAGAAGACCGCGCGACAACGCCTCGTGACCTTGCTGCTTTTTTCGCTCGCGCATATAGGCCGCGACCGCGGCGGGCCGGGTCCAGATATATCGCAGCAGCGCGAAGGCGATGAACAGCAGCGCGGCCAGGGCGATGAACACAAGCGTGGCGACAAAAGCGGACGTCTCGATCTGATAACCGAGCCATTCCATCGTCACCATGCCGGGACGGTCTGCGAGCCATGCGAGCCCCAGAGCCACTGCCACGATGAAGAGAATGAAAAAGAGAATACGAGTCATCGTCTAGTCTTCTTGCTTTTCTGTTTGATTTTCACCGCCCGCTCCGCTCCCGCCAAGCGAGACGAGCAGGGTGTTCTGAAGACGTTGCAAGGTCGCATTGGCACCGAGCCGGGCACGCGCCTGATCGAGCCAGCTCGCAAACGCTGTTTCTTGCGCGCCGTCAAGCGTCTCGACCTCTTTCACCGTGGCGGCGAGGTCGCCTTGCTTCAGTTTCGCCGTGGCTCGCGCCAGCACCGCGTCGGCCCCATCGCCTTCGGCTTCCGCATCGATGCGCCGGACTTTGACTAACGACTCCGCGCTCGACATCAAGCGGCCAAGCATCGAGTCGTCCGTCTCCGTCGCAGGCGTCGCAAGCGTCGCATCCTTGGCCACTTGGAACGAACGCGTAAGCTGGATAAGCGTCGGGATGCCCTTGTCTTCGTAATCAAGCAGGCCACCGATATCGCCAGTGCCCGGCGACAGCGCCGCCAATGTGGCGAGTTCAGAAACGTAAGGGCGCCCCTCGCTGACGGCGGCACGCAGATTGGCGAACGCAATCGCGGCGGTGGCGGACTTTGTGTCTTCGGAATCTTGGTCGAACGCATCCAACAATGCAGGAAGTGCGGCTTCGAGTTTCGCCAGCCGATCGTCAATGACGGCCACCTCAGGCGCGAGATGCGCGTCGCCTGAGTTCAGCTCGGCTTTGGCAAGCGCCTTTAGCTTCGCGTCGATCCCTGTGATTTTTTTCTGCAAGGCTTTGAGCCCGGCGGCATCGACGGACTTTGCACCAACCAGTGCCTTGGCGATCTTCGCATCGAGGCGCTTCTCTGCCTCGCCGATCTGCTGGCTGATGACCGCCGCATCGGCGACAGAACCACCGTCCTTCGCCGCTTCTGCCATGGACTTCAGGTTTGCTTCGAGTTGGCTGACGCGGCTGGCAAGCGCCGAGACTTCCGGCGGAGCCTGAGACTCACGGCCTTCGAGATCATCGAGACGCGCATCGAGCTTCACTAGTTCCGCACTTTTGCCAGGGGCTGAAGGCGCTGCCTCGAGTTTGGCAATGCGGTCTTCCAGAGGCGTGAGGTCAGGGGCTTCTACTGAACCACTTTCTAGCTCGTTCGTGGGCCAGTATCCCCAAGCAAGCGCTAGCGCGCCGACACCGGCAATGCCGCCTAAGAGCCCTGCGGCGAAAATGGAGAGAACGCCGCGACTGCTCGGCGAGGGCTCAGCCCTTACCTGTTCAGGCGCTGACGACTTACGCGCGGATGTCTTGGGCGCGGCGATCTTTTCGGACTTGTTGTCTTTGGCACTGTCAGTTTTGCCAGCAGGCGCGGCAGACGAACGCTTCGCCGCCTTGGTCGTGGGCTTGTCCTTCTCAGACTTCGCCGCATCGGCCACTGGCTCGACGGCCACCTCGGTCGCGGCGCCTTCAATTATCGGCACCGGACGCTTAGCCGTCCGACCGGTGCTTTTCTTTGTGCCGGAGCCGGCCATTAGTTCATCACCTTCACGTCCAGAAGATTCGAGCGTTTCACGAGGATGGCGCGTCGGAGTCCAAGAGCGCAAGGACATCTTCCTCGCGCGGATACGCGGGCACGCGTATTTTCAGACCCAATGGCGTCACCGCCTCTGCTACCGCCTGCGATAGGCAATAGCAAACGAGACTCTTTGCTTGCGACACCACATCGTGACGCTCCACTAGCGCGGCGAATGTCTTGGCTGTCCGTGGCGACATTAAGATGACCGCGCCAATGGTCCCGTCTGCAAGCCCAGCCAAGATTTCGTCCAAAAGCGCGGGTGCCTTATGCGAGCGGTAGAGCACGGGACGGCGAAAATCGAACCCTTCCTCTTCGAGTGCCGCCTTGAGGTCGAAAGCCAGCGCCGCGCCGGCCACATGCACCAACGCCCCGCTATCGGGATGAACCTCCCGGCGAATAAGAGGGGCGAGCCCCGCTGCGGTCCCTGGCCCAATGGTCACCTCAGCGAAACCAATGTCTCTCGCCGCCCGGGCCGTTGCCTCGCCGACAGCGAATAGCGGCAGAGCAAGCGCCTGCTCGAACGCCTCATGGGCTGCCAGTGCCCGGAGCGCATTGCGGCTGGTGACAATCAGCGCCTGCGCCCCATCGAGGTCTAGCGTCACATCGCCCAAAAACTCGATCTCAAGGAGCGGCGCCAACACGGGCTCGTGTCCGCGCGCGGTAAGTGCCTCCGCCTCGCGGCGCGCATCGATCTCAGGTCTGGTTACCAGCACACGCATCATGGCCGACCTGTCATGGCAGGCTTACGAGGAAATTGGGGCCCGCCCGGGCGAGCACATCGTCACCGGCGTCAGTGCCGAGCTGTTCTGCCTGCTCGGGCGCGCCGGTCATCTCGACCTCATGCCAGTCTGCGCCGCCTGGCGTCAGGATCAAGCCCCGAAAACGCAACACACCATCTTCAATCTCGGCGAGCCCGGCGATGGGTGTGCGGCAGGAACCATCGAGACGCGTGAGGAACGCACGTTCGCAAGAAGTTGCAATTGCCGTCGCTTCATCGTTCAGCGGGGCGAGCAATGTCTTCATCGCGGTATCGTTCTTACGGATCACAATGGCGATGGCCCCTTGCGCTACCGCAGGCAGCATCTGTTTGACTGAAAGGATCGCGGTCGCCTGAGACGCTAAGCCCAAACGCTCGAGACCCGCCATGGCAAGTAGCGTCGCATCGGCAGCCCCTTCATCGAGTTTCTTGAGCCGTGTCTGAACATTGCCGCGGAAGTCCACGACGCGGAGGTCCGGCCGCAAGCGCTTCACCTGCGCGCCGCGCCGCAGCGATGAGGTGCCGACAACAGCGGCGGGCGGAAGGTCCATCAGGGACGACGCGTTGGGGCTTAGAAAAGCGTCCCGCACATCGGCGCGCGGCAGCACGGCGGCAATGCACAGCCCCTCGGGAAGCTCGGTCGGCAGATCCTTCATGGAGTGCACGGCGAGAGAGACGTCACCGCTCAGCAGAGCCTCGTCGATTTCCTTGGTGAACAGGCCTTTGCCGCCGAAGTCGCGCAGCGGCTGGTCCTGGATTTGGTCGCCCGACGTGGTGATGACGCGAATATCGATGGCGCGCTCGTCCAGCCCACCTTGTCCAGAGCCATGGGCCTCCATGAAGCGGGCGCGCACATGCTGGGCCTGCCACAGCGCCAGCGGGCTGCCTCTTGTGCCAATGAAGAGTGTGCTTTCCGGCAAAGCGGAACTCCTTGAGCGACCTCTAGGAAAGGGGACGATACAGGCACATTATTGGCCGGTTTCAGCTGCCCCTTCAATCCGGATGCTGAGACCGTATAGAAAGGGGCATAATGGCACGCGAAACAAACGCCCCCCTCATCGTGCTCGGCATCGAGACGAGCTGTGACGAGACCGCCGCCGCCCTGGTGCGCCGGGACGCGAGCGGGCGTGGGGAAATCCTGTCAAATGTGATCCGCACGCAACTCGACCTGCACGCGGCCTATGGCGGCGTGGTGCCGGAGATCGCCGCGCGCGCCCATATCGACCTGCTCGACGCGGCCATCCGCCAGGCCTTCGCCGATGCCAATCTCGACTTCGATGCGGTCGATGGGGTCGCCGCAGCGGCGGGCCCAGGCCTGATCGGGGGTCTCATCGTCGGCGTGACTACGGCGAAATCGATAGCCCTCGGGCTTGGGAAGCCCTTCGTGGCGGTCAATCATCTGGAGGCCCATGCGCTCAGCGCCGGTCTCACTGATGGGCTCGGCTTTCCATTTCTTCTGCTTTTGGTGTCGGGCGGCCATACCCAGCTTCTGATCGTCAAGGGCGTCGGGTCGTTCGAACGGCTTGGCACCACGCTCGACGATGCGCTCGGCGAAGCCTTCGACAAGGCGGCCAAGATGCTCGGCCTCGGCTATCCCGGTGGGCCTGAAGTCGAGACGCACGCCAAGCACGGCTCGGCCAATATCAAGCTGCCGCGCCCAATGAAGGGACGGCCCGAGCCGCATTTCTCCCTCGCTGGGCTGAAGACGGCGCTTCGGCACGCGGTAAAGGCGCTAGAGCCCCTCAGCGATCAAGACGTCGCCGACCTCTGCGCCAGCTTCCAGGAAGCGGTGGCGGACGTGGTCAGCGACCGGACCACGCGCGCCATGGAGATCTATACGGAGCGCCTTGAGCCTGGAGCGCAACGGGCTTTGGTGGTGGCGGGCGGGGTCGCTGCCAATCAACGCCTCAGGGCAGCACTTGAACAGGTGGCTGGCGAAAACGGGTTCAGCCTAGTGGCGCCGCCGCCAGAGCTTTGTACCGACAACGCCGCCATGATCGCCTGGGCCGGCGCCGAGCGGCTGGCCCGTGGCCTCACCGACGACCTTGGCGCACCCGCCCGGGCGCGGTGGCCGCTCGATCCAGACGCCCCGCCAGCCCTTGGCGCCGGGGTCAAAGCTTGAACGTAGAGTTGACCCGCAACCGCGCGCGCACTTCGAATTTGGGATAAGAAGACCCCGAGGCATTATGAAACTTCAATCAGTCGGCATTATCGGCGCGGGCGCATGGGGAACGGCGCTTGCCATCACGGCGCGGTGCGCGGGGCGCGATGTTCGCCTGTGGGCGCATGAGCGCGAAACCGTCGCCGCCATCAACGACACCCATCGGAACGAAGTCTTCCTGCCCGGCATCGCGCTCGACCCGGCCATCACGGCGACATCGTCGCTCGGCGAGATCGCCAATTGCGACATCTTGCTGATGGTCACGCCGGCGCAGCATCTGCGGCGCATCGCGGGCGAGCTTGCGCCACATGTAAAAGACGGCCAGCCGCTCGTTCTCTGTTCCAAGGGCATCGAACAGGCAACCGGCAAACTCCTGTCGCCACTGGCCGCCAAGCGTCTGCCCAAAGCCGAGATCGCCGTGCTGTCGGGGCCGAGTTTCGCCGCGGAGGTTGCCGCCGGCCTGCCAACGGCGGTGTCGCTTGCGGTCGCCGACGAGACGCGGGGCAGCGCGCTGTCGCACGCGCTCAGCGATGCACGCTTCCGCTGCTATTGGAGCAGCGACCTGATCGGAGCCGAGATCGGCGGCGCGGTGAAGAATGTCTATGCCATCGCCGCGGGAATCGTCATGGGCAAGGAGCTTGGCGCCAGTGCCCATGCGGCGTTGGTGACGCGGGGCTTTGCCGAGATGGCTCGGTTCGGCGTGGCGCTCGGCGCGCACCTTGAGACCATGACCGGGCTCTCGGGCCTTGGCGATCTCGTGCTCACCTGCGGCAGCCCACTCTCGCGCAACATGTCGCTCGGCATCGCGCTCGGACAGGGTCAGAGTGTCGAGGAGGTGCT
>DAOVDX010000206.1 GCA_030669345.1 Methyloceanibacter sp. | reverse complement strand
CCTGCTCGACTGGGTTGCCGTTCGACAACAGCACGGGTGTGGTGGCGCGGTCGGCCTCGATCCTCACCGTATAGATGGCAAGCGCGTCGGGCCGGTCGATGAAATAGGTGATGCGGCGAAAACCTTCCGGCTCGCACTGGGTGCAATAGGTGCCGCTCGAACGGTAAAGACCCGACAGCTCCGTGTTAGCTTCGGGATCGCACAGCGTGACGATTTCCAAAGTGAAGGCTTGCGCTGGCAGGTTCGGAATGGTGAGCGAGCTTTTGGCCAGCACGTATTCATCGGGCGACAGTGCCTTGCCATCAACGGCGACGCTCTCAAGCGTGAGATCCTCGCCATCGAGAACCAGCTTTTCCCCGCTTGCACCAGCCTTTGGATTCGGACGCATTTTGAGCTCGGAGGCGACGCGGGCCGCTTTGGGTTCCAGGCTCACATCGAGTGCGACCTCGTCGATGAGATAGACCGGGAGCGTGTAGTCCTTGAGAAATTTCGTTTGGCGGCTGGTCTCGGTCATGGCTGGTGAATTCGTCCTTTTGGGTTCGCTCTTTGATGGTGTCCTGAACCTAGTCGAGCTTGATGTTGCGCAAGCGCAGCGCGTTGCCCACCACCGAGACCGACGAGAGGCTCATGGCCGCCGCCGCCACGATGGGCGACAGCAGGATCCCAGCGACGGGATAAAGCACGCCCGCCGCGATGGGCACGCCGATGGCGTTATAGAAGAAGGCGAAGAACAGGTTCTGTTTGATATTGCGCATCGTGGCGCGGGCAAGTTTCACGCCGCGCACAACACCGCGAAGATCGCCCTTGAGCAGGGTAAGCCCGGCGCTCTCCATGGCGACATCGGCGCCGGTGCCCATGGCGATGCCCACGTCGGCTTTGGCCAGCGCCGGCGCATCATTGACGCCGTCCCCGGCCATGGCGACCACTTCGCCTTTTTTCTGCAAGCCTTCGATCAGGGCGAGTTTATCTTCGGGCCGCATGCCAGCATGCACCTCGTCGATGCCAAGCTTGGCCGCGACTGCTTTCGCCGTGGTTTCATTGTCGCCGGTCGCCATGACGATGCGCAGCCCAAGCGCGTGCAGCTTGGCGATGGCCTCTGCGGCGCTCTCCTTGATGGGATCAGCCACGGCGACGATGCCGGCAAGCTTGCCGTCGCATCCTAAGAACATCACCGTCTCGCCGCCTTTGCGCAATGTCTCGGCGGCCTTCACCAGTGGTGCAACATCGATGCCTGAGTTTTCCATCAGGCGCGCGTTGCCGAACAGGACATCGCGGCCGCCAACGCGGTCTTTGACGCCTTGGCCGGTGATCGCCTCGAAGTCTTGCGTCTTCTCCGGCTTCAGCCCTTTGGCCTCGGCGCCACGTAGGATCGCTTCCGCTAGTGGATGCTCGCTGCCGGCCTCAAGAGCGGCGGCAAGGCGCAGGACCTCTTCTTCGTCGAAACCTTGCGCCGCCTCGACCCCGGTCAGAGCTGGCTTGCCTTCGGTCACGGTCCCGGTCTTGTCGACCGCCAGCGTATTGACCGCGGCGAGCCGCTCAAGCGCGGCGGCATTCCGCACCAGCACGCCGGCTTGAGCGCCCCGGCCCGTGGCGACCATGATGGAAATTGGCGTGGCTAGCCCGAGCGCACAGGGGCAGGCAATGATGAGCACGCTCACGGCGGCAACCAGCGCGTGGGCCAATTGGGGCGCCGGACCAAACACGACCCAACAGATGAAAGCGATGATTGCGATGCCAATGACGGCCGGCACAAAATAACCGGCGACCACGTCCGCCAAGGCCTGGATCGGTGCGCGGGAACGTTGGGCCTCGGAGACCATGTGTACGACTTGGGAGAGCGTGGTCTCCGCACCCGTGCGATCAACGCGCATGTCGAACGAGCCTGAGCCGTTCAGCGTGCCGCCGGTGACGGTGTCGCCTTGGGTTTTCTCAACGGGAATGGCCTCGCCGGTGAGCATGGCTTCATCGACGGCGCTGCGGCCTTCGATTACCGTGCCATCGATGGGGATTTTGTCGCCGGGGCGGACGCGCAACACGTCGCCGACTTTGATTTCGGCGAGCGGCACGGTCTCGGTCTTGTCGTCGTTAAGCACTCGTAGCGCGATGTTGGGCGCCAGGTCGAGCAACGCGCGGATCGCGCCGCCGGTTTTCTCGCGCGCTCGGAGTTCGAGCACCTGACCAACCAGCACCAGCGCGACGATGACGGCAG
>DAOVDX010000120.1 GCA_030669345.1 Methyloceanibacter sp. | reverse complement strand
GCTGAGCCACGAAGTTGAGATTTGTGGCTCGGGAAGGGTTGCTCTCCTAGCCGCCTCTCCGCTACATGGTCGCCAGGCCGTGCCGGGAGGGGTCTTTTCATGCTGCCTTTGATCGGATTTATCGTCTACGTCATCCAGCTCTATATCTGGGTGATTATCGCGAGCGCGATCCTAAGCTGGTTGATCGCCTTTAACGTGGTGAATACGTCAAACAAGTTTGTCTACTCCGTTGCCGACTTGCTCTACCGGGTCACGGAGCCTGCTTTGCGGCCGATTCGCAGTATCCTGCCTGATCTTGGCGGTATCGATATCTCGCCCGTAATCCTGATCCTGTTCCTGCTTTTCATCGTCAATGTGGTGCTGCTCGGCTGGCTCGTACCGGCGTTCATGTAGCCTAGCCGGTGAGTGAAGCAGGCCTGAGCCTCAAGATTCGCCAGACCGCCACGGGCGTCGTGGTGCCTGTGCGTCTAACGCCGAAATCCTGGCGCGATGACATCGAGGGTGTCATCGAATTCGGCGGAGAGGCCGTGCTCAAAGCCCGCGTGCGGGCGCTGCCCGAGGATGGCCGCGCCAATGCGGCGCTTGCAAAGCTCATCGCCAAATGGCTCAGCGTGCCGCGATCCTCTGTGCAAGTGATCCACGGCGGCAAGTCGCGCCTGAAGCAAATCGCCATCGAAGGTGACGCACCGGGGCTTGCTAGTCTGATCGCTGAGCGGCTTGCCGGGCTTTAGGTCTCGCCGCGCTCTAGGCCTTGGCGCTAGCGATCTCTTCCGCAATCTTCTGCGCGGTAGCGCGTGGATCGTCGGCCCGGGTGATGGGACGTCCCACCACGAGATAGTCGGCGCCAGCTTCGACCGCGATGGTTGGCGTGACGACACGGGTCTGGTCCTGTGCGTCGGTCCCTTGCTGGCGAATGCCCGGCGTGACGATCAGGAAGTTGCGAAGCCGCTCATGCAGGGCGGCGGCTTCTTTCCCTGAGGCGACAATGCCGTCGAGGCCGGCGCGTTGCGCTAGCCGGGCGCGTTCTTGCACCAGCGCGAGCGGGGGCATATCGATGCCTTGTTCGGAAAGATCGGCGCGGTCAAGATTTGTCAGCACCGTCACGCCGAGAAGCTTCATGTCACTATCGCCTCGCCCACGGACGGCGGCGTTCAGCGTCTTGGTGTCGGTCGCATGCACCGTGAGGAAATGCGCGCCGGTCTTGGCGATTGCCGCCGTGGCCCGTTCCACCGTCGCTTCGATGTCGAGGAGCTTGGCGTCGATGAACACGCGCTTGCCCTCCGCCACCAATTCCTTGGCGAGGTCTTGCCCACCTGCGAATAGTAGTTCGAGCCCGATTTTGTAGACCCCGACGCTGTCGCCAAGCTTGGTGATCAGCGCGCGAGCGTCGTTGGGATCGGGAACGTCGAGGGCGACAATGATGCGGTCGTTCGGTGTCATGATGCGTTGAACCTCTTTGCGGCGACGGCCAGCGCCTCGATGACGCTGGCGAAAATCTTCTGCTGTGCCTCGTCCTTGAGGCTGCCGTCTTCTTCGAAGGCGTTCGTGGCGCGCGGGAGCGCCATCTGCTGTGGAATGACGGTCGCGCCGAGACCTACTGCGAGAATCTGCCGCAACGCAAGCAGGCTTCGCATGGCGCCGTAATAGCCAGGCGACGCGCCGGAAATCGCGAAGGGCCGTGTCTTGAACACTTCGCTGCCACTTAAGCCGTGCCCCCGCACGCGCGAAACCCAGTCGAGCGTGTTCTTCAGCAGGGCCGGAATGGACGCGTTGTATTCCGGGGTGGCGATGAATACGCCATCATATTCGGCCAAAAGGGCGGTGAAGGCGATCGCCCGTTCCGGCGGTCCCTTCTCTGCCTCGAGGTCACCGTGATAGACCGGCATGTGATAGTCGGCGAGATCGGCGAACACCGCTTCGATGCCGTTGGCCTCGGCGATGTGGCGTCCAAGCCGCGCAAGCTTCTTGTTGAGCGCGTCGTCCCGGGCGCTGCCGGCGAAAAACAATAACCGCATTCGAAATCTCCCTTACGCATCCGGCTCGTCGTCATCGCTGCCGGCTCTCTCGTCAATGCCAAACATGCGGCGGAGCGGCACGGTCGAGGCGGCCGCGAGTGGGGTGGCTAGCGCCAGGCCGATAAGTCCGAACACGGCGCCGAACACGAGCTGGTTCAAGATCACGACTGCCGGCGGCAAGGATACGGCACGCGACTGGATCAGCGGGGTCATGATGTAGCTCTCCAGGAACTGGATGCAGCAATAGAGCGCCAGAACCCAGAGCGCCAGGTCGACGCTTTGACCGCCGGCGACCAGGATCATGGGGACGGCGCCGATGATTGGGCCAAGATAAGGAAGGAAGCCGGCTAGCCCCGCGAACAGCGCCAGCACGAAGGCGATCGGTACGCCGAGGAAGAGCAGGCCAACATAGGTGAATCCGCCGATCAACGACATTGAGATGCCCTGACCAATCAGCCAGCGCCGCAGCAGGTCGCCGGTCTCGTACATCATCTGTAGCGCCTCATCCCGCCGCTCGGCTGGCAGGAACCGCACGGCAAAGCGGATATAGGTGTGCGGGTCCGCGGCGAAGTAGACGCCGAAAAACATCACGATGAGCCCGGCGCTGAACAAGCCGAACACCGATAGCGCCACCGATGTGGCGCCCGTGGCGATGCCCCATGGGCTCATGAATTTGCCGAGCAACTGGAACAAGTCGACATTCTCGAACAGCGAGGTCCCTTCGGCGAAGCTCGCAAGCTCTTTCGTGAGCGTTGACGCGCCCGCGGCGATGCGCTGGGCGAGTTGCGCAATCTGCTGCGTGAGTGTCGGCCCTGCCGTCCACGCCAGGAGCACGAGACCAAGCGCCAGCGATACGGCAACAAGCGCCAGCATCGCGAGGCGTGGGATGTTTGTCAGCTCGGACAGCGCGCGGCTTGCGCCATAGAGCACGATGGCAAGCAGGATGCCAGCAAAGGCGAGCAGGATCGCCGTGCGCGAGTACCACAGGGCGAACGCCATCGCGATGACGGCAATCGCTGCCGCCGTGATCCTGGCGGCACGGGCCGCGGTCATGGGGGCAAGACGCGTTGTCGCCAAGTCTGTCTCGGAGTCTGGCAAGGTTGGTTCACCAGGCATGGCTGTCTCGCTTGCTGGCGCGCAAGATGACCCATGGGACTGGCGCGCGGGGAAGAACGTCCGGCCAATCTACGTCAAAGGGGAGGTAAATGGGTAGGCGCTAGTCGCCGATACCCTCGAAGAATTCCTTCATCCGAGCGAAGAATCCCGACGACGCCGGGCTGGTATCCGGGCCCGATGCCTCCTCGAAGGCTTTGAGAAGATCGCGCTGCTTGCGCGACAGATTCTTCGGCGTCTCGACTTCGACTTGAATATAGAAGTCGCCCTGCTGTCTTGAGCGCAGGATCGGCATGCCTTTCGCCTTGAGGCGGAACTGCTTGCCGCTCTCGGAGCCTTGCGGGACCTTCACGCGACTCCGGCCGCCATCGACCGTCGGCACCTCGATCTGGCCACCAAGCGCTGCCGTCGTCATGGAGATTGGCACACGGCAGAAAAGATCCGCCCCGTCACGCTGGAAGAATTCGTGCGGCTTGATCGACAGGAAAATATAGAGGTCGCCCGGCGGGCCGCCCCGTACGCCGGCCTCACCCTCACCGGTGAGCCTGATGCGGGTACCGTCCTCGACGCCTACGGGGATCGTCACCGACAATGTGCGCTCGCGCGTGACGCGCCCGGCGCCGCTGCATGATGCGCACGGCGCCTCGATGGTCTCACCGCGCCCTTGGCAGGCGGGGCATGTCCGTTCGATGGTGAAAAAGCCCTGACTTGCCCGGACCTTGCCGATGCCGCCGCATGTGCGGCATGTACTTGGCGATGTGCCGGCCTTGGCGCCGGAGCCCGTACACTCGTCGCAGGTGATACTGGTTGGCATGCGGATCTGCGCCGACTTTCCGTCATAGGCCTCGGCAAGCGAGATCTCCATGTTGTAACGGAGATCGGCCCCACGCTCGCGTGGGGAACGCTGCTGCCTTGGGCGGCGCTGGCCGTGGCCCTGGCTCTGGCCCATGAAGTCGCCGAACAAGTCATCGAACATGGCCGACATCGACGCCGAGAAGTCCGTGCCGAAGCCGTGGCCAGCGCCTCCGCCCATGGCATTGTCAAACGCGGCATGGCCAAAGCGGTCATAGGCCGCCCGGCGCTGCGGGTCCTTCAACGCTTCGTAAGCTTCGGCGACTTCCTTGAAACGCGCTTCCGCGGTGGGGTCATCGCTACAGCTGTCGGGATGGCATTCCTTGGCCATGCGGCGAAACGCGGATTTGATATCGCCTTCGCCCACGCCGGGCTGCA
The DNA here is from genome assembly GCA_030669345.1 of Methyloceanibacter sp. Classification (GTDB taxonomy): domain Bacteria; phylum Pseudomonadota; class Alphaproteobacteria; order Rhizobiales; family Methyloligellaceae; genus Methyloceanibacter. The sequence goes on along the minus strand of DAOVDX010000120.1, from coordinate 1,486 downwards.
GACCCAGGACATCGTAGTAGCACCGTTTCGTCATCACCCCTCCGGACTCTCGCACCGCGGCTCCGCTTCGCTGCGGCGCTTAAGCCTCTTGTTGGGTCGAGGGGGACCCTCCTCGTGAGGGCCCCGCAGCATCGCTTTTCGTTACGCCGGCTTGTCGCCGTCGTCCTTGTCGTCCTTGACTTCCTCGAAGTCGACGTCGACGACATCTTCGTCAGGAGCGTCACCCGCATCGGCCGAAGGATCACCGTCGCCGCCCGCTGCTTGGCTCGACTGGTACATGGCCTCGCCAAGCTTCATCGAGGCTTGCGCCACGTCGTCGACCTTCTGCTTGATGGCTTCCACGTCCTCGCCCTCGGCGGCAGTCTTGAGTTCCGCAACGGCGGCTTCCACCGCGGTCTTGTCCTCTTCTGAGACCTTGTCGCCAAAGTCTCCGAGCATCTTGTCCGTCGAGTGCACCAGCGCTTCGGCTTGGTTACGAACTTCCACCAGGTCGCGGCGCTTTTTATCCTCTTCGGCGTGGCTCTCGGCTTCCTTCACCATGCGATCAATGTCGGAGTCGGTCAGGCCGCCAGACGCTTGGATGCGGATCGACTGCTCCTTGCCGGTCGCCTTGTCGGCGGCTGATACGTTGACGATGCCGTTGGCGTCGATGTCAAAGGTCACCTCGATCTGCGGTACGCCACGCGGTGCCGGCGGAATACCGACGAGATCGAACTGGCCGAGCATCTTGTTGTCGGCCGCCATCTCGCGCTCGCCTTGGAACACTCGGATGGTCACGGCGTTCTGATTGTCCTCGGCGGTCGAGAATACCTGCCCCTTCTTGGTAGGGATCGTGGTGTTACGGTCGATCAGCCGGGTGAACACGCCACCCAAGGTCTCGATACCAAGCGACAACGGCGTCACGTCGAGCAGCAGCACGTCCTTGACGTCACCCTGCAGCACGCCGGCCTGAATGGCAGCGCCGATGGCCACGACTTCGTCGGGGTTCACGCCCTTATGCGGATCGCGACCGAATAGGTTCTTCACCGTCTCGGCCACTTTCGGCATCCGCGTCATGCCGCCGACGAGGATCACTTCGTTGATCTCGGCGGGCTTTAAGCCAGCATCCTTAAGCGCGTTCTCGCACGGGCCAATGGTCCGCTTGATGAGATCCTCGACCAGGCTCTCGAGCTTGGCGCGCGTGAGCTTCATGGTCAGATGCTTCGGACCTGACTGGTCAGCCGTGATGAAGGGCAGATTGACTTCGGTCTGGGTCGTCGAGGACAGCTCGATCTTGGCCTTCTCGGCCGCCTCTTTGAGGCGCTGCAAAGCGAGCTTATCGCCGCGCAGATCTATGCCGCTCTCTTTCTTAAATTGGCTGGCGAGGTAATCGACAATACGCATGTCGAAATCTTCACCGCCGAGGAATGTGTCGCCATTGGTAGACTTGACCTCGAACACGCCGTCGCCGATCTCAAGGATTGAGACGTCGAAGGTGCCGCCGCCA
>DAOVDX010000098.1 GCA_030669345.1 Methyloceanibacter sp. | reverse complement strand
AAGGAGTTCCCGCCGCGCCAGAAGGCGGCGAGCTTCGGCATCGATCAGGTCATGGAGAAATTGACCTCACCAAAAATCCCGTAACCCCTGCTGGTCGGCGGGGAGGCACTCTTCCCGTCGACCAGCCCACGTTTGTCATGGTCGGGCTTGTCCCGGCCATACGCGTCTTCAAGCGCGGCCCGGCTCAAATCGTGGATACCGGCCTCAAGGCCGGGCATGACGAGGTTGGAGGGACATCTCTAAAGAGACCTAAGACACTTCGGTCTCGGGGCCTGGCGCAGGCGCGGCCTTGATGGCGGCGTCCACCGCTTCGCTGTAATCGTGGCGGTCGATGAAGGGCGCGAGGCGTTCAGCGATCCTTCGGGCGACGGGCCGCGGCAGCACATAGGACGACACGCGGTGGTCGGAGCGATCAGCGATAATTGCCCGCATCGGGCCTTCCACCTCATCGAATCCATCAATGCCTAACTTCTCGTAGATGCTGCGCATGGCGCCGACCGGGTCCTTCACCAGGTCCTCGTAGCGGATCTCGTAAAGACGGTCCTCGGAGATCAGGTGACGGTCTTCTTCATAGGCCTTGGTGAAACGGTCGAAGGTGTCGAGCACGTAGTCGTCGAGCCAGGGCTCGAGCCTGGGCGGGTTGTGCAGCCCTTGGGTGGAATAGAGCGCACGCCACAGCTTGACCGTGGACGGGAACACGTTCAGCGGGTTTCGCGCGATAAACACGAAACGAGCCTCGGGAAAGAGCTTGGTCAGCACTTTGAGGCGCGCGGCGTTGCCCGGCGTCTTCATGACCAGCCGCTTGCCGTGCTTGAGCTTGAGCCGGCGGTAGAACCACATGAAGGTATCGGCCCAGCTCTTCTTCTGCTTCTCGGTCAGTCCCTTGAAGTCGAGATAGTCGGTCTCCGCCGGACCGCGCCTCGGCCACGCCATGGTGTTGTAGGGCGATCCCTCCCCCAACATGATCATGGCGAATTCTTCTTCCTGGGGACGGTCAAAGCCCACCGGCACGTCGTCCTGGGGACGCCGCTTTGGCAACAGCACCTTGAACACGTGATCGAGCTTGCCCTCGGTCAGCAGGAAGTGGTGCGGGAAGAAGCACTCGTAAGTCGTGGGGTAAGCGAGGTTGGGGTCCTCGGAGAACAGATCATGGAGCAGCGTGGTGCCGCTCCGCCAATGGCCGATGACGAAGATCGGCGGCTCGCCGAGCGGAAGCGTGTCAGCCTGCTTGCCGTATTTCCACTCGGAGATCCATCTGAGCGGCGTGTTCCACGGCACCCAGAGAAACAGCGCCAGCGTGTCGGGAATGCAGTTCAGCGTGAACGAGAAACGGCCACGCCAAAACAGGCGCATCAGCGTCGAAAAGCGCATGCCGAACCAGACATAGAGCAAGCGGCCGCCATAGCGCTCAATCGTGAGCGACGGCATTTTCGGCCTTTTCCGCCGTCTCCGCGAAGGCTCGCCGTCTTTTTCTTCCGGCAGGACCTCGTAATCGGGCACGCGGGAACTCCAAGCTTGGAATGGAAAAGGGGCTGGTTTCTTGGCCCCGCATTAGACGTGATCGACGCTCAAGGGAAGCCCCCCAAAGGGACGTGGCTGGAGCGGCGCTTGCCTAGGCCTCCAGCGCGGCCTTCACCGCTGCGGCAAGCTGCTTCAAATCGAACGGCTTTTGCAGGAACATGAATTCCTCGTTCTCGGCAAGGTTGCGCCGGAACGCGTCCTCGGCATAGCCCGACATGAAGATGATCTTGATGTCGGGGTGGTCGCGGCGCAGCTCCTTCATCAGGGTCGGACCATCCATCTCCGGCATCACCACGTCGCTCACCACGAGGTCGACGTCGCCTTCGTGCTCTTCGAAGACCTCCAAGGCTTCCGCGCCGGTCGACGCTTCGATCACTTTGTAACCGCGCTGGCCGAGCGCGCGGGCAGCAAAGGCCCTGACTGCCTCTTCATCCTCGACGAGAAGAACGGTGCCGTGCCCCGTCAGGTCCTTCGGCTTCTCGGGCTTGTGCTCAAGCTTCTCCGGCTCCTGATCCACTTCGGCCGCGCCTGGCTCGTAGCGTGGCAGGTAGACCCGCATGGCCGTGCCTTTGCCCTCCTCGCTGTCGACAAAGATGTAGCCGCCCGTCTGCTTGACGATGCCGTAGACGGTGGAGAGGCCAAGCCCGGTGCCGCGGCCGATCTCCTTGCTTGAGAAGAACGGCTCGAAGATTTTCTGTTGCACTTCCTCGCTCATGCCGCAGCCGCTATCGCGCACCTCGATCATCACATAATCGGCGGGCGCCAAATGGCTTAAGCCCAGCTCGCGCGATTGAGCCTCGGTCACATTGGCGGTGCGGATGGAGAGCTTACCTCCGTCTTCCATGGCATCGCGTGCATTCACGGCGAGATTAATGACGACCTGTTCGAGCTGGTGAAGATCGGCTTTGACCGGCCAGAGATCGGTCGCCTGATCGAGCGTGAGCTCCACATTGTCGCCGAGCAGACGGTCAAGCAAAATGGACAGCTCCGACAACACCTCGCCGAGCTGGAGCACTTGCGGGCGCAAGGTCTGCTGGCGCGAGAAGGCAAGCAGCTGGCGCACGAGCCCCGCGGCCCGGTTGGCGTTCTGCTTGATATTCATGATGTCCTGGAAGGCCGGGTCGGTGGGCCGGTGGTTCATCAGCAGGAAGTCAGAGAAGCCAATGATCGCCGTCAGCATGTTGTTGAAGTCATGGGCGATGCCGCCAGCGAGCTGACCGACCGCCTGCATCTTCTGGCTCTGGGCGATCTGCATTTCGAGCGCCCGCTGCTCGGTCGTGTCGATGGCATAAGCGATGGTCGCCTCGCTCTCGCCTTCCGCCTTTTCAACCGGGCTCAAATAGATCCTGCCGCTGCGCTCACCGGGGCCGGCAAAGGTGACATCGACAGGCTCGATCAGGCTTTGGCTGGCGGTCGCGGCTTCGAGCGCGCGGCGCAAGCCCTGATGGCTGGCGGGCTCGACCAGGCTTTCGAGGCTCTCCTTACTGCCCCCGTCGGCGTCGGCGCCGAACATCCGAACGAAAGCGGCATTGGTGGCGCTGACAACGCCATCCGCATCCACCGTGGCGATGGCGATGGGCGCGGAATGGAACAGGCGGGCAAATCGGAGCTCGGCATCGCCCGCCTCCTCCGCCTCGCCCGGTCCGCGATTGAGGATCAAGACATGGGCCAAGCCACTGGCGCGCGGCAGCCTATGCAAAATGCGAACAGGCAGGTTCTTGCCGTCAGCTTTGACCAAGTCGACATCGAAGTGCCGCGTCGTCCCTTGAGCTTCGGCACGGCCCGCGCCCGCAATAAACGCGGCGTTGTCCTCGGACATGATCTGGCCGAGCTTCAGCGGCCTATCGGCGACCTCCGACAGGTCAAGCCCGAGCCACTGCGCGAGTGTGGCGTTCAGATACTCAATGTTGCCGTCAACGTCGGCAGTGAAGAACCCGGCCGGCGCGTTGTCGAGATAGTCGATTGCCGCCTGTACCTTGGCGAAGCTCGTCTCCTCGCGGGCACGGTCTTGGGTGATCTCATCGACCTGCCAAACGACGAGAGCCCCTTTGCGTCCCGCCTGCGGATCGGGCGGCATGGGCTGAACGGAGATTCGAAACCAGCGGGGGCTTATGCCTGAATCGTCGGCGGTCTTGCCCTGAGGCGGCAGCCGGAACTCTTCCTTCAAAGTGCGTCCTTGCTGCGCGGCGCGGGCAAGCCGGAAGATCGCCTCGGCAAGATGCGGGTTGCCACCAAACGCACGGTCGGGCGGCGGCACGGCGGCGTCAGGCTCGATGCCCAGCAAATCACGATAGGAGCGGTTGGCGTAGAGGACGCGGCCCGTGCCATCGGCGATCAGCGCGCCATGTGGAAGATTGTCGACAAACGCCTTGGTTAGATCGTTGCGGGCATGGCGCTGGCCGAAATAGAGAATGCCGACGGCGCCGGCAAACAGGCAGAACACGCCGACCACGGCGAGACCAGCCAGGATCGCGAGTACGAATGGCTCGGCCATTTCGCGCGACACCATGGCGAGCCCAACGGCGGCCACGGCGAGCACGAGGGCGAGAACCACGACAAGTCCCATATTGCCTTCGCGTTCGACACGGTCGGCGGCTGGCTCGGCATAGCGCATCGGCGCATCGGCATCTGTCATGGCCCAGAAACTACCCGATTCGACTTCATCTTGGCCGGAGATTGTCGAGACTGCCGTCGAGACGGGATTCCACGCGCGCAGGGGTCTGAGCCCGACAAATAGGGACGCGATCGTCGTCCGGCCGGAAACCCAGGCAGCCGCCCAATACAGCCAAAAAAGACGGGCATCGATGGCAGATAAGAGTTGACTGTTGCAAAAATGCGACGGTGGTTTTGCTTGTGGCTGACCCCAAATTGGGGTACATATTGAACACGGTCTTACGGTGGCCCTGATGGGCAGGCGGATGGAGTAACGCCGGTAGTTTCAACCGCCTCTATCGTAAGGACGCCGGCAGTTCCCTGCTAATGGTCCGACAGCGACTGGTTTGCCAGTCAATGTCAGTCCCCCAAACCTCTCCACTCCCCGCCCTCCAGCGGGGAGTTTTTTTGTGGCCTTAGTTGACCGCAAAGACCCGATCGCCAAGGTTTGGATGCATAAGGGTCGGACTCATCATGTCGCGTGGAATCACTCGCATAGGCCGGGCCGCGTTGGTCGCAGGCCTCGTCGCTTTGGCAACATTTCCGTTGAGCGCTGAAACCATGTCCAAAGTCCACGCCGCCAAGGACTTTGCCCCCAAGGACTTCGTCTATCTGCGAGATGTGGATCCCTCGATCGAGCAGGACATGCGCTACGCAGGCGCCGACAACTTCACGGGCAAGCCGGTGCCGGGCTACGACGCGCCGGAATGCATGTTGGTGCGCGAAGTTGCCGAAGCGCTGAAGACGGCGCAGGCCGCGCTGAAGCCGACGGGGCTCTCTCTCAAAGTCTACGATTGCTATCGCCCGGCCCAGGCCGTCGTCGCGTTCGTGGTGTGGGCCAAGGAGCCGGTCAACCGACAAGCCAAGCTCGCCTATTATCCCGAGCTGGCGAAGAGCGATCTCATCCCAGACTATATCGCCACCAAGTCGGGCCATTCGCGCGGCGCGACCGTCGACCTCACTCTCGTGAAGCTGGGCTCATCATCCAAGACCGAAGGGGGTGATAGCGTTATTGCCTGCAACTCAGGCGAACACTCCGGCAACGGCCTCGACATGGGAGCAGGTTTCGACTGCTTCGATCCGAAAGCAAACACGGAAGCGCCGAACCTGACCCCGGAGCAGCGCCGCAATAGGGAGCTGCTGCTTGAGGTCATGAGCCGGCACGGCTTTAAAAGCTATCCGAAAGAAATCTGGCACTACACGTTTCAGCCAGAGCCCTACCCCGACACCTATTTCGACTTCCCCATTCGCCCCAGGCCAACGGACGGCAAAGGGTAGAGTTCGCCGGCAGGTTCTGATTATTCGTCGCGGTACACGCGCTCGCGCTTTTCGTGGCGCTCTTGCGCCTCGACGCTCAACGTGGCGATGGGGCGCGCATCGAGCCGACTTAGGCTGATGGGCTCGCCGGTCTCTTCACAATAGCCGTAGGAGCCATCGTCAAGGCGCGACAGCGCCGCGTCGATCTTGGCGATCAATTTGCGCTGACGATCCCGCGCCCGAAGCTCAAGCGCCCGCTCGCTCTCGGACGTCGCGCGGTCGGCGATATCGGCATGCTGCTCGGAGTCGTTTTGCAGATGCTCCAACGTCTCCTTGGTGGAGCGGAGAATCTCGTCGCGCCAGTCATGGAGCTTGCGGCGGAAATAGGCCCGCTGCTGATCGCCCATGAACGGCTCACCTTTCGATGGCCGGTAATCCTCGGGGAGAGTTTTTTTCTTCGCAGTCGCCATCAGTGCCATGATCCAGACATATCCAGTCGTCGTTGGGCTCGTCGTCCACTCCCTCGTCCGGCTCACGTCGTCTGCGACCCCCCACCGGGCTGCCCCGTATTTACGGAAGCGAGTCGACAAGTCAAGACACCACGCGGGCTTGACAAATGCGTGAAACGTCCTCTTTGCCAAGAATGCAAATCCTTCATATTCCCTAGCCAGCGCCGCGACCTAAGATGCAGTCTTGTTGTGCAGTGCGGGAGCGCCTGCTCTTCCTTCCAAGGCCCCGGCGCGCTATGTGGCGCAAGGCACGGGGGCACTGAAGCAAAGGACGTGGTGAAGCGTGCCAATTTCCACCTATACCCATGCCGCCGGCGACGCCGTTCGCAATATCGGCGACGTTGCCTCTGGCCTTGTCGCGCCAACGGTGAGGCTCGGCGTGACCGGACTTGCTCGCTCCGGCAAAACCGTGTTCATCACCGCGCTCGTGCACAATCTCATCGCTGGCGGGCGCCTTCCCTTTTTCGATGCCGCCGCGCAAGGGCGCCTATTGCGGGCCTATCTTGAGCCACAGCCCGACGAGATCATTCCCCGCTTCGAATATGAGAAGCACTTGGCCGATCTCACCGGCGAGCCGCCGCGCTGGCCACAGAGCACAAGACGCATCAGCCAGCTCAGGCTCACTCTCGAATACGCCTCGACCAAGTTTTGGAAACGACGGCTGGGGCGCGAGCGCCTGCATATCGACATTGTCGACTATCCCGGCGAATGGCTGCTCGATCTGCCGCTGCTCCGTCTCGACTACGCCACCTGGTCGCGCGAAGCCGTCAAGCAAAGCCATTCAACAGACCGCAGGGACGCAGCGAAGGATTGGCATCGCGCGCTTGCAAAAACGGACCCGAGCGGCCCCGCCGATGAAGCTCATGCGGCAAAGTTATCAGATGTGTTCAAGACATATCTGAGCGACGCGCGTTCCGATCAATACACGCTGTCGACGCTGCCGCCCGGCCGCTTCCTCATGCCGGGGGATCTCGAAGGCTCGCCCGCGCTGACATTTGCGCCGCTCGACGCGAAAGGCGATGCGCGGCTGCCGCGCGGCTCGCTCTGGGCGCTGATGGAGCGGCGCTACGAGGCCTACAAGACCTATGTGGTGCGCCCGTTCTTCCGCGATCATTTTGCGCGTCTCGATCGACAGATCGTGCTGATCGACGTGCTCGCCGCGCTGAATGGCGGGGCCGCAGCGGTCACCGATCTCGAACGCGCCATGATCGAAATTCTGGAATGTTACCGCACCGGCTCCAACTCTCTGTGGTCGAGCCTGTTCACACCGCGAATTGACCGCATCGTGCTGGCCGCCACCAAGGCCGACCATCTGCATCATGAGAGCCATGACCGGCTCGAAGCGATTCTTTCGCTCCTCACCGACAAAGCGATGGAAAAAGCGCGCTATGCCGGCGCCGAAGTGAAAGTTATGGCGCTCGCCGCCGTGCGTGCCACCCGCGAAGGGCAAGCCAAGCGGAACGGCGAGACGTTGCCTTGCATCGTTGGCTAT
>DAOVDX010000101.1 GCA_030669345.1 Methyloceanibacter sp. | reverse complement strand
GCGAACGGGCATCCAGCAGATGAACCGCGCCAGCAGAGCGTTCGCCTGCGATTTCGATGCGCGCGACTTGATTGCGGATTTCCAACGGCAAGTCGAAGCTGGCGCTTCCCTCGCGCTCGCCCTTCTTGATGGTGAAGGGGGCTTCGCCAAGCGGCTCGCCACGGCCGGTCAGCGCTTTGATAATACCGGTGCGAGGGCCTTCAGCGCTGCTGAGCACACGGCCCGCAAGAACGCCACCCTCACCGGAGGCCTGGCCGAGCCCGAGTGCGGCCTCGCTCATTTCCGGTCGAAGCACGGATAGATTGCCGTCGTTGCTAGAAAATTTAGCGAGAGTGGCGGCGAAGGCCGAGGCATCGCCGTAGTCGAGCCCGTCGGACAGCCACACGACGCTAAAGCCAGTTTGGCCTTCGATGTCCTTTTCCAACGACGCCATGAGACCCGCACGGTCTGGCGCGAAAGGTTCGGGCTTGAAGCCGCCAAGGCGTTCACGCGCCTCGCTTGCGGAAAGGGGCTTGCTCAAATTTTGCCCCGGCGCGGTCGGGGCGAGCATGACGGTCCGGCCATCACGGGCGGCCCGGTCAATGGCCGCGCCGATGGCCTCGCGATGCGCGGTCCATTGGGCGGCGGAAGCCCAGCCATTGTCGACCACAAGAAGAAGAGGTCCGTCGCCGGCGAAGGTTTCGCGGTCGGGATTAAGCACGGGCCGGGCCAGCGCCAGGATCAGCAGAGCCGCGAGCAACATACGCAGCAAAGTGAGCCACCACGGGCTATGCGCCGGCGTCTCTTCGGTGGATTTCAGGTCTTGCAATAGCCGCGTCGGCGGAAATACGACGACTTGCGGGCTCGGCGGGGAGAAGCGCAGCAACCACCAGATGGCCGGCAGCGCGACGAGCGCCAGCAAAATCCAGGGCTGCAAGAAGCCTATGGCGCCGATGGTCATCATGCGGGCTGAGCCGATGTTGCCGGGGCTGCAGCGTCCGGAGCGCGATATCGGTAATCCCGGTCGAGCCCGGCGAGGTGACTATGGACGGCCAGCACGACTTCTTCGGCCGGACGGTCGGTGTGGTGGACGACGAAGGACCAGCCAAGCCGTCGTGCCGCTTCCGTCAGATCGATGCGGTGACGTTCCATGCGCTTTTGGTATTCGTCGCGCATGCTCTCCGCACGGCCAGCGATAATTCTGGCGCTGCCTTCGCTGGCAGCGAATTCGGTCCGGCCTGAGTAAGGCAGCGTCTCCTCGGCGGGGTCGAGGATCTGGACAAGATGTCCACGCACGCCCTGCGCGGCTATTGTCTGCATCCGTTCGACGGTTTCATTCACCGGCTCGAGGAAATCCGAGAATAGGAGACATTCCGAGAAGCGGCTGAGGCGCGCGGGAGGCGGCAGGCTTGCATCTTCGGTCTGGCGCAGCAGAACCTCGGCAACTTTACGACCGGCGTTGCGGCCGATGAAGGGCACGCCACCGAGAAGACCGACGCGCTCGCCGGCACGGGATAGAAGCTCGGTGAGGGCGAGGGACAGCACGACGGCGCGGCTTTCCTTGGTGACCTTCGCCAACGACGAGCGGAAATGCATGGAGGGCGAGAGGTCGACCCAGAGCCAAACCGTGTGAGCCGCTTCCCACTCGCGCTCACGCACGAAGAGTTGGTCGGAGGCTGCCGAGCGGCGCCAATCAATGCTGGAAGCAGAGTCGTTCACATCGAAGTGGCGGAACTGCCAGAAGGTTTCGCCGGGGCCGGCACGGCGGCGGCCATGGGTGCCGTGGATCACGGTATGGGCGACACGCTGCGACTCGATGAGGAGCGCAGGCATACGCGCCGCAAGCCCATGGGCCTCGGATTCCTCGCCTAGAAACGGGTGTTGCTGTTTCGCCTGCGCGTTCGCCACGCTTAGCCTACCTCAGCGGCTCGATGAGCCTTGCCATCATGTCGCTCATCTCGATGCCTTCCGCGCGGGCGGCGAAGGTGAGCGCCATGCGATGTTTGAGTACTGGCTCGGCAAGGTCGATGACATCGTCCACGGACGGTGCGAGGCGTCCGTCCATCATTGCCTTGGCGCGGACTGCGAGCATGAGTGCCTGGCTGGCACGAGGGCCAGGGCCCCAGGCGATCATGTCTTCGATTTCCTGGTTGATGCCGGTGCCGGGCCGTGCGGAACGGACGAGCTGCAAAATGGCATCGACCACTTGGTCGCCGACGGGCAGCTGGCGCACAAGGCGCTGCGCCGCCATCAGCTCATCAGCCGAAAGGATGGTCTTCAACGTGCGCTTCTCGGTGCCCGTGGTGGCGAACAGCATGCACCGTTCGGCATCGGCATCGGGGTAGGAGACATCGATCTGCAACAGGAAGCGATCGAGCTGGGCTTCGGGTAGGGGATAGGTGCCTTCCTGCTCCAATGGGTTCTGGGTCGCCAGCACATGGAATGGGTGGGGCACGTCATGGCGGACGCCCGCCACGGTGACATGCTGTTCCTGCATAGCCTGGAGTAGCGCCGACTGGGTCTTGGGGCTGGCGCGGTTGATCTCGTCAGCCATCAGAAGCTGGGTGAAGATCGGGCCGTTGACGAATCGGAATTTGCGGCCGCCCTTGGAATCCTCTTCCAGCACTTCGGAGCCGACAATGTCCGACGGCATCAGGTCAGGCGTGAACTGAATGCGCTTGTTGTCGAGGCCAAGCACGGCGCCGAGGGCCTCGACGAGGCTCGTCTTGGCAAGGCCAGGCACGCCGATCAGCAGCGCATGGCCGCCGGAAAGAAGCGTGATCAACGCAAGGTCGATGACGCGTTCCTGGCCGAAAATGACGGTGCCGATCGCGTCCCGCACATCCTGGACCTTGGAGCCGATGTCTTCCAGGCGATCCACGAGTTCGGTCTCGGATTTGGCAAGCTTGATCATGGCTTCGGTTTCGCTCGATCTTGGTTAGGAGGAAATAATTAGGCCAGAGGCCAGTGAAATCGGAACACCTTGAAACGGTAACTGGGTCACAATAGCCTTGGGGCCTACACCAGTTGGTGGGTTCCGTTGCGAAGCAGATAACAAGGTCAGAAGTGGCTCATATGGTGATGCCTGACCAAGACAAAAGAGAGCGACTCGTAGCATCTGACATGGGTGGCGGCAAACCGCGCAAGCCATTATTGCCAAACCTTAATAATTGCGGGGACATAGGGCTCAGAATTGCCCGCGACGGGACTTGGTTCTACCAAGGCGGCCCGATCAACCGGAAACCCCTCGTCAAATTATTCGCCACGGTGTTGCGACACGAAGACGACGGCTTCTATCTCGTGACGCCAGTTGAGAAAGTTCCCATCGCCATCGAGGGTGAGCCCTTCATCGCCGTGGAGATGACACGGGAGGGTAGCGGTAAGGACCAGCGCCTCGTCTTTCGCACCAATGTGGATGATGTGGTCACCGCGGACGGTGAGCACGAGATTGGTTTCCGGGCCAACGCCAATGGCGGCCATACGCCGTTTGTCGCCGTGCGCGACGGCCTGTGCGCGCAGCTGGCGCGGCCGGTCTATTACGAGCTCACCGAGCTCGCAGTCGAGGCGGACGGCGTGGCCGGGATGTGGAGTGGCGGCGGGTTCTTTCCGTTTCCCGTGAGCGATTAAAGCCCGCTCGCATTGTTGGGCCAGCAAAGCTAAGCTACGCGCAAATTCGTATCTCTAGGGAGACCGTTCTCGCCGATGTTGCGCATCGCTCTCATCGACCTTCTGTTCTTCGCGCTGCCGTTCTTGATCTATGCGGCCTATATGATCGCGGTGAAGGGCGTGGCGCCCGCCAATGTGTTGCGGAGTGCGCCAGTCCTGTGGCTGCTCGCTGCCGGCTTTGGTCTCATGCTCATTGTCTTAGTGACGCTCGTCCAGTTCTCGGGCGGCGAGCGCGACGGGACCTACCACCCGTCAGTCATCGAAGACGGCGTGATCAAGCCTGGCGGCATCGACTGACGGCAGAGGCTTCATGGCCGAACAAGATCTCACCGATAAGAGCGTGCCACCATCGCTTCGCGATGCTCAGTGGCTCAAGCGTCCAGAGACTAAGCGCGTCTTCGCGGCCCTTTCCGGCGATGGTATCGAGACGCGGGCCGTCGGCGGTGCTGTGCGCAACGCGCTGCTCGGGTTGGAAGTCGCCGACATCGACTTCGCCACCACGGTGACGCCGGACAAGGTCATGGCGCGCGCGCGCAAGGCCGGCTTCAAGGCAATCCCGACCGGGATCGAGCATGGCACGGTGACAATCGTCGTCGACGGCGTTGCTTTCGAGGTGACGACGCTCCGGCGTGACGTTGAGACTTTTGGTCGCCACGCCACGGTCGCCTTCACTGAGGATTGGGCGGAGGATGCGGCGCGGCGCGACTTCACGCTGAACGCACTTTATGCAGGGCCCGACGGGACGCTCTACGATCCACTCGGGGGGTATGACGATCTAACGGCAGGGCGCGTGCGCTTCATTGGCGATGCGGAATCTCGCATCAAGGAAGACTACTTACGCATCCTCCGTTTCTTCCGCTTCAACGCCTATTTCGGCAGAGGTCCGCTCGATGAGGCGGCGCTTGCTGCCTGTGTGCGGTTGCGGGCGGGCTTGGCGCAGCTTTCGGCGGAGCGCGTCTGGGCGGAGTTTAAGCGCATCCTCGTAGCGCCCGCAGGCGTAGTCGCCATTGAGACCCTGTTCGACTACGGGTTGTTGACCGAGATTTTGGCAAGTGCGCCACGGCTCGACCGCTTTGCGCGACTGATCTCTATTGAAGTGGCGCAAAGTCGCGAGCCAGAAGCAGCCTTGAGGCTTGCGGCGCTTGCCGTGTTCGTCTCGGAGGATGCGCCCCGTCTTGCCGCACGGCTCAAACTGTCCAATGCCGAGCGGGCGGTGTTGGCGCGCAGTGCTGACGAGGCCCTCCATCAGGAATTGCCGGACGAAGATGCGGCTAAGCGGCTGCTCTATCGATCGGGCGCGAACGTTTGCGCTTCTCAAGTGTTGCTTGCCTGGGCGGCGCGCGGTGTGTCTGCTGATGACGCTGCCTGGCGGCGTGCGCTGACCTTGCCGCGAAGCTGGGAGGTTCCGGTGTTTCCCTTACGCGGGCCGGACATCATGGCGCTCGGCGATTTCAAGGGCCCCGAGATTGGCGAGCGGTTACGCGCGGTTGAGAGACATTGGATCGACGGCGGCTTCACAGACGACCGCGCCGAGTTTCTGGCCAAGGCCAAGTCACTAGCCAGCTAACAAAAGACGCTGGCGGGCTAACGAGCTGTCGGTGCACGCGCCACCGCTCGCCATCGCGGCGACGCCATGCCAAGCTCCGAAACTCTTGGTGGCTTATCTCGGAGACACGACATGCGGTGGTTTAAGGGGTTCTTGTTTGGTGGCCTGTTCGGGACGCTGTTCGGCATTGCCGTCGGCATCTTTGCGTTCCCCTATATTTTTCCGCCGCCCGAGGCGATGGAGACTCTGAACACGGCGGAGGCCGGTGCGCTCGTTGCCAAAGGTAAATTCGTTCAGCCCAACCCGAACGACCCAGTCCATACCGGCAAAGGTGACGTGAGCGTCTATTCGCGGTCCGTGTTTCTGGGTGAGAATTTCGAGGTCGGGCCTGGCCCCGATTTCCACGTCTATCTGGTGCCGAAGGCGGATATCCGCTCATCGAGCGATGTCAGCGACACGATGTATGTGGATCTCGGTCGCTTGCGTGCCTTCAAGGGCAGCCAGAACTACGCGATCCCCGCGGGTGTGGACCTCAAGAAGTTTCCGAGCGTGGTGATCTGGTGCCAGCAATTCTCGGTGCTGATCTCGCCCGCCGATCTCACCTTCGAGTAGAGCGCGTCTAGCGTTTGGGCCCTAAGTCGTACTCGTAAATGTGCGCCTTCTCTTTATCGAGAATGGGCTTCAGATCGCGGAAGGCACCGCCATAATTGTAGAACGGGATCCGCGGGAAGAGATGATGGATCAGGTGGAAGTTCTGGAACAAATAGAGCCCGTTCACGACCGGCTCGATGAGCCAGCCGCGCACCCAGAAGATGTTCGTATCGTGATAGCGTTCAAACACCTCGTGCGGCTTGTGGGTGAGATAGGCGAAGAAATAGATGATCAACGCCGAGGCGAGAATGTGAGGAAAGATCCACAGCATTAGGACCTCACGCCAATAGCCCATCAACGAGAGGCCGATGGCCACCCCGTAATAGAGCGCGTGCATGACAATGATGTGGATGGCCAGCGGCAGCATGCCCGGAGTGCGGGGTTCGAAGGCGATATTTTTCCAGAAATAGTTGTGATACCAAAACACGATCGTCAGACAGCGAAGTGCCACCATGAACGGGTTCTTGACCGCCACCCAATGATCCGGGTCGAGATCGGGATCGTTGGTGTCCCGGTGGTGGGCCAGATGCATGTAGCGGAAGGCTTTGTATTCGTGCAGCAGGATCGTGCCGCATACATAGCCGATCAGGTGGTTCAGCCACAGATAGCGCGAGTGCTTGCCGGCGATATTGCCGTGGCAGGCCTCGTGAAGCGGCGTCTGGTCCGCATAGAGAATGAACGCATTGAGGATCAATCCGAGCCAGAGGGGGATGAGCCCCATCGTGCCCAGCGTGCAGACCGTCGCGAAGAACGCCACGATTCCGATCGCAAGGAACACGGTGGGCCAAGCCACCATGCCTTGATAGGGCCGGATCTTCTGGAGTGCCTGACGGTCCGCCGGGACGTTCGGTTGGTCGCGGGAAATTTCAGTCATCGGGGGTTCGGCGACAACGGGCATGGATTTACAATAGTCCTCGGATTCTAAGCTTCGAACTTCCTGACATCGTCGAGACGACAATCGCTGAGCCGCGATACGTGTTTGCGTCAAGACAATAAATTGTGCTGACCGGCAAGAAAATTCGCACGCCGCGCCAGACACGTTCGGGAACGGCTGCAATTTTGGGACGTGACGGCGTCCCGTTCAAGATGGAATGCGCCGAGGCCGCAATCAGGGTTGACGAAGACAAAACCACGAAAAAAATCAAACTTTTAGCGCGATTATGGGTCGGCCATGCCCGCGTGCGTGCGGTGCCGGTCCATACTCCCTGTGGCGCGCATGCAACAGCCCGCCGAAGGTGGATTCGGCGGGCTGCGATGCATTTTAAGACATAGCGCTAGCGGCAGAAGTGCTCGTAACCGTCATAGCCAAGATAGGTCCCCGACCTTGGGTTGAAACTCCGGTAGCGCGATCCGCAATAGGCATACCAGTCATCGGTCCAGGGTTGCGGACGATAGCCCACGGGCCGATAGGGGCGCGGCGGCGGGGCCACGACGACCTCGCGCGGGGTGAGGGCGCTGCCGATTACCGCGCCGACACCG
>DAOVDX010000128.1 GCA_030669345.1 Methyloceanibacter sp. | reverse complement strand
AGAATGCCCGCAGCCCCGAGCGTCAAGAAATCCGAAAACGCCTTCCACTCGTCACGCTGGAGCATTGCAGCCATTCACATATCCCCTCTCAGGCCAGAAATGCGCTAGGCCAGCGAGTCGAACCTTGACCAAGATCAAACTCCTGATCGACAGACCTGCGACACAGCATCTCGCTAAGGGCCTGGCGTTGCAAGACCGCTGACTTCTTGGGCGAAGATCAAACCAAGGACAACCAGCGGTCCGCACGGGGTTTGTGCGATCTAGCTTCCGCTCGTCATCTTGATCGCCTATGATGGCGGAGTTGTCAGTGGGGCGATATGCGACTTTTTATTGGGATCATACTCGGCGCGTTACTCACGATCATTGGCGTCTACATTGTAGATTTTGGCGCCGACGGCGTCAGGCAACGCTCTATGGTCAATTGGGACGTGGTCGGCGAGCGGGTGAACAGCCTCACCGGCGGCGCGCAAACGGTCTGGGCCGACTTTACCCACCAGATGACCGGACCCCAATAAGCCCTCTGCTCGTCAAATTTTTCTGGAATCCACACCGCTTGGCTCTACGGGCCTCGGCAGTGCTTTGGTCTTCGAGAACTTCGTGAGGCAAAGCGGGGTTGGCGGAGACGGGGGGATTCGAACCCCCGATACGGCTTTTGACCGTATAACGGTTTAGCAAACCGCCGCCTTCAGCCTCTCGGCCACGTCTCCGTTGGTAGGAAGGCTTACTGATACGGCGATGGGCGGTCAACACAGCACAATGCATAGACCATAATCACGCGGGACAGGTTTCCCGGGGCTCATGTGGGCATGGCGCTCCAAAGAGCATAAGGCATGCGGCGTTTTCGGTCAGCGTCAGCCAAGAAATGGCCGGAATCAGCACCGAAGCTGGGCGGGAACAGTCGCCCAAGTCAGCGCGGGTCCTGATGTTTTTCTCGCTTCGCCATTGTGTTAGAATTTTGCACAGTTTCCACGGGGACGACGCGAACGCTATGGGTCAGCGTGCCTGCCCGAGGCCAATTTTGTTGGCGATGCTTGTCGCCACCGCTTTTGTTTGGCTTACACCCCCGGCGAAGGCGGCCAATGCGGTCTATTGCGTCACCTGTAAAAATCCCGACCAGACCTATCGATGCAAGGTCGCCGGCGTCGGCTCAAGGCCACACGACGCGCTCAAGCTCTATTGCGTGATCCGCACCGCCAAGGAAGGCCACCACGCTTCCTGTAAGGCGACGGCGGCAACCGCCGCCTGCCAGGGGGTGGTGAAGGTCTACGACTATAACGGCCCCTCTTTGCCCGAAGGCCTGGCCGACGATCCGCGTATCCAAAAATTCAAAAAGCGGGCCGCAGAAGACAAGCGCGCCTTCGAGAAGCCGACGGGCGACGAACCAAAAACACTGTTTGAGCTGGGTGGGCGGGCCGTGGACGCCTCGCGCAAGGGCTTGCGCAATGCCGGCTCAGCGATCGGGGTTTTATCGTCCGCCGACGAGGCGCCCGCAACAGCCAATGCCGAATTGCCGCCTACCGCTAAAACCGCTCCGCTCCCGGTCGAACAGCCGGCCGAGACAAGCATGGCCGAACCCGTCGAGAGCGTAGGAACGGCCACGCGCATGAAGCATGCCGCACAAAATGCCGGTTCAGCCGTCGGGGGCTTCGCGCGCAAGAGTTATAATTGCGTGCTCTCCCTCTTCAGCAATTGCAGCGAAGAGGCCGAGAACTAAGCGCTGGAAATCGAGCGTTGGAATGCGCTCCAACGCAGATTCCCACTTGGACTAACCAAAAACTTTGAGAGCTAGTGGGTCTGCAGCCACTCGCGCGCTAGCTTCTGAGCCTCGGCGACTTGGCCCGTCGACATTTCCTGGGCGAGCTCCGTACGATAGGTCCGCGCCAGAATGCTTCCCCGCGCGGCGGCGAGATTGAACCATTTATGGGCCACCACGAGATCCGCATCGACCTCCCGCCCCGTCGCATAAATCAAGCCCAGTTCGAACAAAGCGTCCGGTGCTCCGGTCTGCGCCGCGAAGTCCGCCTGCTCAATCGATATTTCCATTCGTGCCATTTTACGTCCCCCTTTTACGCACCTAAGAACCAAACATTTCCCCCGCTAGAGTCATTGAGTGTTGTTTAGCTGCGAGCACGGGTGACCGTGGGAGAGCAGCTTCAACAGCTCCTTGAACCAGCGCAATCAAAGTAAAATTGCGAAAGGTAAACTTTTCGGAAACATTGATTTAAGATTGACCGAAATGGCTGTGCGCCAAGCCTTACGGGGCTTACGGAATCAGCAGCGTCGATCCCGTGGTGAGCCGTCCTTCGAGATCGCTATGGGCACGCTCCGCCTCGTCCAGCGAATAGGTCTGGTTGATGGCGATCTTGACTTTGCCCTTGGCGACGACGTCGAACAAATCATTGGCCGTTGAAACCAGCTCTTTGCGGGTGGCGATATAGTCGCCAAGCGCGGGCCGCGTCGCGAACAACGAACCCTTCTGCGCCAGAAGATTAATCCTGAACTCCGGCACCGGCCCTGACGCCTGACCGAAGCTCACCCACGTGCCGCGCGGCTTCAAGCAATCGAGCGACACCGAGAACGTATCCTTGCCGATCGAGTCGTAGACGACGTCAACGCCTTTGCCTTTGGTCAAATCCCTCACCTTGGCGATCACGTCTTCCTCACGCGTGTTGATGACGTAGGCGCAGCCATGGGACCGCGCGATCAGCGCCTTGCCGGCCGAGCCGACAGTGCCGATCACCGTGGCGCCGAGCGAAGCCGCCCATTGACAGGCGATCATGCCCACGCCGCCCGCGGCCGCATGGAACAGCAGCGTTGTGTCTGGTCCGACCTTGTAGGTCCGGCGCAGGAGATATTGCGCGGTCATGCCTTTGAGCATGATGGCCGCCGCCGTCTGATCGGTGACGCCTTCAGGAATTCTCACCACGCGATCGGCGGCAATCAGCCGCTCCATCGCATAGCCCCCGACCGGACCGGCATAGGCGACCCGGCGGCCAACTTTCAGGTCGCGCACGCCTTTGCCGACAGCGGTGATAACGCCGGCCCCTTCCATGCCGGGAATGAAAGGCATGGTCTCTTGCGGATAGAGCCCGGTGCGCAAATAGACGTCGATATAATTGAGGCCCACCGCCGTCTGCCGAATGCGAATCTGGCCGGGACCGGGATCGCCGACCTCGACCTCCTCCCATTTCAGGACTTCGGGCCCACCATATTCGTGGACGCGGATCGCATGCGTCATGAACTAGAAACTCCCCGATACTCTTTCGACATGCCCGGGCTTATGCCGAGCATTCACGTCATTTTCTTGGCCGAGACAGGCCCGGCCATAACGTGACGAATTTGTATGGCGTTAAACTCCGAGCTTTGCTTTGAGCAGCTCGTTGACGGCCTGAGGGCTCGCCTTGCCTTGGGTCGCCTTCATGACCTGCCCCACAAACCAGCCGATCATCGCCGGCTTTTCCTTGGCCTGCTCCACCTTCTCAGGATTGGCGGCAATGACCTCATCGACCGCATTCTCGATGGCGCCCGTGTCGGTCACTTGCTTCAGCCCACGCGCCTCGACGATCTCCGCCGGGTCGCCGCCTTCGGTCCACACAATGTCGAATACGTCCTTGGCAATCTTGCCGGAGATGGTGTTGGCCTTGATGAGGTCGACGATGCTACCAAGCTGATCGGCCCTAACGGGACTATCGACAACGTTGACGCCTTCTTTGTTGAGGCGGCCGAACAATTCATTGATCACCCAATTCGCCGCCTGCTTAGCGTCACGCCCCTTGGCCACGGCTTCGAAGTAGTCGACGCTCTCGCGCTCGGCAACGAGCACATCCGCATCGTAAGGCGTCAGACCATAGTCGGCGATAAAGCGCGCGCGCTTCTCGTCGGGAAGCTCCGGCAGGTCTTCAGCGATCTCATCCACAAACTCTTGGCTAAGCTCGAGCGGCAGCAGGTCAGGGTCAGGAAAATAGCGATAGTCGTGCGCTTCTTCCTTGGAGCGCATGGCCCGCGTCTCGCCGGTCTTGGCATCGAAGAGCCGCGTCTGCTGGTCGATCTTTCCACCGTCTTCGAGAATCTCGATTTGGCGGCGCGCCTCATACTCAATGGATTGGCCAATGAAGCGGATCGAGTTGACGTTTTTGATCTCGCAGCGCGTGCCGAGCTCCTCGCCGGGACGCCGCACGGACACATTGACGTCGGCGCGCAGACTACCCTCTTCCATATTGCCGTCGCAGGTGCCGAGATAGCGCAGGATGGTGCGGAGCTTGCTGACATAAGCGCGCGCCTGCTCCGAGGACCGCATATCCGGCCGGGAGACGATCTCCATCAGCGCCACACCGGAACGGTTCAGATCCACAAAGGAATATTTCGGATGCTGGTCGTGCAGGCTCTTGCCTGCGTCCTGCTCCAAATGCAACCGCTCGATACCAACGATCACGCGCTCGCCGCCGAGCAGATCGACGATGACCTCACCCTCGCCGACGATCGGGTCTTTGAACTGGCTGATTTGATAGCCCTGGGGCAGATCGGGATAGAAATAATTTTTCCGGTCGAACACCGACCTCAGATTGATCTGCGCCTTAAGGCCGAGCCCGGTGCGAATGGCTTGCGCGATGCAGCCTTCGTTGATGACGGGCAGCATGCCGGGCATGGCGGCATCGACCAGACTCACATGGGAGTTGGGATCGCCGCCAAACACCGTGGACGCGCCAGAGAACAGCTTAGCTTCCGAGCTAACCTGGGCGTGGACTTCCAGCCCAATGACGATCTCCCACGCGCCGGTGGCGCCTTCGATCAGGTTCGACTTTTCCGTCTTGGCGTCCATGGGCCGCCCTACTCCTTGCTCTTCGGCTGCAGCCGCTCTTCTTCGTACTGGATGAACCAGCCGATCATCTGCCGCCACAACGCCTCAACCAGCTCCGGCGGCAGATCGTTGTTCTCCGCGTGAGCACGCACGCGATCAATCACCTGCTGGATGCGCCACGGCACGCGCGCATCCGCCGGCGAACTCTTGAGCTGCCAAGCGCGATCGACGTAAGCGAAGCGCTCGCAAATAAGTTCCACGAGGGCCTGATCGATGCGGTCGATCTCGGCCCTCACCTCTTCCATGCTCGCGCAGTTTTGTGCTTCGCGTGATGCCATTATTTTGTCTCGCTCCACCAATCTGCGGGCTTGGCCGAGGGGCCAGCCGCGTCCTCGATCACTTGGCCAGCACGGAACAGCGTCTCCTCGTCAAAAGCACGGCCGATAAGCTGAAGCCCGAGCGGCGTTCCTTCAGACGATAATCCCGCCGGGACTGAAATGCCGGGCAGTCCCGCCATGTTTACCGTCACCGTGAAGATGTCGTTCAAATACATTTCGAGCGGATCGCCTGACTTTTCACCTATGCCAAAAGCCGGACCCGGCGTGGTCGGTGTCAGGATCGCATCGACGCCTTC
>DAOVDX010000028.1 GCA_030669345.1 Methyloceanibacter sp. | reverse complement strand
TCTCTCACGCCGGAAATAGGGGTTCGACTCCCCTACGGGGCGCCAGCGAAATCAACTATTTGTGCAAGAAGCCCTGAGGGCTACCCAACGCATGCCCAATATCTGGTGGTCGTTGGGCAAACTTTGGGCACCCGGTGAATCGAGCTTTAAGCAGTCTGTGGGGCATTGTCACATTAAGTGGAATTGGCCCAATTTGGACGAACGACCAACCGGCCAAGTGTTTGGAATTCCTTGCGGCAACATTGACGGTTGTCGGTAAATTTCGCTCAGTCTGACTTAATGTGACAATGCCTCTACGAGACCTACGATCACGGCGTGAAGGCCGTCGAGTAGCTGCGTCTATTCCGCGCCGCGGATGTGCATCAGATAGTCGACGATCTCTGGGACGTCGTCAGGGCTTATGGGGGCCTTGTAGACGTCGATCATCTTGTCGACGATTTTGGTCCACGCCGATTTCGACAAAGCGGGCTGGTACAGCACCATTCCGGCCGAGTGGCAGAAGATGCAGTTTCTTTTGACCGCGTCCACGCCAGGGCCAGGCGGAAATTCCATGTCGCCGTAAGGCAGCTCGATCGCCGTCGATTCAAGTTCGATGGACTCGGCGGCAGAGCTTGGCGCCGGCATCGCCATCGTCATGGCGCTTAAGAGAACTGCGGCTGGCAGCATGAAACGGAGCATTGCCTGTCCCTCCTCAGGTCACCACCAGGTCGATGGATTCGATGACGTTGCGGAGATACCCACCGGGGTTCCAGTTTGGCGTGTCGGGCTGCACCTCGCCATTGTCATTCGTGCAGCGAACTAACACGGCGTGCTTGCCCGGTCCGGGCAGCGTGGGTTTGGCTTGCCATTGCCGGAAGCCATATTTGCCTTCGTCTTTTCCGAGTTTCGCCTCTTGCCAGCTCTTGCCGCCATCAATTGAGATGTCCACGCGCGCCACGCCGCAATCGCCGCCAAAGGCGATGCCGCGCACGGCCAACGGCGCGCCGGCCTGGACCTTGGCGCCAGAGGGAAGATTGGTGAGGAAGGACCGGGGGACCATTTTGGTAATAGGGACCATCGGCACGCCGGTTTCGCCCGGCTTCATGTCGGCGCCCGGCGTATCCGGAATCTTGTAGGCGGTCTTCATCCAGTAATTGGTGTCGGGGTGATCGATCACTTCGATGTCTTCCAACATCTTCAGCCAATAGGTCGAAAACCAGCCGGGCACGACAAGCCGCAAGGGAAAGCCGTTCAGCAAGGGGAGCTGCTCGCCATTCATGGCGTAGGCAATCATCACCTCGCCGTCGCGAGCATGGTCGACATCCAGTGACTTGATGAAGCGTGGGGCCTCGCCAAATGTTTGGTCGAGGCCGGTGAAACGTACCTGCAGGGCGCCTGACTTTACACCGGCGCGATCGAGCACATCCTTCAGCCGGACACCGGTCCACAGTGCGTTGCCCATGGCGCCATCGGCCCACTCGGCGCCAGGCACGCGCGGTTCAAAAAAGCCGCGTGAATTTCCGGAGCATTGGTTCACCGCCGCGAGCTGCACGCGCGGAAAGTCGTTCATGAGCTCCTTCAGCGACAGCGACACGTCCTGGTTTACGTGACCGCGCACTTTGAGGGTGAAGTCCTCGACATCCACCGAGCTCGGAAACATCGGCCAATGCCAGCGCACATAGTGCTGGTCGTTCGGGGTGAAAATGCCTTTGTCGTAAACGTCGAACGGCGTCTCGAGCAACGGCGCCCGTGTCCGCTGGAGAATCATCGCTCCCTTTTCAGGGAAGGTGGTGGTGAGCTCGCGCTCGTCTGGGCCGCCGGGCAAAGGAAGGTCGATCATCGTCTTGGCCAGGCTCGGCTTGGATAGCAAAGCCAACCCGCCGGCTGCGCCCGCACAGAGAATAAGTCTGCGCGTCATCTTGTGGCGAAGCACGAGCGTCTCCTTCGTTCGACTGTAAGTGTAACAGACTATTTCCCGTGATCGTCGGCTAACGTCCCCCGCCGAATGTCAGCGCGATGGTGGCGCCGATTGCCAACACCGCGAACGAGACGAGCCCCATGACCCACACGGGCGGGGACGGGGCATTGATGGCCTGGCCACTCTCGGTGGCCAGCTTCTTCTTCTCTTCCATCTTCATCCCCGGCATGCCTCCGGCTTCGCCTTTGGGCCGCACGGTCAGCATGCCGTGCTTCAGGTGGTGGGCGACCAGCCACCAATTCATCGGATAGGCCAGGGCCGCGCCGAACATGAGCGCCAGCGACATGCGGAACCAGAATAGCGGTTCGGTTGGATTGTGCGCCGCTGGGTCGCCGGCAAAGGCGATGGCCGAGACCGGCATCATGCCGCCCATCAGGCAGTTCATGGACAGAAGCTCCGAGGTGAACGTGCCTTTCAGCGAGCGCGCGTAGGAGCCAAACATCTCGCCCATGGCAAGGGCCTGGAAGATGGTCCAGCCGAAAAGGAAGCCAAGCACATATTCAAGCGCAAGATCGGCAGCCATGGGCAGAGCGACAAGCGCGCCGAACACCGCGCCGACCAAGATGCCGATGCCGTCGCCAGCCACGCAATGCATCGTCGAGCCAAGGGTCTGGCGCCAGCGGGCTGAGACATATTGCTCATGCAGGCCAGGCAGGGGTTCGCGGCAGCCGAGCACGTAGAGGAAGGCGCCGAAGGGTCCCGAATAGGCGGTGAACAGAACAAAGGCCCATTTCATCACCGGGTGCTCGGGCGTCGAGCGGATGTCGATGGCGACGAACAGTACGGACAGCGCCGCCAGCGCGAACCACATCAGCATCACGCCATCGATGAGCATCACATTCCCCCTATTTCGTTGCGCGTGCGCCGGGGTTCAGACCAGCTGAGCCGTTTGGCGCCAGACGCTGTCCAAGCCGTTTGTGCAGGCTTTCACTGTTTTGGAGGGCAGGCGAGCCAAAAAATGGCGTGTATCGGCGGATCCGCCAAAATCCCCGCAAAAAGCCTGACGTGTGTTGCCGTCCTGCTCTATCGGTGGTTGACGGTTCAACGTAGACTTATGTCAGTCTTTGCGAATCAGTTTGCCGCGTAGCGGCATTCTCGGTGCGGGCACTATTTGAGGCCGATGTTGCGTTAGCAACCTGCCCGAGTGCGTTAAGGCAAGTTCCAGCCAGTTTCGTGATTGAAGAGGTGAATTGGGCCCTAAAGGGCCTCCAAGACGTACGGATAGAGCAATTCTACTGAGAGAGGGGGCACGACCATGCCAGCAACTCTTAACCTAGCCGTCACGGCTAGCCTGCTCCTCCTTGTGCGATCTGTGAAGCAGCCGCAAAAAGCGCTTTCCCACACCGACAATCGTTTCATGGCCTGTGAACGCGGGCGCCCGTTCTTTGGGCCCACGCTGAAACGGCTGGCATAGTTATGGCTATTCCTATGCCAGCCGTGGTCGTTCTGATCGTCTGCAAGACCGTTGTCGTGGGGCCGGAAAACCCGAATACGGCTTACACGGGTTACGAAAACCGGGCATGGGCCACGGAATACTCAAAAATGGTGTGCCGCCGCCAAGAGGTCCAACTTTTCGACCAGGCGGAAGCCTTAGGGGCCGCTGCCCGGCCATTCAACATGCAACGCTGCTGGCGGTCCGGGCTGATGCTCGGCGTCCAATGGGACGCTAGTCACAAGGGCTCATCCTACCGCTTCTGGCGCGTAGCGTGCCCCGTGCCCATCGTCCGCAAGAACCCGGACGGAAGTGAGGATATCATCGCTTGGAAGATGCCTGAGTGTGGCCATCGTGATACGGTACGATGTGAGATCGATACGGAGATCTAGGGCAAACAGCTCCTAGCCATCTCTTGAAGAGCGGAGGACTTGACCATGCCAGTTTGGTCGAGAGTTGCGGTCGGGCTTGTGCTCGCCGTCACCTTGCTCGGGTTCGCGGGCTACCAAGGCTATTCCGCGAAGCTCGGCCCGATCATCCAAGCGCAGGGCACGACCTATTTTAATGGCGACGGTCCGCCGGCTAAGCCGGTGGTTTGCAAATCCGAGGACGAGATCCTTGACGCGATTACGCGTGTCCACGCTAAATACGATCGTCTCGAAGGTGCGGACCTTGAGGCGTTTGAACAGCGCGCAACCTATCTCAAAGGCTTGCCGCCGCTCCGCGTCGATAAGCTTTACGTCATCACCGAAGACGACCAGATCCGCGACGGCAAGACGGTGCT
This sequence comes from Methyloceanibacter sp., assembly GCA_030669345.1. Classification (GTDB taxonomy): domain Bacteria; phylum Pseudomonadota; class Alphaproteobacteria; order Rhizobiales; family Methyloligellaceae; genus Methyloceanibacter. Next base: position 11,161 of record DAOVDX010000028.1, on the reverse strand, counting down.
GTTCATCGGGCTCAAGTCGAATTGCGTGAGGTCGGTGTTTAGCTTTCCGACAGAGTTCTATCGCGAACTCACCGTTTCGAGCGGTGGCGCCTAACGGCGCATATGTTCAGCGGCCGGTCGACGGCGTTGAAGCTTCAAAGATGAAATGGTTTTTTCCGCGGACCTGATGGTCCGGCGTCTGCGGACGTCTAAGTGTGCGTCTCGGGCGACTCTGATGTGACCCCGCGCAGCCGGTCGGACAAGCTTCTGCCGCCGCCTGCTTTGGCCGCATTGCGCCTTGCTCGGCGGGCAGCGAAGCGTGCCGCAAGACCGCGCTTCGGTGGCGCCGGCTCTTCAACCTCTTCGACCTCATCTTCCTGGTCGGCATAGTCTTCTTCTTCGGCGACGGGTTCCTCGGTGTATTCCACCTCGTCCGTCTCAACCTCTTCCTCGACATATTCCGTCTCGGCGTACTCCGTTTCGACGCCTTCCTCGACATACTCCGTCTCAGCCGTTTCGACTTCGACGGCCTCCGTCTCCGCCTCTGGCGCGGCACTCTGTTCTTGATGGGCGTCGCTCCAGTCGGCCTCCCGCTGCGCCACTCGTTCGGCATAGGTCGGCTCGGCTGGAGCCGGCTCGGCATCCGCCGGTTCGGCATCAATAGGCTCAGCATCCGCCGGCGCCGCATACTCTTCTTCTTCGGCGGCGGGCTCGTCGTAGTCGGTTGGGGTCTGAGGAATTTCCATCGCGACGGCACCTGACATCTCCGCGGCCATCGCTGCGGGAATGGGCTCCGCTTCGATCGCTTGGTTGCGGGTTGCGGCGAGGATCTGCGAGGCGAGCTGCGACAGCTCACGGCGCAAGAACGCACTCTCTTGAGCGCTGGTCTTTGCGCGGTCCAGTTCTTCTTGCACTCTTGAGAGCTCGGCGGCGAGGCGCTGGCTCTCGGCAACCGCGCGCCCATCGGCTTTCGACGAGCTGTGCAAGGACCCGCCACTGCCGCTTTCCAGCGAACTGCGCAAGCGGTCGATATCGGAGCGCTGGTTGTGAACTGTGTTGCGCGCGATCTTGAGCGCGTCGGACTGGGAAGCGACCGTGTTGCGGAGCTCGGTGTTGACGGTCTCGAGCTCGATCAGCGCTTTCTTTGCTGCCTTCAACCGGCTGTCGAGATCAGGCAGGCGCCGCATGATGGTCTGCTGGAGAACGCGGTTGGCGTTCTGGCTTTCCTGATGCTGCGCTTTGACCCCACCAAGGTCCGTGTTCAACACTTGAATTTCGACGCGGCGTTTATTGGCTTCGATCAGTTCGCGCGCGGCCTTCTCTTTGGACTTATCGAGAGCAACCTCGACCTTGCGCAGCTCGATGGCGAACTCGGCGCGCAGTTGATCCGTGTTGGCTTGAATATCGGCAAGCGACATGGGCATCGTCGCCTCAAGCTTACGCGTGGTGAGCTTGACAGCCCGGTTCCACAGAGGTGGCGCGAGTATGAGGGCGAATAGGCATCCTAAGAAGAAGCCCAACGCCCCAAACATGAACCACTCGATCATCAAAACCAGCGTTCCTTGGAACTAGCGCCCGCGTGTCACCCTATTCGATGGCCTTGGGGCAAGCCTAAGCGGCACGGCGCCCATGGGGAGCGCACCGCAAAGGCCCTTCGGCAGAGCTTCCTTAGCCCCAATCTAGAACGGATTCCAGGTGGGCTCGCGAGTATATTTCAAGTAGCCGATATTTGCGCCAAGTCTAAGGCCGATGCCAGCGCGGATTGGGGCCAGCACAACATCGTCGCGGGACAGGAAGGTAATGCCCACGCCGCCAATGAAAAAGGCCGACCCGTCGACCCCTGCAAAGGTGTTGTAAATCTCGCCTGGGCTACGGAGATCGTAGACCAACACCATGGTTTTGGAGCCTTCGGCGCCAAAGTCATAGCCGATCGACGGCCCCTGCCAGAAGATGCGGTGGGTGCCGGCGTCCTTAGTGTGGAACACGCCTTCGCCATAGCGCAGGCCTGCAATGAAGGCGCCGCCCGCTTCCTCGCCCAGAATGTAGCCGTTGGGCCGTCCGGAGCGCCGAAAGGCGTATTCAATGACCTTGGCAAAGCCGACGGAGACGCCGCCAAAGAAGCGGTGACCCGCGCCTTTGACCTCATCCATGGAAAATGTGCCGTCGCCGCCATCTGACGGCGTGTAGGACTGGGCATTTGGGTCGGGCTGATAAAGCGGGTCCGGGTTAGGCGCGACGCCGTGTCTTGCATTGGGGTCGGGCTGCGGCGTGATCGTCATCGGGCCTTGAGCGAGCTGAGCCTGTGCGAGCATGATCGGGTGGTCGCCGGTCCCTGCTTCTTGAACCGCTGCCGCGGATACAATTGAAATGAGGACCGCCGAAGCGACGGCAATCGAGATGTCTCTCAGACGCATGACTGGTGCCCCTTGGGCTGGCGGCCGACATATTCCGTCGGCCAGGTGGGGAGCACGCCCCCAACCGTTACGGTTTACCTAGACTGCTAACAAACTGCGCTTGGGTTACCGGGGGGTTAACCAGCCGGTTTTGCGGCGCTTTGGCCGCGCCGACGGACATTTTACCCGGGTATATTGACGGGTCTATTTTACCCGGGTAAAAAACCTCTCAATTGGAATGAGAGGTCTTTCAGACATGCAACAACAACGACCCTGCACGGCCTTTCATGGCTCGCTTCGGATCGCCTCTGGCCCGTTGAGCGAAGTGGCGCTGAGGGCGAAGGCGGTTCTCGATCAAGACGAGACCGCATCGATCTTGATTTTCGATAACGCCACCGCCCACCCGATCGATGTAGATTTTCGGGGCACGCCGGGCGACATGCTGAGGCGGCTGGAAAAGAGTGCATCGGCCCCCGCCAAACAGACACAAGCCAAACCGCGTCGCGGTCCGGGTCGTCCGAAGCTCGGTGTGGTCGCGCGCGAGGTGACGTTGCTGCCGCGCCATTGGGACTGGTTGAAGACGCAGCCCGGTGGCGCGTCTGTTGCCTTGCGTAAACTGGTCGAGGAGGCCAAGCGCGGCAATGGCGACGACATTCGCCAGTCGCAGGAAGCGGCTTACCGCTTCATGTCCGCGATGGCCGGAAACGAGGCCGGATTCGAAGAAGCCGCCCGAGCCTTGTTTGCCGGCAACAAGGAGCGCTTTGCGGCCGAGACTGAGGCTTGGCCACGGGATGTGCGCAATCACGCACAAGCTTTGGCTAAGGGCGTCTTTCAGACTCAGACTTGAAGATCAGATGGCGGCCCTAACGGCTCCAGGCAACGAAGCTCGGATTGAGCAAGCCCTTCTCGGTCTTGCCGTAACGGAACCGTGCGCCGTCGGCATCCAAGACACGCCCGCCCGCGGCCTCGAGCACAGCCTGGCCTGCGGCCGTGTCCCATTCCATGGTTGGCCCGAAACGCGGGTAAACGTCCGCATTGCCGCGCGCAATCTCCAGGAACTTCACGGATGAGCCAGCACCGGTCCGTTCCGCGATGTTGAGAGCGTCTAGAAATTTTTCAGTCTCGGGATCGAGATGAGAGAGGCTGACGAGCGCCGTCAGGGCGCTCCGGTCTCCGGCCCGCACATGCAAGCGGGTTTGCTTGAGGCTGGAGAGATCGGCACCGGACGCATCCGGCGCGAGTTCGGCCTCCATCGCCACGCCGTCAGCCGTTGTCACCGCCAACAAGGAACGTGCCGGGGCATAAACGATGCCGAAGCGGGGGAAGCCATCCTCGATCAGGGCGACATTCACGGTGAAGTCCGAGCGCTTCTTGATGAATTCCTTGGTGCCGTCGAGCGGATCGACCAGAAAGAAGCGCGATCCTAGCGGCGTCGTGCGGTCCGCGGCGGTCTCCTCGGAGACAATGTGGATGTCGGGCGCCAGCGCCTCAAGGGCTTCGAGCAGGACGATTTCCGCATCGCGATCCGCTTGGGTCACGGGAGAGGCGTCGTCCTTGAAATCGACGTCCGTCGGGCCGGCATAATGCGCCATGATGGCGGCGCCAGCTTTGGCGACGGCATCGGTGAGGACATTCGCCGCGTGAGCGAGGTCGAAATCTACTGGTTCGGCGACTGTTGGCGTAGTTGTGCGTTTTGGTGCTGACAAGGCAAGATGCTCCAAAGGAGAAGCTGATTCGTTTTTTGCGATTTTCGCGACGATCAGAAGTCGGGACGATGTGCCCCTCCTGTAACAGAATTTTGTGTGCGGGCCACATCATCTCTGCGGATGCGCGGAAGCGAAGGAGAAATTATGACCGAGCCTATGGAACTCGGCGATCTTGATTTGGCTGCGCTCGTTTCGGGCCGCATCTGTCACGACGTCATCAATCCCGTCGCAGCGATTTCCAATGGCTTGGAGATGCTGGACGAGGAGCCGGACAGCGACATGCGTGAGGCGGCGATGGACCTCATTCGCAAGAGCGCCTTTCAAGCTTCTGCCAAGCTGCAATTTGCCCGGCTGGCTTTTGGTGCAGCGGGATCGGCCGGCTCGGGGATCGATCTCCGCGATGCCGAGAAGGTCGCGGTGGCCTTCGTGCAATACACTGGCAAGCATGAGGTTCTCTGGCGGGGCCCATTGGCCACGCTGCCGAAGAACAAGGCGAAGCTCTTGCTCAATCTCGTGGCGCTTGGGGCCGTCGCGCTCCCGCGCGGGGGTACCGTGACCGTCGATATCGAAGGGACGGAACCGGACACAAATTTCACCATCCTGGCGAAAGGCAAGGCGGCCCGTCTGAACGATCAGGTCTTGGCCCTGTTGTCCGGGGGGGAAGGTGTCGAGGTCGATGCCCACACGGTCCAGCCGTATTACGCGCGGCGGGTGGCGGCAGCTTGCGGTATGAACGTGACCGTCGAGGCGCAAGACGAAGAGGTCACGCTCAAGGCCACATCACCCCGTCAGTTCGGTGAAGCGGCTGGCTGAGCTAGGGCTGTTCGCCTAGCGCAGGCGGTGTTCCAAAACAAAAGTACATCGCCAAAATAAAATGGCCGGGACAAGCCCGGCCATTTCAACGGTTCTAGAAATTCGTTAAGCGTCGTCGGAGGCGCCACCGCTAGGCAGCTGCTTCGTCCGACTCCATCTCTTCTTCCGGATTGCGCAGCACATATCCGCGGCCCCAGACCGTCTCGATATAATGTTTGCCACCGGTTGCCGCTGCGAGCTTCTTGCGCAGCTTGCAGATGAAGACGTCGATGATCTTCAGCTCCGGCTCGTCCATGCCGCCATAGAGGTGGTTCAGGAACATCTCCTTGGTCAGGGTCGTGCCCTTACGCAAGGAGAGCAGCTCAAGCATCTGATATTCTTTGCCGGTCAGATGCACGCGCTGGCCGTTAACATCCACCGTCTTGGTGTCGAAATTGACCTTGAGGCCGCCCGTCTGAATGACCGACTGGGCGTGGCCCTTCGAGCGGCGCACAATCGCGTGGATGCGGGCAACAAGCTCGTCCTTATGGAAGGGCTTGGTCATGTAGTCGTCGGCGCCGAAGCCGAGGCCGCGCACCTTATCCTCAGTGCCGGCCAGGCCGGACAGGATCAGGATCGGCGTCTCGACCTTGCTCACGCGCAAAGTCTTCAAGACTTCGTAGCCGCTCATATCCGGTAAGTTTAGGTCGAGGAGGATGATGTCGTAGTCGTAGATCTTACCGAGATCGACACCCTCTTCGCCCAGATCGGTCTTATAGACGTTGAAGCCTTCCGACTGCAGCATGAGCTCGATGCTCTGCGCAGTGGCGCTGTCGTCCTCGATCAGAAGAACCCGCATTTCAAATCCCCCGTATCCCTAAAAACCCTGCTTATCCCCTGACCCGTTACGTCGGACGCAGATTGGTTAATACGAATCAAAAATTAACGGCCAATAGTTAACAAAAGCTGAGCGCCTGGCGAGCGCTAACCACGCTCGCTAACCATCCTTATGGCGATGGCGTCAGAGTATTCGTTAAATGCAACGCATATGGTTTACCGGGCTTTAAGTCCTGTTGCCCATGATCAGCCGTGAGGGCAGGGGGGTCCGGTCCTGATTTTAGGCCTAGGTTGGCTTTGGGGGCATGTTGCCGATTTCAGGCAATGAGCATCGGCCGAAAGCAGCCGCTGGCGTAGTTTTGGAGTTCTCCGTAATCGGAGACCGAGCAGGCTGAGGGTAACTAGTTATGAAGTCACGCGATGCAGTCATTCGATTGAAGCGCTTCGAAGTCGACGAGAAGCGCCGCAAGGTTGCCGACATTGAAGCCATGATTGGCGAGTTCAATCATATGGGTACGGATCTCGATCGGCAGATCGCTATCGAGCAAGAGCGCGCAGGCGTTTCCGACGTCAATCACTACTCCTATCCGACCTTCGCCAAGGCGGCGATCCAGAGGCGGGACAATCTTGCGACCTCGGTCGCCGGACTTGAGGCCAAGCTGGCCATGGCCCAAGGCGATCTGGAAGAGGCGGACGACGATCTGAAGAAGATCGAGCTCGTGCAGGAGCGCGACGCAGAGCGGCTGCGGCTGGAGCAGGCTGCGGCAGTGGAACTCGTCGCTGTGGGCGCGCATCGCGCTGCTGGCTAATCGGCCAAGGGACTTAAAGACCGGCCGACGGCTATAGGCCGCCCGGTCATCGCCAGGGTTTAAGCGGGTGAGACCGCGCCCTGGGGCCGGTGCTAGTATCCACATCTCTGTAGAAAGCACGCGGGAAAAGCCATGCCGTCATTCGACGTCGTTTCCAAGACCGATCTGGACGAGGTGGACAATGCGCTCGCCAACATGACGCGAGAGATTAGCCAGCGCTACGACTTCAAGAACTCAAAGTCCAAGATCGAGCGCAAAGAGGCAGAAATCACCATCGATGCCGACGATGACCTCAAGCTCAAGCAGATGCATGAGCTTTTGCAGGGCCATCTGGCGCGCCGCAAAATCGACGCAGGCGTGATCGACTATAAGCCGCTGGAACAGGCTGCGGGTCAGGCCGTGCGGCAGGTCGCGGTGATCCGCCAAGGCATCGACCGCGAGCTGGCCAAGCGTCTGGTGAGAGAAGTTAAGGACGGGAAATTCAAAGTGCAGATCTCCGTTCAGGGCGATGAGCTTAGGGTCACGGGCAAGAAGCGCGACGACTTGCAGGCGGTGATCCAATTTCTCAAGGATCTTCCTCTCGATCAGCCGCTCCAATATGTGAACTTTCGCGATTGAGCGATGCTTTTGCGTCGAAGTGTCTTGTGCGGGGGAGTGTGTTGCCGAGGCCAATAGGAGTAACGTTCGCGTTAGCGGTGACGGCCCTATGGCTTGCCGGCTGTGGCGGACGCTCGAGCGGTAGCGCGAGTGTGGCGCCTGACGAAAATGTCGGCGCGGTGCCCACCTATAATACGAGCCGCATGTCGATCGCGACGGCCAAACCCGTCGACGCCTATGTGTTGCTTGGCGGCAGGATCAAGACGTGCTGGTTCAACCCCAACGCCCCGCTCTTTCCTGAACACGTCTACCGCGCTGATGTCAGTCCGAATGGCGGCAAGGTGAAAATCACCATCCATGCCAAGCGGGATCTCGGCCGGGCGGGCAAGTCGACCTACGTCGTCGATTTTGTTCAGCAGGGTTCTCATACGGTGGTCACGACGCGGAACCGCGCGATGACGCCGGAGCAGGCCGCCAAGATGCAATTCGACATTGGCCGCTGGAAGAGCGGTCAGACGAATTGCAGCAAGGAATGGCCCAAGGTCGCCGTCAAACCTAAACCAAAACCCGAAAGCCAATAGGGCCCCCGCCGCCGAAGCGACGGGTTGCCTCGCTATGCCAGAAACGGCGTTAGGTCAGCCCAAAATTGCCAGAGGATTAGGGGTTAGTTGGCGCGGTAGTCTTGTACGCGAGTCGCGCGCAAGCCCGGGAGGCCATGCTTGTCGATCGAACGCTGCCAGCTCAGGAACTCGTCCACGGTCAGCGTATAACGGTCGCACGCCTCTTCGAGGCTGAGCAGGCCGCCACGCACCGCGGCGACGACTTCGGCCTTACGGCGTATAACCCAGCGCCTCGTATCCTTAGGGGGAAGATCGGCAACGGTCAGGGGGCTGCCGTCGGGTCCAATTACATATCTGACACGCGGCCTATAATGATCAGTCATTTATTCAACACCACTCACGCTCTACGAGCTAAAATCTACGTGGAAGCTAGCAAGCCCCATTTAAGATTTGCCTAAGCCGTCAGGTAAAGAAAATCGGAAGGAAATAGCCAAAACTTGCTGAATTCGCTGGGCTATGCGTGCTCGGCAGAGCGGTTCGGCGGGTCTCGCCGGCAACGCTCGCCTTGCTTCGCAAGGGCCCGATGCCTATGTTCTGGCCAAGCGGACGGTGCCCAAGAAGTTGGTGCGGCCCGGTTTCGGGCCCTTTATACTGCGCGGCACTCAAAATCATCGCTGGCACGTCCTTTCGCAATCCAACTCAAACATTTGTCCCATCATTGAAGCCTAGAATGCTTAACAGTCTGCATCTTCCGGGTCGCCCGGCTGACAACAGGGTGGTCGTGGCCATGTCCGGCGGCGTCGACTCGTCCGTGGTTGCTGGCCTGATGAAGGCCGAGGGCTACGACGTGGTCGGTATCACGCTGCAGCTCTACGACCATGGTCAGGCCGTGGGGCGGAAGGGTGCGTGTTGCGCGGGCCAAGATATTCAGGATGCGCGCCGCGTGGCGGAAGCGCTCGATATCCCTCATTACGTACTCGACTACGAAGCGCGTTTCGCCGAAGCCGTGATCGACGAATTCGCCGACAGCTATCTCAATGGCGAGACGCCGGTGCCGTGCGTCGCCTGCAATCAGGAGATCAAGTTTCGCGATCTGTTGGAGACCGCCGAAGGGCTCGGTGCCGCAGCGCTCGCGACGGGTCATTATGTGAAGAGCCAGCCCGGTGCCACGGGTTGGGAGCTGCACCGCGCGCGCGACAAAGAGCGCGACCAGAGTTATTTCCTGTTTGCGACTACGCAGAAGCAGCTTGAATTTTTGCGCTTCCCCCTCGGCGATCGCCCCAAGGCGGAGACGCGGGAGCTGGCGCGCAAATTTGGATTGAACGTCGCTGAGAAATCCGACAGCCAGGATATCTGCTTCGTGCCCACGGGACGCTACACGCAAGTGATCGAACGCCTGCGCCCTGGTGCGGCGGAGCCTGGCGACATCGTGCATGTGAACGGCAGCGTGCTTGGCCGCCACACAGGCATCATCAATTACACAATCGGTCAGCGGAAGGGCATCGGCGTGGCCGCGCCCGAGCCGCTTTATGTGATACGTCTCGATGCGTCGCGGCGCGAGGTCGTGGTTGGCCCACGGGATGCCTTGCGCGCCCGCATATTGAAGTTGCGGGACGTGAACTGGCTCGGCGATGAGCCCTTCGAGGCTGCGGCGGATGGCGGTGTAGACGTACTGGCGCGGATCCGGTCGACTGGGCCCTTGCAGCCGGCGACGGTGACCTGCGACAAGGAAGGCGTTATTGTTGAACTCGCCGACGGCGAGGAGGGCGTATCGCCCGGACAGGCTTGTGTGTTTTATGCCGCGACTGGCGGTGGGGAGCGGCTTCTTGGCGGCGGATGGATTAAGTCCGCCGAAGGAGGAGCCTGGTTGGCCGAGAACGATTTTGCGGCTGCTGCGTCACGCGGGACCGTGGAAGCGTTCGCGGCCGGTTCGCGGTAGGCCGCAGAGATGAAGCGGCATTGAAATCGGGGAGAACGTAGCGTTGTCATCGAAAGTAACCGTGGTGGACACGGCTTCCGTGCGCCATGCGTATCGCCGCTGGGCGCCGGTCTACGACTATACCTTTGGCCGGATCGCCGAGGCGGGGCGCAGGCGCGCCGTTAGGATCATCAACACCCGCAAAGGGCGCGTGCTTGAGGTTGGTGTTGGCACCGGCTTGTCGCTGCCCTGCTATGACAGCCATCTCACCATCACCGGCATCGACCTATCGCCGGAGATGCTGGAGAAGGCGAGCGAGAAGGTCGAGCGCAACAATCTCGCCCATGTCGAGAGTCTGCACGAGATGGACGCGAGCGCTCTGTCCTTTCCGGATGAGAGCTTCGATACCGTGGTCGCCATGTATGTGATGACCGTGGTGCCCGACGCGGACAAGGTGATGCGCGAGCTGGAGCGGGTCTGCGCACCTGGCGGCGAAGTCATTCTGGTCAATCATTTCAGCCAGGAAGAAGGTGTCCGCGGCTTTATCGAGCGGAAGATGGCGCCATTTGCCGATCTTCTCGGTTGGCACGCCGTGTTCGAGGTCGACCGGGTCTTGGTCTGCGACGACCTACGCCTCGCCGAGCGCCGGGCGCTTCGGCCCTTTGGCCTCTTCACCATGCTCCGTTTCGTCAAGGAGCCAGGCTTTGGGGTCGCGCCGCAGAGCGCGCGGGAGATGCTCTCGGGCGCCAAGAGTGGAGCCAAGGCGAAGGTGCGCCAGACGGAGCCGGCCCGGGTTCGGATCAAGTGGTCACTCGGGCGCGGGCTCGTTCATGCGCGCCGTCTGCTTGACACCAATTACTGGCGGTCCCTATATCGCCGCCTTCAGAGCCAATTGGTGGAGTAGTCCGTCTTTCGGCCTATCGTGGCGGAGTAGCTCAGCTGGTTAGAGCAGCGGAATCATAATCCGCGTGTCGGGGGTTCAAGTCCCTCCTCCGCTACCACTTTTTTCTCATAATTTTCAGTAGCTTGAGGCCTCATGGCGGGTCACATATTTGTGGCATGTAATTCAAAACTTTCACAAGCAAAAATAGCCGGTTTCAGCCATTTTCAAAGCAGCCCAAATTAGTGGGTGTCGCAAACATGTCGCAGAAAACACCTGGGAAATCAGGGTCGGTGCTTGGCGGCTGACCGCGGCGCTGAACCCTGAAGAGATCGGGGTTTAGGCAATTGGAAATCCGGTTTCCGGCTCCCTGGTCGGTCAAGCAGATACCCGGTGGCTACAAGGTGCTGGACACCACTGTCCAGGCGCTGGCCTACATCTACGCGAGAGAAACCAAGGCCCAAGCCGACATTGCGAAGGTCCTGACCTTTGACGAGGCCCAAACGGGATATTTCTGCCCGCCGAAACGATGACGACCACTGATCCGAATCTGCGGCACACGCATATATTAAACGAGGAAAATAGCTCATGTCCGCATTTCGCACCGTTCTAGCAACCCTTCTCATTGCGCTGATTTCAGCCGCGCCGGCGAACGCGCGCGAACTGCGCCTTGAGGACTTCTTCAAGGGC
>DAOVDX010000036.1 GCA_030669345.1 Methyloceanibacter sp. | reverse complement strand
AATGTCGGGATGACGGAACAGCGCGTTGTCTTCAAAGCCCATCTTGGCGTCGAGGCAAACGAGATTGCCTTCGTCGGTGACCACGAGCGGGTTGATCTCAATCAGGCTCGCGTCCTTTTCCATGAAGAGCTTGTAGAGCGTCCGCACCAGCTTGGCGCATTGCTTGGCCTGATCGCCTTTGAGTTTCAAAGCAGACGCGATCACGCGGCCATGGAACGCGCTCAATCCTGAAGCCGGGTCAACGTCGAGCGTGGTGATCAGCTCCGGCGTGTTGGCGGCGACTTCTTCGATGTTCACGCCACCTTCGGTGGAGGCGACGAAGGCCACGCGGTCCGTGCTGCGGTCGACCAGGAGCGAGAGATAAAGCTCGTTCGCGATGCTCGTGTCCTCAACGACATAGACGCTGCGGACGACGCGCCCCTTGGGGCCGGTCTGCGGCGTGATCAGCGCCTTGCCGAGCATGCGGTCGGCTTCGGCGTGCAGCTCTTCAAGCGTATTGACGAGCTTGATGCCGCCACCCTTGCCGCGTCCGCCGGCGTGGATCTGTGCTTTCACCACAAAGGATGAGCCGTTCAGGTTCTCGCCGTGCCTTTTTGCTTCTTGCGCCGTTGTTGCGACGCTGCCGTTTGCCACCGGGGCCCCATACTCTTTGAGCAGGGCCTTGGCTTGGTATTCGTGAATGTTCATGGAACTCGTCGGTCAGTCGCCAGACTAGTTGGCGAGGTTGGGAGCGATCCTCTGGCAAAGCTCAACGAGAGCTTTCACAGATTCAACGGAATGGATGAAGGCGTCCTTCTCCGCGGAGGACAGGTCGAGCTCGATAACGCGCTCGACGCCTTTGGCGCTGATGATGACGGGAACGCCGGAATAGATGCCCTTCACGCCATATTCGCCGTTCAGATAGGCGGCGGCGGGAAGCACGCGCTTCTCGTTGTTGAGATAGGACTCCGCCATGTCGAGGGCGGCGGTGGCCGGGGCGTAATAGGCGGAACCCGTCTTCAGCAGGCCAACGATCTCGGCGCCGCCGTCATGGGTGCGCTGCACGATTTCGTCCAGGCGCTTCTGAGTGATCCAGCGCATCTTCACGAGGTCGGCGAGCGGGATGCCAGCCACGGACGAATAACGGATAAGCGGCACCATGGTGTCGCCGTGGCCACCAAGCACCATCGTGTGGATGTCCTGCGGGCTGACGTCGAATTCCTGCGAGAGGAAGTAGCGGAAGCGCGCGCTGTCAAGCACGCCGGCCATGCCGACAACCTTGTTGCGGGGCAGGCCTGAAGTCTTCTGCAGCGCCCAAACCATGGCGTCGAGCGGGTTGGTGACACAGATGACAAAGGCTTCCGGCGCATATTTCCGAAGTCCTGCGCCTACCTGCTCCATAACCTTGAGGTTGATCTCGAGCAGATCGTCGCGGCTCATGCCGGGTTTGCGCGGCACACCGGCGGTGACGATCACCACGTCGGCGTCTTTGATCTCGGAATATTCGTTGGTGCCCTTGAACTTCGGTGCGAAGCCATGGACCGGGGCGGAGTGGGACAGGTCCAAGGCCTTGCCCTGGGGCACGCCGTCGACCACGTCGAAAAGGATGATGTCGCCAAGCTCTTTAATGCCGGCAAGATGGGCGATGGTGCCGCCGATTTGGCCTGCGCCGATCAATGCAATTTGGTTACGCGCCATGAAAACCTCCTTCTAGGATCAGCCGCTTATCCGCCTGGCAGCCACGCATGAACTCGGAGGTTGGTTAAATGCTATCGGGCTCTAGCGCAAGGCGGCGATTTGGCGCGAAACCGGCTGTCGGCGCAGCTTTGCTGAGGGTTCCGCCATGGACCAGCCCAGGCCAGATCGGATAGGCTTGGCCTCTAACGCTAAGCTTTAAGGGGTTCGCATGGTTGAGAAGCGCCCAGCGAAGAGCACCGCCAGGGCAGCGCCCACCGACGGGGAGCTGGACGCCACCGCGCCGCTGCCATTCGTGGTGTGGGCGTGCCGGTTCACCGCCTATTTCCTGGCGTTGGGCGGCATTATGCTCCTGACCTACGCCTATTATGGCTTCGATACCGACCCTCAGAGCTTCCCGCCTGGCTTCCGTCTCAACCCGCCCCAAGCCCTCGTCAATTTCGTCTGGGGGCTGGTGGGTACGCTGATCGGCTTCTTCCGTCCGCGCTATTCCACGGTCTTCATGCTGGCATTCGCCGCCTTCTACACGCTGGTCGCGAGTCTCGGCACTTTTGCCGGTTCCGTGCTCGGCATGGAGCTCGGCACCCCGGCCAAGGTGTTTTTCTGGGTTGTGGTCGCCGCTTCATGGGTCGTGGGTATCCGCGGGCTCTTACAACGGCGTCGCGCGCGGGCAGCGGCCGACGGTATCGGCTACTGATCCTTCGGAGCGTCAACCAGCTCGGTTGCCGGCTTGTCCACGGGCTTTGTGCGGACGACATAGACTTTCGCGGTCTCGGTCATGCTCTTGTTCTGTCCGCGATGCACCACATTCGGCTGCAGATGGAACGCCTCGCCCGCTTTCAGTTCGAGGGGCGGCTTGCCCGCAACCTCTACCGTCAGCGTGCCCTCGAGCTGATAGTCGAACTCCTGAGCGTCGGGGTGGATGTGCCATGGCACCGAGGCTCCCGGCGGGAAGGTGTAGATCGCCATGGTGACCTCCTTGCCGGGCTCACCGGCCAGCGGGGACGTCAGCAAAATTTGCTCCACGACCTTGGCAGAATCTATGTCATCAAGCGCGGCGGTGTCACGTGCGTAAAGTGCGCCAGCCCCAAATGTCCCAGCCCCAAGCGCGGCGGCAAATAGCGCAGCGCCTACGATGAAGACATGTTTTCGCGTCGCGCTTACGCGCATCATGTTTGGTTCTTTCATCGGCGCACTCTAACGCGCTCAGCCAGGCGCGTGGACCGCGAATCGGCGTTAGAGTGGGGCGCGCTCGCGCGTCACAAAATGGAGGCGACCATGAACGGCACTTACACTTACACCTCGGAAGGCGCCAAATACGGCATCGGCTTTGGCACGGCTTTGGCCATCGCGATTTCCTACGTCAACAATCACTCGATCCTGTGGGCCATCATCCATGGCTTCTTCAGCTGGTTCTACGTGATCTACTACGCCATCGTTTATTAGGCGGCTCCGTCGCGGCACCATGTGGATCACCGGGCGCTCCAGCAAGCGCGCCACCTCGCAGCTCGGCGCTATGGGTTGGAAGATCACACCGAATGTGGGCAAGCGGCTGGATTAGTTGGGTCGCCTCGTTCGCCGGCGCTTCGCCACCGCCCCCAAAACCGCGCAATCTGGCGTTAGGCCCAGTCAGAGCTTATGAGAAGGCATGGAATTGGGTGGGGAACGGCTAAAAACTCATGCCCCAAAGGGCGTAACCCCGAGGGGCGCGGCCCTGTTGGGCGTCATCTTGGCGGTGTGCCTTGCAGGCGTGCTTGCCGGCTGCGCCAGTGGTTCGGGCCCCGAAGACGCCTATAAGCAGCTCACTAGGGTCGACTACTCCAAACCCTATATCGGGATGAGCAAGGCCGAGGTGCTGAAATGCGCCGGCCAGCCCCGGGCGCGCCTGCCCGCTTCCGGTGGCGCCGAGACGCTCATCTATCATTATAGCGGCGCCGGGCCGGTCCCTTCGGGTGGCGGCGATAAGAAATCGTCGAACCCGTTCAGCAAGAAAAAGAAGAAGGGCGATACGGAGTGTACTGCGAGCCTGGTGTTTGAGAACGAACGGCTCATTCGCGTCAGCTACGCGCATAAGGAGGGGCGCAGCCCCTATCAGTGGCAGAGCGAGAAAGATCCGAAGAAGGCTGAGGAGATGCGGACCGCACCCTTGCCGACATGCGTGTTCTCGTTGCCACGCTGTCCGCGCTAACGGCACCGCTTTTTTGGCGCGCTACCGCTTCGCTACTTGAGCGCTTAAGCAGGTGCGTGGCAGACGGCCTCGATATTGTTGCCGTCGGGGTCGAGCACGAAGGCGCCGTAATAATTCACGTGGTAATGCGGGCGTAAGCCCGGCGCACCGTTGTCTTTACCGCCCGCGGCAAGCGCGGCCTGGTGGAAGGCGTCCACATCGGCGCGTGTCTCAGCGGTGAAGGCTACATGGATGTGGCTGGCTTCCGCCACCGGCCCTTCGCCAATCCAGAAGAACGGTTTTTGATCGGCGCCGAAGCCGACCGCGCCGCCGGTTCCTTCCGGCGTGAAGTCCGCCGGGATTTCCAGGATCATACCGATGCCGAGTGGCGCTAGCGCCTTCAGATAAAACTCCGTGGAACGGGCAAGGTCGCTGGCCGGCATGGCGACGTGATCGAGCATTTAGACGCGCTCCACCATTTTGCGTTTCAGCGAGGCGATGGCCGACGCCGGTTCCAGCCCCTTGGGGCAGGCCTTGGTGCAGTTGAGAATTGTGTGGCAGCGATAAAGCCGGAACGGATCTTCGAGATCGTCGAGACGTTCGCCGGTGCGCTCGTCGTGGCTGTCCTCAATCCAGCGGTCGGCCTGGAGCAGGACGGCTAGGCCGAGATAGCGATCGCCATTCCACCAATAAGACGGGCAGGCGGTGGAGCAGCAGGCGCACAGAATGCACTCATACAGCCCGTCCAGCTTCTCGCGGTCTTCGCGGGACTGGCGCCACTCTTTCTGCGGCGTCGGGCTGTCGGTCTTGAGCCAGGGCTCGATGGCGCGATGCTGGGCGTAGAATTGCGTCATGTCGGGGACGAGGTCTTTGACCACCGGCATATGGGGCAGCGGATAGACGGCAATCGCGCCCTTGGCATCGTCGGCGTGCATGGTGCAGGCCAGCGTGTTGGTGCCGGCGACATTCATCGAGCATGATCCGCAGACACCTTCGCGGCAGGAGCGGCGGAAGGTCAGCGTCGCGTCGATGTTGTTCTTGATCCAGATGAGGGCGTCGAGAACCATCGGCCCGCAATCGTTCATGTCAACCCAATAGGTATCGACGCGCGGGTTCTCGCCAGTGTCCGGGTCGTAGCGATACAGGCGGTATTCGCGCCAGCGGTCCGGCTCGGCGTCCTTCGCCGGCGGGTTCCACGATTTGCCCTTCGTGACCTTGGAATTCTTTGGAAGTGTGAATTCAACCATCTGTCTTTTATATCTGCTTTGTCGTGGTTTGAGCGCTGCGGCGCTCCGTCACTGGGCCTTGCCGTATTGCGCCGGGGCGCTGCTCAGTACACCCGCTCCTTAGGCTCGATATAGGCGATGTCGTTCGACAGCGTGAATGTGTGCACCGGGCGGAAGTCGAGCTTCACCATGTGCGTCCCGTAGTCGGCGTAAGACAAAGTGTGCTTCATCCAATCCTTATCGTCGCGCGTGGGGAAGTCCTCCCGCGCGTGCGCCCCGCGGCTTTCTTCGCGCGCATGCGCACCTTGCACGGTGACGGCGGATTGGGAAATCAGGTTGTCGAACTCGAGCGTCTCGATGAGGTCGGTGTTCCAGATCAGCGAGTGGTCGGTGACTTTAATATCCGCAGCCGCGTCCCAAACTTTCTTGATGCCGTCGATGCCCTTTTGCAGCACGTCCTTAGTACGGAACACGGCACAGTCGCGCTGCATGGTTTTCTGCATATCCATTCGAAGTTCGGCGGTCGGCGTTGAGCCATCGGCGTAGCGGAAGCGGTCGAGCCTGGCGATCGCCTCGTCGCCCGCGCCCTTCGGCAGTTCGGGGATGGCGCTATCCGTGCCGACGATCTCAGCGCAACGCTTCGCTGCGGCCCGGCCAAACACGACGAGATCGATGAGCGAATTGGAACCCAACCGATTGGCGCCATGCACGGACACGCAAGCGGCTTCACCGAGCGCCATGAGGCCCGGCACGATGGCATCGGGATCGCCGTCACGCGGCGAGATCACTTCGCCATGCATATTGGTGGGGATGCCGCCCATATTGTAGTGGCAGGTGGGAATGACCGGCACGGGCTCTTTGCACAGGTCGACGCCGCCGAAGATGCGGGCGAGATCGGTGATGCCCGGCAGCTTTTCGGCCAGCATGTCTGGGTCGAGATGGTCGAGATGCAAATGCATATAGTCCTTGTCGGGACCGTGCCCACGGCCTTCGCGAATCTCGATAGTGATGGCGCGGGAGACCACGTCGCGCGATGCGAGGTCCTTGGCGGAGGGCTCGTAGCGCTCCATGAATTTCTCGCCTTCGGAATTCCGCAAGAAGCCGCCTTCGCCGCGCGCACCCTCGGTGATGAGCACGCCGGCGCCGTAGACGCCGGTCGGATGGAACTGCACGAACTCCATGTCCTGTAGCGGCAGGCCGGCACGCAGCACCATGCCGTTGCCGTCGCCAGTGCAGATATGCGCGGACGTGCAGGAGAAATAAGCGCGGCCATAACCGCCAGTGGCAAGGATCGTTTGGTGTCCACGGAAGCGATGGATCGAGCCGTCGGACATATTGAGCGCGATCACGCCGCGGCACCGTCCTTCGTCGTCCATGATGAGGTCGATGGCGAAATACTCGATGAAGAACTCAGCCGATTGGCGCAGCGCTTGGCCATACATGGTGTGCAGCATGGCGTGGCCGGTGCGGTCGGCGGCGGCGCAGGTGCGCTTCACCGGGCCCTTGCCAAACTCGGTGGTCATGCCGCCGAAGGCGCGCTGAAGGATCGTGCCGTCATCGTTGCGCGAGAAGGGCACGCCCCAATGCTCGAGCTCGTAGACGGCTTCCGGCGCGTTGCGGCAGAGATATTCGATGCAGTCCTGGTCGCCGAGCCAATCGGAGCCCTTCACCGTGTCATACATGTGCCAGCGCCAGTCGTCGGGGCCCATATTGCCAAGGGCCGCGGCGATGCCGCCTTGCGCCGCCACGGTATGGGAGCGCGTGGGAAACACTTTGGTGATGCAGGCCGTGCGAAGACCCGCCTCGCTGGCGCCGACCACGGCGCGCAAGCCTGAGCCGCCCGCGCCGACGACGATGACGTCGAAGGCATGGTCGGTGACTGGGTAGGCGCGGCCGTTCACCATCACGGTGTTATGCGGCGGCGTGTCTTGCGTTGTGGCGTCTTGAGACATGAACCGTCAGCTTCCGATAGCGATTTTCAAAATAGCGAGCGTGCTGGCGATGCCGACAATGCCTGCGAAGAATGTGGTGGCGATTATGGCGACGATCTTACAGCCCTCGCTATGGACGTAGTCGTCGATGATCTCTTTCAGCCCGATCCGAATGTGGATCGCCGAGGAGATGATGAGCGCCAGCATGAGCACGGCGACGATCGGCTGCGCCAGATAGGCTTTCACTTCTGCGTAGCTCGCGCCGATATGGCAGAGGATCGAGAGAATAAGAAAAATTACCAGCGGGATATTGGCGATGGCCGTGACCCGCTGACGCCAAAATGTCTCCGTGCCGGCATGGGCAGCACCAAGTCCGCGGGCGCGCTTGAGTGGGGTCGCCATGTTAGCTTGCCCCCATGATGGTGTAGTCCACGACCCAGATCAGGATCGTGAGGATGATTGAACCGATGATGGTCGCCCAAGCGAACACCTCGATGCTCGTCCGATCGAGGCCCGCGCCAGTGTCCCAGATCAGATGGCGGATGCCGCCCAACATGTGGTGGATCAGGGCCCAGGTGAACGCGAACAGCAGCGCCCGTCCAATCAGGCTTCCGAAAAATCCGGCCACGCAGGCATAGGCCTCGGGGCCCATGCTGATGGCCACGAGCCACCAGGTCAAAAGCGCGAAGCCAACAGCCAAAGATGCGCCAGAGATGCGATGCGCGATCGACATCATCATGGTCAGCATCGGCCGATAGATTTGGAGATGCGGCGAGAGCGGCCGCTCTGCCTCTAGTTTATTCGACATCGGTTATTATTGCAGTTGTTGCCCAGACGAGCCCACTCATAACCCAGTCGTTGGGCAGGGGCAAACAGATGGGCTGCTTCCTGTGGTCCGGCCGCTTTGGGCCGTCCAGCCGTGTTTTGCTGCGTGGTGGGCGTTTTACGCGGGCACTGCGATCTCGTCGCAGGCGCAGTAATCATCCACGAATTTGGACAGAATCCAGGTCTGACCGCCGTCAATCGACTCCCAAACATGTGAGCCGACGATATAAGCAATCCCGCCTAGTTCGCCCTCGTAAGGACCTTCCCAGTCCATCGGCAACTCCCCCGAAGCTCCGAATCCGAAGACCCGAGGATGGGGGCGAAATGCTTGCCCAAAGGTTAATATCTGGCCCAGAGGCGAGATCCGGGATGTGGCTCTACTCGGTGATGACGCCGCAGGCGATGCGCGGACCGGCGTCTCCAGCGGGGTTGGAGATATAGTCGTCTGGCCCCTGATGGATGACGATGGCTGTGCCTTTCCCGGCGAGAAGGCCCATGCTGAGATTCACCGACTGGTTCAGCACCTCGACCGTGAGCTTGCCGCTGGCGGGCACGTGGATATTTGGCATATCACCCGCATGGGGACCCGCCTCGTTCAGGATACCGTGCTCATCCTCTTCAGGATTGAAATGGCCACCGGCGGACTTGAAGCTGGGCGCCTCGCATTTGCCGATGCCATGAATGTGGAAGCCATGGTCGCCGGGGGGCATGTCGGTTAGGTCGACGGCGAGCAGAACGCCTGAGGGCACGGCGATGAGCGTGACCTTGCCCACCTCCTTGCCGTCAGCGTCTTTCAGCAAAGCCGTTGCTTTGTCGGCAGCGGACGCTGGCGCCGCTAGGGCAATTAGAGCCAAAATCGCGACCGCTATCGTTGTTTTGGTTGCCATGGCCGGTACTCCTGTCGTCATGAAATCGATCGTTTCGGTTGTTTCCGCAGGATGGCACACGCGCCAACGTGCGAATAGACAGGCTGTCTAGCGATTTGCAAAGATGGTGGCACGCTGTCTCAATCGAATGTGAAGGGCAAACGAGATATGCCGCGATCAGCTCAGGGCAATTTCACGCCGCTAGGCGCCGCCTCTTCGATCTTGGCGGCTCTCGCGGTGCTCGTCATCCTGATCTACGGCAAGAGCTTTCTCGTCCCGCTTGTCATTGCGCTGATGCTGGCTGGAGTGATTTCCGCAGCGGCCGTTCGATTGGAAGCTGTCGGCTTTCCGGCGTGGCTGGCGATGGCGTGTGCTATTGCCGCGGGCTTTGCGGTCCCGCTGCTGGTCGTCGCGATTTTCTACGGGCAGATGGATGCGGTGGCGGCCGCGTGGCCCAAATATACGGCGCGTCTCGGACAGCTTGTCGCCAGCGTCACCGAGATGTCCGTTCCCGACCTAACGGAAACACTCACGAAATCCATCAAGCTCAAAGATTTGTCCGGTCCACTTTCGGAGTTTGCCTTGTCGGCAGGTGCCGTCTTCGGCAGCGCCCTTCTCGTGGCGATGTATGCGGGCTTCCTGCTTGCGGAGCGCGGGGTGCTCGCGTCGAAGTTCGGGTATCTGATTGCAGACCCCGAGCGTGCCGCCGAATTCAGCACGATATTCAAGTCGGTCCGCAAGGGCATTCATAGCTATCTCTTGATCCAGACGATCATGAGTATGCTCACCGCCGGCTTCTGCTACGTCATCCTGCTTATCTACGGCGTCGACTTCGCGGAGGTGTGGGCCCTTCTTATCTTTCTGCTGAACTTTATTCCCACCATCGGGTCGATCATCGCGGTGATCATTCCGGCGCTCTTGGCATTGGTTCAGTTCGATACGGTTTGGCCTGCCGTGCAGCTTCTCGCGCTCATGGGAGCTGTGCAGTTCCTGATCGGCAATGTGGTGTCACCGAGATTTATGGGCAAGACCCTGAATCTCAGCCCATTCGTCGTGATCGTCGCGCTGACTTTTTGGGGAACAGTCTGGGGTATCGAGGGCGCCTTCCTAAGCATTCCGATCACGGTCACGATTGCGATCGTTTGCCAGTACGTGCCTGCGTGGCGCGGGATCGCCATTATACTGTCGTCGGACGGTCGCTTGGCCGACTTGAACAATCCTCAGGGACCCGCCGCAAGCGGAACGTCGACATAGACACGGGCTCCTCGCGCGGGCGCGCTATTCTCTTTCTCTGATGTCCGGGATCGGAAAACCGATGACGAAGAAACGCGCAGCGACCTGTCTCATCCTCCACAAGAAGTCCTGCATGCGGCCCGAGGTTAAGGCGGCGGTCCAGCACGTCCGGCAGTCCATGCCCCTCGACGTTTGCATTCCGTGGCGGGGGAAGGACCTCCGCAAGTTTGTCCGCCAGGCGATCGAGAGCGGCGTCCGGCGGATCGTCGCTGGCGGTGGGGACGGCACCTTGAACGCCGTGGTCAACGCGATGATGCGAAAGCGCAAGGCGCCCAAAACGTCACTTGGGATCTTGCCCTTGGGCACGGCCAACGACTTTGCCAGGGGCGCCGGCATTGATGGCGGCAATTTGACGGCGGCTCTGGAACTCGCCTGTACGGGGAAGCCCACCAAGATCGACCTCGGCAGGATGAACGGCCGGTATTTCATCAACGTCGCTAGCGCGGGCTTCGGCGCGGAGATCACCGCGACGACACCCCAAGACGTCAAGAAGGCTCTCGGTGGTGTGGCCTACACTCTTACGGGCCTCGTCAAGGCATTCCAGCTTCAGCCTTATCAAGGGCGGCTGATCTTCGCCGACGGCACGGTGGAAGAAGGATCGATGCTGATCATGGCCGTCGGCAATAGCCGGTTCGCCGGCGGCGGTTATGATGTGGCGCCCAAGGCAAGCCTCACGGATGGCATGTTGGATGTCGCCGTCGTCAGTGGCCAAAAGCCCGAACGCCTCGGCGATCTGGTGGCTGAATCAAAAGACCCAACGAACCTTGAGAACAAGCATCTGCTCTATCGGCAACTCGCCGCGTTCACGATCGAGTCGGAGAAACCGCTTCATGTGAATCTCGACGGGGAGCCCTATGTCGGCGACCGCTTCGAATTCAGGTGTTGCCCCAAAGCCCTGTCGGTCATTTTGGGAAACAACACGGAGGCCGGCGTCGCGCGCCTCTAGCGCGGGAGCGCCACCCAATAGTCCATGTCGAGGACGACGCCGTCTTCGTATTTGCCGTCGTCTTTGCGGCCAGGGAAGTCAGCGCAGTTGCGATCCTTCACGGCGAAGGTGCGTAAGCGCAGCGCGCCCATGCCGGACTGGTCGGGAAGCTCGGCTTTGTCGAGCACCTCGCTCCAGGCATAGATGGTGTCGCCGGCAAAGGACGGGGCCACGTGGCGCGCGCCGTTCAAGCCAAGAACATGGAAGGCATTAGCCAGCCCATTGAAACTCAAAGAGCGGGCGATGGAGATGAGATGACCGCCATAGACCAGACGGCGGCCAAAGCGCTCCTCAGCTTCCCGGTGCTGGTTGAAGTGCACGCGCGCGGTGTTCTGATAGAGGCGCGTGGCCATCTGGTGCTCGGCTTCCTCGATGGTCTGGCCGTCCACGTGGTCGATTTTGTCGCCGACCGCGTAGTCTTGCCAGCGGCGCGGCGAACCGGCGAGCGCGTAGTCGTACACCGTGAGCTTCAGCGGTGGCAGCGCCTTGCCGAGGGACTCTGGCGTAACGCTCTTGTCTAGTTCCGGGATGACGGTCTCCGGCGCCGGTGCGTCGGGGTCACGCTTGGGGACCATCACCCAGCGCGCAAAGGAGAGCACCACCTCGCCGTTCTGGTTGCGGCCGGTGGAGCGCACATAGACCGTGCCGTTCTTGCCGTTGGAGTTCTGCTTGACGCCGATCACTTCGGAGACCGAGGCGATGGTGTCGCCGGGATAGACCGGCTTCATGAAGCGGAACTCGGCATAGCCCAAATTGGCGATGGCGTTGCGCGAGATGTCAGGCACCGTCTTGCCGATGACGAAGTGGAACACCAGGATGTCGTCAATGGGCGAGCGCGGGTAGCCGATGCTCTGGGCGAACGCATCGGAGGACTGCACGGCGAAGCGCCCACCATAGAGCGCGGTGTATAGGCTGACATCGCCCACGGTCACGGTGCGCGGCGTAGCGTGCACAATCTCCTGGCCGAGTTTGAAGTCCTCGAAATAATTGCCGGTGACAGTCCGGTCGATCTTGTCGGTTTTGATGTTGGTCATGTGCTCGTGGTTGCGAATTTCAGTCCGATAACGGACCCGATAAGGGTGACGAGGAAGAAGAGCCTCAGCGCCGTGGCTGGCTCCTTATAGATGAGGATACCGATGAGCGCAGTGCCTGCGGCGCCAATACCCGTCCACACGGCATAGGCCGTGCCGACGGGGATGTCTTTCAGCGCGCGGTTGAGAAGGATGAAGCTCAACAGGATGCAAACGGAGAAAATTACCGTTGGCCAGAGTTTGGTGAAGTTCTCCGTCAGCTTGAGCGTCGAGGCAAAGCCAATCTCAAACAGACCGGCGAACATAAGATAGGTCCAGGCCATGGCGTCCACATCTCGCGCGAATATTGGGGAGGCTGGTCGCCGGGTTTTTCGTGCCAGCCTAGCGGGTGGACCATAGTTTCGTGCGCGTGCGCTGTCACCCCACCTTTCCGAGGCGCGGGAGGACCTAAGGTTGAGCAATTAAAAGCAGAAAGTAGACTGGCTTTCAGAGAGGCGATGATCAGGAGGGCGTGACATGGCATGGCGAGCGGCTGCAAGCCTATTGGCGCTACGGGACCAAGTGAATGCCGCTTGGCCAAATCGAAGTCGAGTCAGCGACGGCACTGTTGGAGATGCGAGACACCGGTCACGCGCGTCCGATCACAATCCTTGGATTCGAGACGGCAATATGGGGGTCGTTTCCGCCCTGGACATCACGCATGACCCAAAAAACGGCAGCGACGCTGGAAAGATTGCGGCGGCAATCCGGAGAAGTCGCGACAATCGGGTGAAGTACATCATCTGGAACAGGCGGATCAGCAATTCCTCGCCGACTGGCGGTGAGGCTGCTTGGGCGTGGCGTCCCTACGGCGGAAAGAACCCACACAGCAAGCACATGCATATTTCGGTCAAGTCGGCGAAGTCACGATACGATTCGGCAGCGCCCTGGCATATCGGCGCCTCGAGCGTGATTGCCGACCCAGTTGCGCCGGAACCGGCTCAGATGCCGTATCTGCGTCGTGGTTCGCGGAGCCGCATGGTCAAGGACCTGCAGGCATTACTCATCAAGCACGGGCAGGACCTCAAGCGTGATGGTCGCTTTGGGGAGGCCACGGAGTTGGCGGTAAAGGCGTTCCAACGCAAGGTGGGCCTGGTGCAAGACGGAGAGGTCGGGCCAAAAACCTGGGCCGCTTTGATGGTTGCCTAGGTCGCTCGTTGGAGAGTGCCGAGCGCAAATACCAAAATGGCGACCCCGCTACTCGCTAGGGCCGCCATTTCAGCGAAAACGTCTAAAGGTCGACGCGTCTAATTAGGCGCGGTCGAGCTCAGCCGGAAGATAGGAGGTAACCTCCATGCCAGCTTCGGACTCGGTAACCTCAGGCTTCATCCACTCTTTCATGATGCATCTCCTTTTCTAAAGTTGCTCACTTAATGTGGGCCTTGGCGATGAGAACCGCATGAAGCGGTCATGAACGCAATCTGACAGCCAGATTAGCGGAATCTGACAGGATGTCGCAGGGGGGAGGCGCCGAAGGCGGGACGGATGGCGAGCGCCCAAACGAAAATGGCGGCCCCGCTATCGCTGGGACCGCCATTCCGAAAACTTGCTAGATCAGCGCGAATTAAGCGCGGTCGAGCTCAGCCGGAAGATAAGAAGTCACTTCCATACCAGCTTCGGACTCGGTGATCTCGGGCTTCAGCCACTCTTTCATGGTCGTCTCCTTCGGTGAACTTCAAGACTAGATAATGGGGACCGAGGATGAGAGCCGCATGACTCGCGCATTAACAGATTCTGAATAGAATAATCGTTGCAGAACAATGCACTAACCGAATTCTGGCGGCCAAACTGGCCACTGAACGGGCCAGAGTCATGCCAGATTCACGGGCTCAACGCCGCTACTGGAACAGCAGCGCCGCCTTGGACAGGGTGTTGAGCACGCCCCAGATGAGGGGAATGCCGACAAAGGACCAGGCCAGAGCGAGCTTGATCGTATTCGCGCCCGAGACGTTCTCG
>DAOVDX010000181.1 GCA_030669345.1 Methyloceanibacter sp. | reverse complement strand
CTTGGCCGCCCTGACATTGGCCAAGCAGACTTTCGGCCGGGTGACCTTCGATCTGATTTATGCGCGCGAAGGCCACACGCTGGCGGAGTGGAAAGAGGAGCTGACGCGCGCGCTTCGTCACGCCGGCGATCACCTCTCGCTTTATCAGCTCACTATCGAGGACGGCACGATGTTCGCCACACGCCACGCCGCGGGCAGCTTGCACGTACCGAACAGCGCCAAGGCCAGCGCGCTCTATAATCTTACCCAGGAGCTCACCGAGGCGGCAGGGATGCCGGCCTACGAGATTTCAAATCATGCGCGTCCGGGATCGGAGTCCCGCCACAACATGCTCTATTGGCGGGGACACGATTATGCCGGTATCGGCGCCGGCGCCCATGCCCGCATCACCGAAGACGGCGCCAAGCGCGCCTTGTCGACGATCAAATTGCCCGAAGACTGGCTCGCCCAGGTCGAGGCACGCGGCCATGGCCTGACATCTGACGATGCGCTGACACCACAAGAAGCGGCGGAAGAATATCTCTTGATGGCGCTACGGCTTGCCGAGGGCATGGACCTGAGCCGGCTTAAGGCAATCGACGGACGGACACTCGATGAGGATCGATTGCGCGCGATGGAACGCGACGGCCTGGTCACACGCGCTGGCGACCGGCTGGCGGCGACAGCGCAAGGACGGCTCGTGCTGGAGCGGCTGATCCTCGAACTTGCGACAAACTCTTTGCCACATCGGCTATAAGCTAGCGTGATATCCGATCGTTCGTGGAGCGATAAATGTCGGAAGATAGTCTCGGAAATGCGTACCCCAAGCCCTGGAGCGCGCCACGGGCATGGCTCAAGCGGCGCATCGAAATTTGGTCAAAAGGCCCATCGCCGTGGGGCGATCCGCGGGCCTGGACGCGGCGGCGGGTCAGGTCGTGGCTGAAGCGCCCTTTGCGGCGGCTGGATATGCGCGTGGTCGACAAGGTCGGCTTCGGCAATCTCCACCGTGGTGATTTCACTCACGTTTTAGATGTCGGCGTGGCCGGCGGCACGTTCGATCTCTATGCGCGATGCCCGTCCGCCTATTTGGAGCTTTTCGAGCCGCATCCCAGTCGCCGCAAGGCGATCGAGGGCATTCTCGCCGACCGCCGGGGCCGTGTGCATGGCGCCGCACTTGGCAATGAACCGGGTACCGCCACTCTTTATCTGACCGGCGTCAACGGGTCCTCACTCTATCCGATCAAAGGCAAGGATGTGCGCGTGGAGGTCCCGGTCGCACGGCTTGACGAGTTGCTCGACGCCACCGAAATCAAACGCCCGAGCCTCTTGAAGATCGACACCGAGGGACACGAGATGGCGGTCCTGGAGGGCGCAACGGGACTCTTTGACGTCATCGACTGCGTCGTGGTCGAGGTGCATTTCGATAAGCCGCACTGCTACCAGCCAAGCTAGCCCATCGACTTTCTCACATCACGCGGCTTCGAACTCGTCAACGTACTCGATTCTCATATTCGGAATGGGCACTTCGTATGCGCCGACATGGTGTTCGAACGGAAGCGGGCTTAGTTGCTTGGCGCGCTGAAGGCGCGCGGCGCGGGCGAGAGCACACGCGGGGCCCCGGGCGCCACTTCAAGAACGGCTAGGCCGCGTTGCGATGTGCCATCGGGCAGCAAGCGAAACAGACCATCGGCGCCGGTAAAACCACTTTCACGCGTAAGCTGCGAAAAGGTGTAGCGCTGGCCTCGCGGATTCTCCGCCAGCGACACGGCAAGGCTCATGGCGTCATAGCCGAGGCTGGCGATGCGCGTCGGCGTGCCGTCAAAGGTCTTGGAATAGCTCTGAGCGAAATTGCTCCAGCCCTTTGGGTCCGGCGCCGGAAACCAGCCACCGACCAACGCCGCCTGGCGGTCCACATTTGGAAAATCCCATTGGCCTGTGCCGATAAACTGCACATTGGCGCTGGTGATGCCGGAGGCGGCGAGGAGCGGCGCCAATGAAGGAAGCTCGCTGCGATCGGCGGGCAGGAATAGCGCATCGACCTTCTGGCCCGACTTGATCGCGTTGGCGATTTGCTTCACTGGGCCCGCCATGCCAGAGGAACTGCCCGCCGGGAAGCTGGCGCGCACCGGAGCACGGCCACCGCCCGCGGCAACCGCCTTGGCGAAGGCCGCCTCGGCAATGCGGCCATAGGCAGTCTGGGGCACAAGCACCGCGAAGTTCCGTTTCCCGCGGGACATGGCAAAGGAAACGATGCGCGGCACATCGCGGCCGGCAAGGAAGCTCAAGAGATAGACGCCATTGCCCGCGACCTTCTGGTCACTCGAAAAGGCAATCACGGGGATGCCGGCGCTGCGCGCCACTTGAGCGACGCCCCGAACTTCCTGGGCAAAGAGTGGGCCAATGATCAGCTCGGCGCCATCTCGAACGGCGCTCTCGGCGGCAAGCCGGGCGCCATCCGGCGTGCCTTTGGTGTCCTTCGGCACCAGCGCGATATTCGGATTGTCAAAATCAAACAGAGCAAGCTCGGCTGCCTGTTTGAGCCCCTTGGCAATTTTCCGTGTCGACCCAGACGCCGTAATGGGAAGAAGCAACGCGATCTTGACGGTTCCCCCCGGCATCGTGATGGCACCGGCTGGCAGGTCCATATTGCCGCCACCGCCGCCAGGAGCACCGCACGCCACGAACAACACCGCCACGACCGACGTGGCGGCCACAAGCCTGATGGCGCCGAGGCGATGACAAAGAAATTGTAGAAGCCGCATGGCCCGTTCTTAAACGTGTCTCGAGGTTGGCGTTTGGTAGCAGTCGCGCGGGCGGAGCATCGACCGGGCGAACTATATCACATAACGTTTCGCCGACCAGGGCGAGGCAGCCACTCCCAGACGCAATGACAAGTCATTGGAATGGCAGGAAAAACAGGCGACGCGCGTGCAAGACCATCGGAGTGAAGACCCAGAAGCCGCAACCGCCAGCCCGACGGCGGATCGCGCAGGCGAAGTGCTCGCCGAGCTGATCGCGCGTCCGCTGCCACCCGGCCTCTATCTCGTCGCGACGCCAATCGGCAATCTCACCGACATCTCGTTGCGGGCGCTGTCGGTGCTGGCGCGCGCTTCGGTGATCGCGGCCGAGGACACGCGCCACTCCATGCGGCTGCTCTCCCATTTCGGCATCAGGGCTGAGCTCACGCCCTATCACGAGCACAATGCCGAGC
>DAOVDX010000061.1 GCA_030669345.1 Methyloceanibacter sp. | reverse complement strand
TTGCCCTTGTCCTTCTGCCTGGCGAGCCAGTCGTCGAACAGCATGTCGAGATTGCCGCCGAGCTGAATGTCGGTGCCGCGGCCGGCCATGTTGGTGGCGATGGTGATGGAGCCGGGAACACCGGCCTGGGCGATGATATGCGCCTCTTGCTTGTGATAGCGGGCGTTCAGCACTTTGTGCGGAACCTTGTCCTTCTTGAGCAGCTCCGACAGGGTCTCCGACTTTTCAATGGACGTGGTGCCGACCAGCATGGGCTGGCCGCGCTTCTGGGCGTCCTTGATAAGCTCGATGATCGCCCGGTATTTCTCCATCGCGGAGCGATAGACCTCGTCGTCTTCGTCGGCCCGGATCATGTCGGCGTTGGTCGGCACCTCGATGACGTCGAGGCTATAAATGTCCATGAACTCGTCGGCCTCGGTGACAGCCGTGCCGGTCATGCCGGCGAGCTTCTCGTAGAGGCGGAAGAAATTCTGGAAGGTGATGGTGGCCAGCGTCTGGTTTTCAGGCTGGATCGTCACATGTTCCTTGGCCTCGAGCGCTTGGTGAAGCCCTTCGGAAAAGCGGCGGCCGGACATCATGCGTCCGGTGAACTCGTCGATGATGACCACCTCGTCGTCCTTCACGATATAGTCGCGGTCGCGTAGGAATACTTTGTGCGCGCGCAGGGCCTGCTGCACGTGGTGGACGACGCTGACATTCTCGACATCGTAGAGCGACTCGCCCTCAAGCAGTCCGGCTTCGCTCAGAAGCTTCTCGACATGCTCGTTGCCGATCTCGGTGAGAGTGATGTTGCGGGTCTTCTCGTCGAGTTCGTAGTCTTCCGCGACCAGCTCCGGAATGAACACGTCGATGGTCGTGTAGAAGTCGGAGCGATCGTCGAGCGGACCGGAGATGATTAGCGGCGTGCGCGCTTCGTCAATGAGGATGGAGTCCACCTCGTCGACGATGGCGTAGTAGTGGTCGCGCTGCACCATCTCCTCTTCGGCATATTTCATATTGTCGCGCAGATAGTCGAAGCCGAATTCGTTGTTCGTGCCGTAGACCACGTCACGGGAATATTGCTCTTTGCGGTCTTCGTCGGTGAGATCGTGTTCGATGCAGCCGAAGGTGAGGCCGAGAAACTGGTAGATCTGACCCATCCAGTTGGCGTCGCGTTTGGCGAGATAGTCGTTGACGGTGACGACGTGCACGCCGCGCTCGGTGAGCGCGTTGAGATAGACGGGAAGGGTGGCGACGAGCGTCTTGCCCTCGCCGGTCTTCATTTCGGCGATGCTGTTTTCGTGCAGGACCATGCCGCCGATGAGCTGGACGTCGAAATGGCGTTGGCCGAGCGTGCGCTTGGCGGCTTCGCGCACCGTGGCGAAGGCCTCGGGCAGCAAGTCATCGAGGGTTTCACCCGCGGCAAGCCGCTTGCGGAATTCGACGGTGCGGCCGCGCAGTTCCTCATCGGACAGCGCGGCGACTTCAGGCTCCAGCGCGTTGATGGCGGCGACCTTGCTCGCGTAAGGCTTGAGTTTGCGGTCGTTGGAGGAGCCGAAGACCTTGGTGGCGAAAGTGCCAAAGGACAGCATGGACGGTTAGCCTTTTGTGGCGAGAGCCGGACCTAGGAAGCTTTGCTAGTGAAAGCCCTTTAGCCAGCGTTGGTGGCTTAAGCGCGAATTTCCCCGTCAATCCTCGTCAAACCCTAGGAAAATGACGAAAAACGCTGGGGAACAGCGGTTGAGACATAAGAGGCGCCCATACCCTTGTCAACGCGACGGGGTGGCAAGCCTGAAGGCTTAAGCCGGCGCTTTGGAGGCCTCCTCGCCAGCCTGCCCAATCTCGTCCAGATGTTGTTGGAGCGATAGCCGGTTCAGGCTCCGAAGCGGCAGATCGACGAAGATCGAGATGCGCTGGTTGAGCATGCGGTAGGTGTCATCGAAGGCCAATGCCCGCTCCGCCTCGCTGCCCTCCACTGCCGCCGGGTCGGGCAGGCCCCAATGGGCTCTCATGGGCTGTCCGGTCCAGATGGGACAGGTCTCGCCCGCCGCGTTGCCACAGACGGTGAACACAAAATCGAGCTTTGGCGCGCGCGCCTCAGCGAATTCGTCCCAGGACTTCGAGCGCAGCGCCGAGACGTCGTAGTTCAGCTTGGCCAATAGGTTGAGGGCGAGGGGATTGACCTTGCCGGTGGGCATGCTGCCGGAACTAAACCCGCGGAACCTGCCTTTTCCTTCGCGGTTCAGGATGCTCTCGGCCAAAATCGAGCGGGCCGAATTGCCGGTGCAGAGGAAAAGCACGTTCAAGGGGGCGGGCAAGGCCTCGTTGGTGCCGGCGTCCGTCATTTTAGAGGCCTCTCCTTTCACTCGGGAGCGCAGGAGGCGAGCGTGGCTTCAATTACAGGCGCGCAGACCGAAGGCTCGCCTTGGCAGCAATCCTCCACCAGGAAGGACAGCAGCGCCCGGGTCCCATCTAAGTCCACCGCATAGATCACCGAACGGCCTTGGCGCTTGGCGCTGACCAAATTGGCCCGAAAAAGAATGGCAAGCTGCGCTGACATTGTGTTGGGGGGCACGGCCAGCGCGCGGGCAATATCGCCTGCCGCCATGCCGTCCTTTCCCGCGCGAATGAGCAGGCGGAAGACTTTAAGCCGGCTTTTTTGGGCCAGGGCCCCCAGCGCGCCTACAGCGTCTAATATATCCATACTTCCAGAAATATCGAAATAGAAACCAACAGTCAATTCCCTGGCTTGGCATTGAGCGGACCCAACGTTAAAGAAGACCCAGAGGGAATTGCTCAAACCCGCTCAGCCAGCCTCCATTTGGAGCGCCGTTGGCGAGCAAAAGACGAGGATCCAATCCTGTGAAAACTTGGTCAGCTTTGCTGCTTTGCGCGGCCACCATCGCTTTTGTGTCATCACCCGCCGCCGCTGCCGACGATCCGGTCGTGGCGCGCATCGACGGTATCGATATCGTGCAATCCGATCTCGATTTCGCGGCGTCCGAGGTCGGGCCCCAGCTCGCCAATTACCGGCCGGCGGATCGCAAGCGCGTGCTTCTGCAATATGTCATCGAAAACGAGCTGATGGCGGCGGCCGCCGAGAAGGATAAGCTGAACGACGGCGACACATTCAAAGCCCGGGTCAAATATCACGAGCGCCGCGCACTGCGCGATGCCTATTTCGACAAGAGCATCACCGGTGGCGTGTCCGAAGCGGACGCCAAGAAAATCTACGACGAGAAGATGGCCGGCGCGAAGCCTACGCAGGAAGTGCATGCCAGGCACATCCTCGTGGTCAGCGAGGACGAGGCCAAGGAGGTCGCCGAGCGTCTGAAGAAGGGCGAGGACTTCGCCGCGTTGGCCAAGGAGAAGTCGAAAGACACCAACGCCGAGGGTGGCGATCTTGGCTTCTTCACGCGCGGTCAGATGCTGAAGCCGTTCGAGGAAACAGCGTTCTCGCTCGATGTCGGCGAGATTTCCGAGCCGGTGCAGACTCAGTTCGGCTGGCACATCATCAAGGTCGAGGAAAAGCGCGATCAAGAAGCGCCGAGCTTCGATGACGTTAAACCGGCCATCATTTCCCAACTCGTGCAGCGGAAAGCACAGACTGTCGTGACCGCCTTGCGTGACTCGGCCAAGATCGAGATCGTCGATCCCGAAATCAAACGGTCCATGGACGATGCGGCGCTTCGCGGCGAGGGGCCGCCCCTGAAAGACGAAGAGGACGACGAGGATCACTAAGCCGTCGGCAATCAGCCTTGGCTAAGATCTCGCCATTCGCCCCACAGGCTCTCACCGAGCTGCCGGTCGTCGACGGCGTGCGCCTTGCCGCTTGCGCGGCGGGCATCCGCCATCCTGGCCGCACGGATTTGCTGCTAGCGCTGTTCGAACCGGCGACCACGGTCGCGGGCGTGCTGACCACGTCCAAGACCGCTTCGGCTGCGGTCGAATGGTGTCGCGCCCATCTCAAGCACGGCATGGCCCGCGCACTTGTGGTCAATTCCGGCAACGCCAACGCCTTCACCGGCTTGCGTGGCCGCGAGGCGGTGGTTCGCACGGCCCATGAGGCGGCGGACGTCGCGGAATGTCTGGAGACGGATGTCTATATCGCGTCCACCGGCATGATCGGCGAGCCGCTCGATCCGGACAAATTCGTCGGGCTCTTAAGCGATCTTGCCCGAGACGCCGCGCCGGACGCCTATGAGGCGGCGGCGCGGGCGATCATGACCACCGACACTTACCCAAAGCTCGCCACGGGCAAATGCGAGATTGATGGGGTGGAGATCACCATCAATGGCATCGCTAAGGGCGCCGGCATGATCGCGCCGGACATGGCGACCATGTTGGCATTCCTGTTCACAGACGCCGCCATTGAGCCCGCCGCTCTGCATGAGGTGATGGCGCCGCTCGTGACCGACAGCTTCAACGCCATCACTGTCGACAGCGACACATCCACCAGTGACACGGCGCTGTTGTTCGCCACGGGCGCATCCACGCGGCATGGCGCACCCCGTATCGCGCGGGGGGACGTTCCCCGCCTCGAAAGCTTCCGGGCGTGTCTGCTTGAGGTGATGACCAATCTCGCCCACCAAATCGTCAAGGACGGCGAGGGCCTATCGAAATTCGTCACCGTGAAAGTCACCGGTGCCGCGACGAAGGATGCGGCGCGCGTCATCGCCAAGTCGATCGCCAACTCGCCGTTGGTAAAGACGGCCATCGCTGGCGAAGACCCCAATTGGGGCCGTGTCGTCATGGCGGTTGGCAAGGCGGGCGAAGCGGCGGACCGTGACAAGCTCGCTATCCGCTTTGGTGGAATCGAAGTGGCCAAGGACGGTGAAATGGCGCCCGGCTACTGCGAGCAAGACGGCGCCAAATATATGAAGCGCCAAGAAATCGAGATCACCGTGGATGTGGGTGTCGGCGATGCGTCGGCCACCATTTGGACCTGTGATCTCACCCATGACTATATCTCTATCAACGCCGACTACCGGTCCTGACCTCCCGTGAGCCCAAACGCGCCAGGACCAAAGCTCGTCCTCGTGGCGGCTGGCGTTCTGGTGGATGACCAGGGGCAGGTGCTGATTACCCAACGGCCCGAAGGCAAATCGCTTGCCGGTTTATGGGAGTTTCCCGGCGGCAAGGTCGAGGCGGGCGAGACGCCTGAGGCGGCGCTGGTCCGAGAGCTGAAGGAAGAACTCGGTATCGAGGTTGTGATTTCCCGACTCACTCCCTTAACTTTTGCCAGCCATGCTTATCCTGAGTTTCATCTGCTCATGCCGGTCTATCTTTGCCGGCACTGGCAGGGTGATATGGCCGCGAATGAAGGACAGGGAATTGCCTGGGTCAGGCCGGAAGCACTTTCCGCCTATGCCATGCTGCCCGCCGACGAGCCCCTTAAACACACGCTGCCCGGCCTGCTAGAATTGTCACAGGAAACGCCATGACGACGACGGATGTGGTTAGCAAGACATGCCATGCGGCGCGACGCCTCACGTCGAACTGCTCTGGCTCCGTCACCGATCTCTTCGGGCGCGTCATCGCCGCCTTCAACGGCTAGCGCTTTTTAATCCAGTCATTTTGATTTTGGTTTTAGCGGGGTTGTCGGAAACGACGCCTTGTCGCTGGCCGATTGCTCTTCTGTGTTCAGCGCGTCGGCCAGCCGCTGCGTTGCGCTGCCGGGCTTCAGCGGTTGTTGCTGGCTGGCGTCGGGCGCCCACCCGCTCATGAACACGAACTCAAACGTGGCGGTCACTTTGCCTTCTGGCGTTCCGTGCCGCTCGCGATAGATCTCTTCCGCACGCTCAAGCGTGCGCCGGGACAAAGGCGCCTTGCTGCGCGCCATGAGCACATTGCCACCGCCGAGCGCGCGCACCTCACGCATCAGCTCCCGTGGCGATCGATAAATAACTTCCAGTGTTTCTGAGTCCGCCACCGGCATGGCGAAGCCCACGCGTTGGAGAAGCGCACCATATTCCCTGACATCGCCGAACGGTGAGACGCGTGGTGATGCGCCGCCGTCGAGTTCGCCCTCTGCCTCGAGCAGGGCCTGACGCAGTTCGATGAGTGCGCGCCCGCCAAGCGCCGCCGCCATGAACAGACCGTCGGGCTTCAGCGCGCGTCTGATCTGGACAAGTGCGCCAGGGAGATCATTGACGCGGTGAAGCGCGAGCCCCGAGACGATGAGATTGAAGCTGGCATCCTTGAAAGGCAGCAGGTCCTCGTCGCAGACAAGCGCAGGCGTCGGGCAAAGCTCGGCATAGGCAAGCGCGCTCTCGGCGTACATCATCTCGCCCACAGACGACAGGCATTCAACCGTTCGGCCAAGCAGGCCGTGATAAGCACCGAGATCGAGCGCTAGCGGGAATTTCCTGAGCATGATCTCGACGCGCTCGGCGATCTCCTGCGCCGCGTGCGCGATGAGAAATTCGCGCGCATGGACTTCGTGCGCGAAGCGGGCGCGGCGCTTGCGCAACAAAGCGCGGTCGAACAATAGGTGCTCGTCGTTCATAAAGCCTCGCGTCTCGGTGCTTCTAAGGCACCCCATTGCTGCTGTATCATATGTCTCATGGCTGTCAGCGAAACAGGACTGGGTCGAGAGCATGCGGCGCCTGCCTAGCGGTCGGCGTTTGGTGCGGTGGGCAATTTGCTGTTGCCGCCGGTCTGCATCGCCTGCCGGTCGCGCATCTCAAACCATGGGCTTCTCTGTGGGGATTGCTTCTCTCGCATCGACTTCATCGCGCCTCCCCTTTGCGCGCGGCTTGGGCTTCCGCTGCCTTACGATGCGGGCGAGCCGTCGCTATCGGCGGTGGCGATTGCCTCGCCCCCAGTCTATGACCGGGCCCGGGCCGTGGCGCGATATTCGCAGGCCATGCGCGATCTGATCCAGGGCTTCAAATATCGGGACCGTCAAGAGGGTGGCCTTGTTCAGCCGGTGGCTTGCCCGCGCCGGGGCCGAACTTCTCGACGATGCCGAATTGATCGTGCCGGTGCCGCTCTATCGTTCGCGGCTGTGGCGGCGGCGGTTCAACCAGTCAGCCATGCTGGCGCAAGGCCTGGCGCGTCTGACATCTGTTCCCGCCGACTGCTTCGTACTGAAGCGTGTGCGGCGGACGGCATCGCAAGTGGGGCTTACGGTGGAGCAGCGCGTGCGCAATGTGGCCGGTGCGTTCAAGATCGATCCGGCGGGTGCTACGGAGATCAAAGGCAAAAGAGTCGTGGTGATTGACGATGTCATCACCACGGGGGCGACGGCGGAGGCTTGTGCCCGGGTGCTCAAGCGGGCCAAGGCGGCGCGGGTCGATGTGCTGGCGCTCGCCAGGGTCGTCGAACCCACGGCTTTCGTGCTTTAGGGCAGGTCTTGTGCCCGAAGGCAGGGGTTTTTGCCTTAAAGCAGAGTGGCCTTGTACCGAACTCGTTAAGGTCCCAGTTACCATGTTCTGAGATTCTGGGCCCATATTCAGGCCGGAGAGTCCGGCCTTCCAGAGACCAAGACGCCTTCCAGAGACGAAGACGATGACAGTCAAGTTTTCAGATCGGCATTTTCGTGCGGCGCTCGTGCAATTGCGGGCGGGCCGCGCCATTGCGCCCAATCTCGATCAGGCCGAGGCGCTGATACGTCAGGCAGCCGAAGGCGGCGCCGAATACGTGCAGACGCCCGAGAACACCGCGCTGATGGAGCTTGAACCGGAGCGCGTGCTGGCGCTGGTTCAGCCGGAAGCGGTGAGCGTGCCGCTTGCGCGCTTAAGATCGCTCGCTGCTGAACTCGGCATCTGGCTGCATGTTGGTTCGCTCGGCATCAAGATTGGCGAGGGCCGTGTGGCCAACCGCTCCTTTGTCATCGATCCGCAAGGTGAGATCGCTGCGCGTTACGACAAGCTCCACATGTTCGATGTCGATCTCGCTGGCGGTGAGAGCTATCGGGAGTCGCAATATTATGGGCCGGGCTCAAAAGCGGTCATCGCCGAGCTGCCATTTGGGTGCCTCGGTATGACCATTTGCTACGACCTCCGCTTTCCCGGGCTCTATCGTACGCTCGCCACGGAAGGCGCCAACCTCATCGCCATCCCCGCCGCCTTCACCAAGCAGACCGGCCAGGCCCATTGGTATGTGCTGGTGCGGGCCCGGGCCATCGAGACCGGTGCATTCGTGCTCGCTGCCACGCAAGGCGGCCTCCATGAGAATGGAAGAGAGACCTTCGGCCACTCTATGATCGTGTCGCCATGGGGCGAGGTCCTTGCCGAGGCCGGTGAAGACCCAGAAGTGATCTTCGCCGATATCGACTTGGCGGCGTCTGATGAAGCGCGCGCCCGCATCCCTTCGCTCAAGCACGGGCGAGACTTTGAGATCGAGATTGCGCGCCCCGTGCTGCGTCCCGTACAGAAGGAAGCGTCATGATTCGTTTCGCGCTCACCTGCGACCAAGGCCACGGCTTCGACGCTTGGTTCTCATCGGGCGATTCCTACGATGAGCAGATCGAGGCCGGCGCCATTGTGTGTCCGGCTTGCGGCAGCGCCGATGTCGAGAAGGCGCCCATGGCGCCAGCCGTGTTGCGGGGCAAGGCCAAATCCGAGACGGCCGAGAAGCCAGCGGAGGATGGGCAGAAGCAAACCTATGCCTTCCTCAAAGACATGCGCGAACACCTCAAGGCCAATGCCGATGATGTTGGCAAAGCCTTTCCGGAGGAGGTCCGCAAGATGCATTACGGTGAGAGCGAAGCTCGCAGCATTTATGGCGAGGCGAGCGCCGAGGAAGCCGAAGAGTTACACGAGGAAGGAATTCCCGCCGTGCCGTTGCCGCCATTGCCGGAGGAACACAACTGAACTTTAGCGCGTTGCCATCATGGGTTTGTCATTCGTTAATAATGTCTTGTTTGGGCGATTCGGGTAGAAATTGAGCACAACTTCTCGCGAAGCGCCCTGGTAAAGCCCTGATAGCCCTATTATTCTAAGGGCGCCGGGCGGTGGTTTGCGCGTGAATCAGGGAACAAACAATGCGCCACTTATCGCTGTTTATATTTAGAAATTTGCCATTTCAGCTCATCACCGCCTGTTTATTGGCGGTTCTGCTGGTCGCTCCCGCGAACGCCGAGCCCTCGAGGCTTGCCGGTTCGCAGGACGATGACGCCGCAGTCTCCTCACAGCCGCAGCCGGTCTATCCCGACGGCGATCCCGATATTGAGACGGTGACGAGCGATCCTGAAGAGGTCGTTGAAGAGCCCCAATCGAAGGTCGTCGTGACCATCGACAAAGGCATCCAGGAAATGACCGTCTGGGTTGACGGTGTGGAGACACACAGCTGGCCGGTCTCCACCGGCATTGGCGGTTACTCCACGCCGTCCGGCAATTTCAACGCTCAGTCCATGAATAAGATTTGGTACAGTCGGCAATGGGACAACGCGCCCATGCCCCATGCCATCTTCTTCACCAAGAAGGGGCATGCGATCCACGCCACCAACGAGACGAAAAAGCTTGGCTCGCCCGCTTCCCATGGCTGCGTGCGCCTTTCACCGAAGAACGCTGCGACCCTCTTTGCCCTGGTCAAGGATAAGGGGCTGAAGAATACCGAGGTGGTGCTGACGGGTGTCTCGCCTGGCGGCGAATATAAGGTGACACAGCCGCGGTCGCGCCAGCCGCGCAACCAGGACGAGTTTTTCGATCGCTACGGCTATTACGACGGGCCGCCGCCCGGCCGCCGCCGGGCCACGCGCCGGCGAGGGCCGTTCTTCCAGCCTTACTACGAAGCCCCGCCGCAGCAGCGTCAGCAACGGCGCGGCAGGCGCTGGTTCCGGGCTCCGGGCCGTTAGAGGCTTTTAGCCTTGGTGGCGGTGGCGAAATAATTCACGTCGGTATCGCCTGACAGACTCCATTCGTCGGCCATCGGGGAATAGACCATGCCCTTCGTGCCGGCGAGCTGGAGGCCTGCGCTGCTCAACGCGGATTTCAGTTCTTCGGGCCGGACAAAGCGATCCCATTGATGGGTGCCGACTGGCATCCAGCGCAGGATGTACTCCGCACCGACAATGGCGAGCGCATAGGCTTTGAGCGTCCGGTTCAAGGTCGACAGGATCATGATGCCGCCGGGCTTCACCAGCGGCGAAAGCCGCTTCAAGAATGCCGGCACGTCGGGCACATGTTCGACCACTTCCAGCAGAAGCACGGCGTTGAAACTCTTGCCTTCGCCGGCCAGCTCCTCCGCGGTCACGGCTTGGTAGGCAATCTCAAGCCCGGAGCCTTTGGCATGTGTTTTGGCCGCTTCGATGGTCTCGGGCGCAGGGTCGATGGCGGTGACATTGGCGCCGAGTCTCGCCAGCGGCTCGGCGACGAGCCCACCACCACAGCCGATATCGAGCACTGAAATCCGGTCAAGGCTTGGCGGCGCCTTGGGGTCGCGCCCAAAATGCCCGCAAAGCTGGTCACGGAGATGAGTGAGGCGCGTTGGGCCGATCTTGTGCAGCGGCGCGAACGGACCCTTCGCGTCCCACCAATCGTCGGCCAGTTTGGCGAAGCGGG
Source organism: Methyloceanibacter sp. (assembly GCA_030669345.1). GTDB lineage: Bacteria > Pseudomonadota > Alphaproteobacteria > Rhizobiales > Methyloligellaceae > Methyloceanibacter. Next base: position 331 of record DAOVDX010000061.1, on the reverse strand, counting down.
CGACCTCATCGTGGTCGATTGTGGCGGAATTCTTATGCGAAGCCATAAACGGCATTGGCGGCCCGCCTTCATCGCCTGTCAAGGAGCCCTGAGCCATGTTGCGGCTCGGGGTCCCAAACAGTATGAATGGCCCAGGTTTTCCTGGCCGGTCCAAGGTCAAGGGCCGGCCCTCTTATTGTTGAGTCGTTATGTCTGTGTTGGTGTTGAAATTTGGCGGTACGTCGGTGGCCGATCTCGGGCGCATCCGTGCCACTGCGGCGCATGTGAAGCGCGAGGCCGATGCCGGGCATGCCTGTGCCGTGGTGGTCTCCGCCATGGCCGGGCAGACCAA
>DAOVDX010000091.1 GCA_030669345.1 Methyloceanibacter sp. | reverse complement strand
GGATAACGTCGCTATGCGCCAATTTGCCCAGGCAACGAGACCTAGACAACCTAGGGCCACGATGCCAGAAAATGGCACCAACGAATGCCGGTTCACGGCATCGATAAGGGCAAAAACAGGAGCGCGGCGCATCTGTTGCCGACTTGGGAGACGAGGAGCTGGGCATCGCTCTTTTCGACTCCTTTGATATTTAGGAGCTTTTGGCGCGTGGCCAATCCCGACATGACGACTGATCCTTCCCTGCTGCCGGACGACGATCCGTCGCGTCGCGACGTTATTCTGGTCGCTGCCGGCGCCTTCGCGACGATCGGTGGAGCCGCCATGCTGTGGCCGCTTCTCGATCAGATGAATCCGGATGCTTCGACATTGTCGATGTCCTCCATCGACGTGGATATCGGTCCGGTCGAGGAAGGGCAGGCCATCACGGTGATGTGGCGCGGCAAGCCCATCTTCATTCGCCACCGCACGGCGAAGGAGATCGAGGAGGCGAAGGACGTCAAACTCGACGTGTTGATCGATCCGCTCGCGCGCAACGCCAACCTGCCTGACGACGCGCCCGCCACCGACGCCAATCGTGCCGCCACCGACCTCGAGCCGTGGCTGGTGATGGTCGGCATCTGCACCCATCTCGGCTGCATCCCGAAGGGGCAAGCGGTCGGCGATTACAAGGGTGACTATGGCGGCTGGTTCTGCCCGTGCCACGGTTCGCAATACGACACCGCGGGCCGTGTTCGCGTTGGACCCGCGCCGCAGAATATGTACATCCCGCCTTACACTTTCGCCTCCGACACCAAACTCAAGATCGGATAAAGCCGGCTCATGGCGCACCCTTCGACGTATCAGCCGACAAGCGGCTTTGGAAAGTGGATCGACACGCGGCTGCCCATCCCGCGGGTGGTGCATGACCAGTTCATGGTTTTCCCGACACCGCGCAATTTGAATTATTGGTGGACGTTCGGCGGCATCCTCTTCTTCATGCTGGCGCTGCAAATGGTGACGGGCATCGTGCTCGCCATGCATTACGTGCCTTCGGCCGAGGGCGCGTTCGACTCCGTCGAGAAGATTATGCGCGACGTGAATTGGGGTTGGCTGTTGCGCTACGCCCACGCGGTCGGCGCTTCGATGTTCTTCGTCGCTGTCTTCATTCACACATTCCGGGGGCTTTACTACGGCTCCTACAAGGCACCGCGTGAGGTCTTGTGGATATTGGGCGTGCTGATCCTGCTGCTCATGATCGCCACCGCCTTCATGGGCTACTCGTTGGTGTGGGGGCAGATGAGCTTCTGGGCGGTGACCGTCATCACCAATCTTTTCTCATCGCTCGATTCATTGATCCCCGGACTTGGGACCATGCTCGTGGAATGGATTTGGGGCGGGTTCGCGGTCGGTGCGCCGACGCTGAACCGGCTCTACAGCCTGCATTATCTGCTGCCGTTTGTGATCGCCGGCGTGGTGATCCTGCATATCTGGGCGCTGCATGTGCCGGGCAACAACAATCCCACGGGCGTCGACGTAAAGACGGAGCGGGATACCATTCCGTTCCATCCGTATTATTCGATCAAGGATGGCTTCGCGATCGTGCTGTTCTTGATCGTGTTCGCCGCGCTGTTGTTCTATGCGCCGAACTGGCTCAACCACCCGGACAACTACATTCCAGCCAACCCGCTGCAGACACCGCCGCACATCGTGCCGGAATGGTACTTCCTGCCGTTCTACGCAATTCTGCGTGCCATCCCGAACAAGCTGTTCGGCGTGATCGGCATGCTCAGCGCGATCGCTGTTTTGTTCATCGTGCCGTGGCTCGATACGTCGCGCATCCGCTCCACGAGCTACCGGCCGATCTTCAAGTGGTTCTTCTGGTTGTTCGTCATCACCTGCCTTGCGCTCGGCTATCTCGGCTCGCAAGCGCCGGACGGCTGGTACCTGTTCTTCGGGCGGGCCTTCACGATCTACTATTTCGCCTTCTTCCTGCTGATTATGCCCATCGTGGGACTGATCGAGCGGCCGAAGAAGCTACCCGGCAGCATCACCCAGTCGGTGCTTGGGCCTCAGGCGTCGAAACCGCCATCGCCGCGACCGCCCGGGCCTGACGATCATGTGGGAGTGGCGTAATGGCTATGCACCGCTTTCTCGTTGTCGCAGCTCTGCTTGCGTCTGCGTTTGCCATTCCTGGCATGGCTGCGGCCGAGGACGCTGCCAATGACCATGGACCTGTGATTGAAGCGCAGGAGTGGTCCTTCGCGCCGCCCTTTGGCGGGTACAAGCAAGGGCAATTGCAGCGCGGCTATCGGGTGTACAAAGACATCTGCGCGAATTGCCATTCCATGCGCTTCTTGTCCTTCCGAAATCTCGCTGAGGTCGGTGGACCTCACTTCTCGCCCGCAGCCGTCGAGACGCTCGCCTCGCAGGTGCAGGTGACCGACGGACCGGATGCCAAAGGTGAGATGTTCCAGCGGCCGGGGCGGCCCTCTGATCGCTTCCCCTCGCGCTTCGCTAATGACGAAGCGGCGCGGGCTGCGAATAATGGTGCTTTGCCGCCAGATCTCTCGCTCATGGCCAAGGCGCGCGCGGGCGGGGCCGATTATCTCTACGCGCTCCTGACCGGTTATCAGCAGGCGCCAGCTGACTTCGAGATGACGCAGGGCATGCAATACAATAGGGCATTCGCCGGCCATCAGTTCGCCATGCCGAATCCTTTGGTCGATGGGATCATTCCCTATACCGACGGCACGGAGCCCACGGTCGACAACTACGCCAGGGACGTGTCGGCGTTCATGATGTGGGCGGCGGAGCCGACTCTGGAAGAGCGGCACAAGGTCGGGCTGCGCGTCATGATCTTCTTGTTCGTGTTCGCCTTCATCATGTTTCTTGCCAAGCGCGCCGTCTGGGAGCGCCTGCATCGCCGCGATCATAACCACACTGCGTGAGGCACCTATGATGCGGGTGCTGGCGGTCCTTTTCATTGCGTTTCTAAGTTTGCCAGCGTTCGCTTCCGACGAGGCGCGTGCGCCTGACGGCATGGTGCTGCTCACCGTGGGCGGTCTTGTCGGCCAACCCAATCGCGGGCCTATGGATGCCAAGCGCGATAGCCTGCTGGCGCAACTCAAGGCCGACTTCAAATATGGCTTTGCCTTCGACCGGGCGATGCTGCTCAAGCTGCCGCAAGGGAGTGTGACGGCGCAGCCAGCCGAATTCGACAACGAGGCGGTGTTCTCCGGGCCGCATCTGCGCGACCTGCTCATCTCTATCGAGGCAGCGAAGGTGAAGACGACCTTCGTGGCGGCGGACGGCTATTCCGGCTACCTCATGCCCGAAGACATGGATGGCTCGGACTGGATTCTCGCGCTTAGCGCCGACGGAAAACCGCTTGGGATCGGCCAGCAAGGTCCGATCTGGTTGATCAAGACGCGGGGTGAGGGCGAGACCGTGGGCGAGGATCACCGTGGTAGTCACGTCTGGGCCGTGGTTTACATGCATGTCGGCGAGTAAGCGGCGCCCAGGGGGACAAGATGACGAAGGCAATGCTCGGTATTATTGGCGGCTCGGGAATCTACGACCTGCCGGGGCTTCAGAGTGTGCGCGAGGAGCGCATTGAGAGTCCTTGGGGCGAGCCGTCGGCGGCGCTTCGGATCGGGGACATTGACGGGCTGCCCATCGTGTTCTTGACGCGCCACGATAAGGGCCACCGCTTGAGCCCAAGCGACATCAACTACCGCGCCAATATCGACGTCATGAAGCGGGCCGGGGTTACCGACCTTATCTCTCTGTCGGCTTGCGGCTCGTTCAAGGAAGAGCTACCGCCTGGCACGTTCGTGTTGGTCGATCAGTTCGTCGACCGTACCTTCAACCGAGACAGTTCATTTTTTGGCACAGGTTGCGTGGCGCATGTGTCCATGGCCCATCCCGTCAGTCCGCGTTTGCGTATTCGTCTCGCTGAGGCGGCTGCGTCCGAAGGCATTCAGGCGGCCCGGGACGGCACCTATGTGTGCATGGAAGGTCCGCAGTTTTCGACGCTCGCCGAAAGTCTCACTTACAAGGGGCTCGGTTATTCGGTCATCGGCATGACCAATTTCACCGAAGCCAAGCTCGCCCGCGAGGCGGAGATTTGTTACGCGACCGTCGCCATGGTCACTGACTTCGATTGTTGGCATCCCGACCATGACGCTGTAACGGTCTCCGACATCATCAGGGTTCTGACGGAGAATGCCGAAAAGGGCGCGCAACTCGTCGCCCAGCTGGCTCGCGAGTTCCCCCGCGAGCATGAGCCTTGCCCGATCGGTTCGGACCGCGCACTCGACACCGCCATCATCACCTCGCCGGAGGCCCGCGACCCGGCGCTTCTCAAGAAGCTCGATGCCGTTGCGGGCCGCGTGCTGAATGCTTAGGCGCTTTTCAAAGGCGTGCGCCTTGCACTCGCTACTGTGCCGGTCGAGTCGGGACCATTTCAGAAACGTCGACGCCCAGAAATTCGCCACCGACCAGGCCAACGAAGACGAGAATGCTGAAGATCAGCGTGTAGAGAATGGCGACGACGATCATTGCCGGGATAGCCGCGATGGACCATTTGATGAGGATCGCGACGATCCGCCAGAACGGAATGTCGATATTACGGATCGTGATTGGTTCCGCGCTGTCAGTCATGGCTTTCCCCCTTTAATCTTGTGTCCTGGCGTCTCGACTAGCCAGCCGCCTTTGGTTCGATTATAGGCACCGAGGCGCGGGCCGCATAGTTTCTGCGTCTCTTATCCCAGGCCCTTATGGAGACCCTTGATGACTTTAAAAACAGATATTGATCTCAAGAGTCTCGTACGGACAATACCGGACTATCCAAAGCCCGGCATTATGTTCCGCGACATCACCACGTTGTTCGGTCATGCGTCTGGTTTTCGCGCCTGTGTTGAGGAATTGGTCAGGCCGTTCCACGATCAGCGCGTGGAGTCGGTTGCCGGTATCGAGGCGCGCGGTTTTATTCTTGGCGGCGCGGCGGCAGATCGGTTGCGCTGCGGCTTCGTTCCGATCCGCAAAAAGGGCAAGCTGCCCGCCAAGGCCATCGGCCAGGACTACGAGTTGGAATACGGCGTCGACGTGATCGAGATCCACGAGGACGCGATCAGCGCCGGCGAGCCGGTTTTGCTGGTGGATGATTTGATTGCCACGGGCGGGACCGCAGTGGCCGCGATCAAACTCTTGCGCCGTCTGAAGGCCGAGGTGATCGGCGCTGCGTTCGTGATCGATTTGCCCGATCTCGGTGGGCTGGCGCGTCTCGCCGAGCTTGGCGTGGAATGCCACACGCTGATTTCCTTCGACGGCGAGTAGGAGCTGCGGCGCGCAAGACCCGCGTCTCCTCCCGATAGCCTGGGTGTGCTAAGGCAGACTCATGAATATCGATGGCAAACCCTATCGCACCATTTGGCTCGGGACCGATGGGGCCACGGTCGAGATCATCGACCAAACCAAGCTGCCCTTTGCGTTTGAGATCGTTCCGCTCAAAACACTTGAGGATGCGGCCCACGCGATTTCCGCCATGCAGGTGCGCGGCGCACCGCTGATCGGCGCCACGGCGGCTTATGGCGTTGCGCTGGCGATGCAAGCCGATGCGTCTGACGAAGCGCTTAAGAGCGCCTGTGACGTGCTCGCCGCGACCCGGCCAACCGCGATCAATCTTCTCTGGGCGCTGGCTGAGATGAAGAAGGCGGTGCAGGACCAGCCGCATGACAGTCGCGCGGTCCTGGCTTACGCGCGCGCCGCTGAGATTTGCAACGAGGACGTAGAGACGTGCCGGACGATCGGTGAGCACGGCGCAGGGTTGATCCAGGCGCACGTTGAGAAGAAGGCCGGTGAGCCGGTCAATATCCTCACCCATTGCAATGCCGGCTGGCTTGCCGCTGTCGATTGGGGCACGGCGCTGGCGCCCATCTATCGCGCTCACGACGAGGGCTTGCCTGTGCATGTGTGGGTGGATGAGACGAGGCCGCGCAATCAAGGCGCTTCGCTCACCGCCTTTGAGTTGAAGGCACACGGCGTCCCGCACACCATCGTGGTCGACAATGCGGGTGGTCATCTGATGCAAAACAAGCTCGTCGATCTGTGCCTTGTCGGCACCGACCGCACGACGGCCTCGGGTGATGTGGCCAATAAGATAGGCACCTATCTAAAGGCGCTGGCGGCGAAGGATAACAGTGTGCCGTTCTTCGTGGCCCTGCCGCACTCGAGCATCGATTGGAGCCTCGACGATGGCGGCGTCATCCCCATTGAGGAGCGCGACGCGGAGGAAGTCACCCATATGACCGGCCAGCTTCCCGACGGGTCGATTGCGACAATGGCCATCGCGCCTGACGGAAGTCCGGCGGCGAATTATGCTTTCGATATTACGCCAGCACGGCTCGTCACCGGCTTCATCACGGAGCGCGGCATCACGCCTGCGACACGCGAAGGGCTCGCCCTGCTTTACCCGGAGCATCGTAAGCCGACATCTGCGTGAAGCTGGTCAAAGAGAGGGCACCGACCGTCTCGTGGTCATTCGTCAGCAATGAAAAAGAGACGCAGGATTGATCCTGCGCCTCTTTGAAATTCAGCCTACCACCAAATGGTGACGCCGCCGCGCCGGCGATAGCCATAGCCTCGGCCATAATAGCGTCTGCCATAATAGCGTCTGCCATAATAGCCTCGGCCGTAGTAACCGCCTCTGTAGCGGGGGCCACGGTAGTAGCGGCCTCTCCTGTAGCGCTTGTTGTACTTCTTGTACCGCTTCTTGACTTCCACCAGGTCCGAAGTCGCCTGGCTGTTTTGACTGTGGTCGATTGCCGACTGTGCGGGCAGGGCGGAAGCGGTCTTGGGGGCCGCGAAGACGAAGACGGCAAGCAAGGCCACGATGGCAGTGGTGATAACTCCGCGCATGGACGTTACCTCAAGAGGTTATGGTTAAGCGTTGGTTAGGCACCGTAGAGGACAGGTTCGGTTGCCTACAAGGGGCTCCAACAACCCGAGGAGATTAGGGCAATCCCCTCCGGATCGATGGCCGGGTGATGAAATCCGGCGGATTCCGCCTTAAGGCTGGCTCGGCGCCTAGAATCTGGCCCTAGGACAGAACCATCACGGCGACAAAGCCAAGCACAGCCGCCGCGGCAGTTGGCGCAATCCAAGGCCCGACGGTCCCTGGAGGCGGTGCCTCGTCCCGGTATGTGTTTGCGCCGATCATTCGCTGCGCGCCTGCGGCGGCAAACAGCGAAGCCGTATGTTTTGCATGCCATTTTGGTCCAGGCCCGCGCATATAGTGCCGCTCGGGCCGGTACGCATCTCGGAAGCTACCCATTACATCCTCATCCAAAGCACCCCTAACTCTCTAATATTCATACAAATATGTTTCGATTCCGTATGCGACCGTGGCGAAACTGAGAATTTTTTTGCTCCGGCCTCTCTGAGACAGGGAGAAGCCGCGCTCCGTCCTTGCCGGAAGAAGCGAAACTTGCAACAAACCGCGCCATGAAAAGCCAATGGAATGACGACACCGCGAAGAGCACGATTGAGGCCTATGGCGCCGAGGGCGCTAGCGAGGATGTGGCGCTCCGCGTCTACACCACGCGGCTTTTAGGCCGCGATCCCCTGCTTGTGCTGCATGGGGGTGGCAACACTTCAGTGAAGACCCACGCCACCGACGATCTCGGCAATGAACACGAGATCATCGCGGTGAAGGGTTCTGGCGCCGACATGGCCGATATTGAGCCATGGGGGCTGCCGGCGGTGAAGATCGAGCCGCTCCGAGAGTTGCGGGCGCTCGAAGAATTGTCCGACGAGGCCATGGTCAATGTGCAGCGCCTCAACCTGCTCGACGCTTCGGCGCCGAACCCGTCGGTCGAGACGCTGCTACACGCCTTCCTGCCGCACAAGTTTGTCGATCACACTCATGCCGCCGCCGTACTCAGCCTGGTGGACCAGCCCGATGGCGAGGCGCTGGCGCGCGAGGTCTATGACGGACGCATGGACATCGTGCCTTACATCGCGCCGGGCTTCGGACTCGCGAAGGCGGCGGCGGACGTGTTCGACGAGAATCCCGACGTCGAGGGGCTGATCCTCCACAAGCACGGCATCTTCACCTTCGGCGACACGGCGCGCGAAGCTTACGAGCGCATGATCGAGATGGTATCGCTGGCCGAGG
>DAOVDX010000031.1 GCA_030669345.1 Methyloceanibacter sp. | reverse complement strand
GAGAAGGCGATGCATCACCTCTTTGCCGAGGTGCTGGATAACGCCATGGACGAAGCGGTGGCCGGGCATGCGAGCCGCATCGAGGTCGATCTCGACAAGAATGGCATGCTCACCGTGACCGACAATGGCCGCGGCATTCCCGTCGACCCCCATCCAAAATTCAAGAACAAGTCCGCGCTCGAAGTCATCATGACTAGGCTGCATGCGGGCGGTAAATTTGACTCCAAGGTCTACAAGACGAGCGGCGGCCTGCATGGCGTCGGCGTCTCGGTGGCCAATGCACTCTCAGAGACCCTCGTGGTCAAAGTCGCACGCGGCCAGAAGCTCTACCGACAGAGCTATACGCGTGGCGAACCCGATGGGCCGCTCAAAAATCTCGGCCCGATCAAAAACCGGCGTGGCACCAAAATGCGTTTCACGCCTGATCCCAAAATCTTCGGCAAGGGCGCAGCCTTCAAGCCGGCGCGCCTGTTCCGCATGGCGCGCTCCAAGGCGTATTTGTTTCGCGGGGTCGAAATCTGCTGGTCTTGTGCCAAGGCGTTGCTCGGCGACAAGAGTGACGTCCCTGAAACAGCGGTGCTCCATTTCCCTGGTGGACTGAAGGACTTTCTTGGCGAGAGCATCGAAGGTCTTACGACCGTCACCAACGACGCCTTCGCCGGGCGCATCGAGAAGCCCGATGGTCATGGCTCCGTCGAATGGGCCATCTCGTGGGTGGCGAACGCCGATGGCTTTATCAACTCCTACTGCAACACCGTGCCGACGCCCGATGGCGGAACCCACGAGGCAGGTTTGCGCGCCGCGCTCACCAAAGGCATCCGCGCCTATGGCGAACTCACCGGCGCGAAACGCATGTCCCAGGTGACAGCCGACGACGTGCTTGGCACCGCCGCGGCGATGCTTTCGGTCTTCATCCGCGAGCCGGAGTTCCAGGGCCAGACCAAGGACAGGCTGTCGACCCAAGAAGCGGCGCGCATCGTTGAGAACGCCGTCCGTGACGCCTTTGACCATTGGCTGACCGGCAACCCCAACCAAGCCAACCGCTTGCTCGATTGGGTCGTGGATCGCTCGGAGGAACGCTTACGCCGCCGCAAAGAAAAAGAAGTTGGCCGCCAGACGGCCACGCGGCGCTTACGCCTCCCCGGCAAGCTCGCCGATTGCTCGTCGACCGGCGCGACCGGCACCGAACTTTTCATCGTCGAGGGCGATTCTGCTGGCGGCTCAGCCAAACAGGCGCGGGATCGTGCGACCCAGGCCGTGCTTCCCTTGCGTGGCAAGATCCTCAATGTGGCCAACGCCAGCACGGCCAAGCTCGACGACAACCAATTGCTCAACGATCTGATCCAGGCGCTCGGCTGCGGTACGGGCACGCGTTATCGCGAAGAGGATCTGCGTTACGAGAAGGTGGTGATCATGACCGACGCCGACGTAGACGGCGCGCATATCGCCTCATTGCTCATCACGTTCTTCTACCAGGAGATGCGCGAGATGGTGGAAGGTGGGCATCTCTATCTCGCGGTGCCACCGCTTTACCGCATAAGCCAAGGCCCCAAGACATTCTACGCACGCGACGATGCCCATAAGGACGCGCTGATGGCGTCGGAGTTCAACGCACGCGGCAAGATCGAGATTTCACGCTTTAAGGGTTTGGGGGAGATGCTTCCGAGGCAGCTCAAAGAGACGACCATGAACCGGTCGATCCGCACCCTGCTCCGCGTCGAGGTTGACGAGGATCGCAAAGCGACCGCCAAAGTCGTCGATCAGCTGATGGGCAACAAACCGGAGGCACGCTTCCGCTTCATCCAGGAACGTGCGGAATTCGCCACGGCCGACGCGCTGGATATCTAAGTCTCCGCGACCTAGAGCCAGCGAGGGACGCGCCCAGTGTAGCGGCGGTAAGCCTCGCCGAATTTCCGGTCGAGATAGGTCTCTTCCGGCACGATGACCCCGCGCTGCAGGATCATTAGCACCGGGATGAGCAGCACGAGCACCCAGATGCTCGTCAGAACGATGGAAAGCCCAAAATAGACGAGCACCATGCCCACATAGATGGGATTGCGCGTGATGTGGTAGGGCCCGAAGACGACGAGCGCCGTCGCTGGTTCGCCCGGCACGACATTGGTGCCGGCCCGGCGAAATGCCCGCACGGAAAAGCCAGCCAAGGTGAAGCCGAGCACGATGAAGATGATGCCAACAGTCAAACCAAGGCCGTTCGGCGAGGCCAAGCCAGGGCCAATGGGCAAAAACAGCGTCAACAGGGAGCCGAGCACCAGCGCCCCTAGAAACAGGAATGGCGGCTTGATCGCGACTTCAGCGTAGTCGGCCGTGCTCATCGGTGTTTTGTCCCCATCTCTTAAGCACCCCTTCCCCTCTTCCGCGGCCGCCGTCAACCGCGAACCACATTAGAGGGAGACCGTCTCCGAAGCGTTCAAAAGCATGCGATTTCCGGCCGCGATGGCACATGACCGGCCAAAGCACCCCGATAAGCCTGTGGGCTGAGCCCATTCTAGGCCATTTGCCTGTTTTCTGGGTCTTTTTGCCCCTTGCGCCGATGGACCATGCCGCCTATTTGAGGGGAAAGCATTCGACGGCCATTGAGCCGCAATGCTCCAGTGGTGTCCTGCGCAGAGCCCACAACCCGTATCAGCAAATCTTTGCGCCTAAAGAAAGAGATGCGCGCCGCTTCGTGCCGCGCGCCATTTTGCTAACGCATGAGCTTTTCTGATCTTGGCCTGAGCCCAAAAACCGAAGCTGCCGTCAAAGCGGCAGGCTACGAAACCGCTACCCCCATTCAAGAGAAAGCAATCCCCGTCGCGGTCCAAGGCCGCGACGTGCTGGGCATTGCGCAGACTAGAACCGGCAAAACCGCTTCCTTCGTGCTGCCGATGCTGACAAGGCTTGAGCGCGGACGCGCCCGGGCCCGTATGCCGCGGACGCTGATCTTAGAGCCGACACGCGAACTCGCCGCCCAAGTGGCCGAAGCGTTCGAAACTCTCGGCAAGAGCCACAAGCTAACCGTGGCGCTTCTCATTGGCGGCGTGTCCTACGTCGATCAGGACCGCAAGCTCGATCGCGGCGCCGACGTGGTGATCGCCACGCCAGGCCGCCTGCTCGATCATTTCAAGCGCGGTAAGTTGCTTCTGACCGGCATCGAAATCCTCGTTGTCGACGAAGCCGACCGGATGCTCGACATGGGGTTCATTCCCGACATTGAGCTCATCTGTAAGAGGCTCCCCTTTACCCGGCAGACGCTGTTCTTCTCGGCGACCATGCCGCCGGAAATTCAACGCCTCGCCGATAACTTCCTACACACGCCCGAGCGCATCGAAGTTGCTCGGCCTGCCACGGCAGCGTCGACCATCGTGCAGCGTCTGAAGAAGGCGCCGATTGATCCCGCAGGCAAACGCTTGGCGCTTCGGGAACTGATGGACGCGGATGGCGTCAAGAACGCCATCATCTTCTGCAATCGCAAGAAAGATGTCGGCATCGTGTTCCGGTCCCTAAAGAGGCACGGTTTCAATGTCGGCGCTCTACATGGCGACTTGGACCAGCGTGAGCGCACGGCGACACTTGAGGCCTTCCGTAATGGCGATATCGCCTTTCTGGCGGCCAGCGATGTGGCGGCACGCGGTCTCGATATCCCCAACGTGACCCATATCTTCAACTACGATGTCCCGGTTCACCCGGAAGACTATGTTCATCGTATTGGCCGCACTGGCCGCGCGGGCCGCGAGGGTTTCGCTGCCACGCTGGTGACCCCAAAAGACACCAAAGCTCTGAAAGCCATCGAGTCGATGCTGCGCGACGAGATCCAGTGGATCGACGGAGCCCCAGCGGCAAGCGAAGCGGCGGCGACGGAAACGACGGAGCGCGGCGGTGGCCGGCGGCGCGGCGGCGGCGGCCGTTCAAGGCGTCCGAGAGCGGCAAAGTCCCTGGCCGCCCCTGAAAAGGCTGCAACGACAACCGAAGCGCCGAAGCCCGCTGAGGCGGCTTCGAACGACAATGACCAGCAGGCCAAGGCTCCGAAAACCAAGGCTCCGGCTGATCACCGCAAGGAGTCGCGGGACGATCGTCCTAAAGAATCGCAACGCGATGAGCCCAAAGCTCAAAGCGATAATCGCCAAAGCGAGAAGCCAAGAGACGATCATCGCCAAGCCAACAAAGCCCAAGGCGATAAGAAACAAGGCGAGCGGCAGCAAGGCCGTGGCAGTCGCGGGGCTGAGGGTCAGTCCAAGAATTCGCAAGGCCCGCGCGGCAAGCAGAAAGGCATGGGCGACCACGTTCCCGCCTTCATGATGCGCCCCGTACGGATGCCGTAGCGGGCTTTTGGGTCGGGACCCTTCGGAACAATCCACTCGAATGATAGAATTTGAAGTTGTTGGAGGCCCCTACTCGGAGGCCTCGGCAACGTCCGGCACGCGCTCGCTGGCCGGCGTCAGCGCCACAGACTCGCCGCAGCCGCAGGCGCTCGTCTGGTTCGGGTTGTTGAACACAAAGCCCGACTTCATCCGGTCCACTTCGTAATCCATTTCCGTACCCAGCAAGAACATGACCGCGCTCGGGTCGATCAGGAGCTTGATCCCCTTGTCCTCGACGACCTCGTCGTGAGGACCCTGCTCGGCGACATATTCCATGGTGTATTCCATGCCGGCACAGCCGCCATTCTTCACGCCAATACGCACGCCTTCGACATCTTTGCCGGAGGCGGCAGACAACGCGCGGATGCGCTCCGCGGCAGCTTCGGTCAGGCGCATCACTTGGGGACGAGGATGAATGGTCATGGGCTCAAATTGGGATGAGTGGCGGAAACGTTCAAGGGCCTTGCGCTAGAACATATTGAGGGCGAGCCGCGCCTCGTCGGACATGCGCGACATGTCCCAGGGCGGCTCAAACACGAGATTGACCTTCACCTGACCAACGCCAGGCACCGAAGCGACGGCATTCTCGACCCAGCCCGGCATTTCGCCGGCGACCGGACAGCCCGGCGCCGTCAGCGTCATCTCGACCTCGATATTGCGGTCATCGTCCACGTCGATCTTGTAGATGAGGCCGAGCTCGTAGATGTCACAGGGGATTTCGGGATCGAACACGGTCTTGAGCGCCGTCACGAGATCGGCGTGAAGTTTCTCGAGTTCCTCGGCTGGAATCGCCGACTCTTTGTCTTTCGCGTCGTCGCCTCCGCCCGTGGCGCCAACGCATCCCTTGATGTCGTCTGGCGTGGTCTCTTGGGGCATGGCCTCTTGGGGCAAGGCGTCAGTTTCCACGGCCACAGACTCCATGGTTTCCGTCTCTGCGATATCGCGAATCTTTTCAATCATTTCGGTCATCGATCTTAAACGAACATCTTATGAGTTTTCCGAAGGGCGTCCACCAGGCGGTCCACCTCGTCGAAGCTATTATACATGGCGAATGAGGCGCGGCATGTCGAGGTGACGCCAAAGCGGGCCAATAGCGGCTCGCAGCAATGGGTCCCGGCCCTGACGGCCACGCCATGGCGGTCAAGGATCGTGCTCACATCGTGGGCATGGGCGCCTTCCATCTCAAAGGAGATGATGGCCCCCTTGCCCTTGGCCCGGCCGATGACCCGCAGCCAATTCAACTCTCCAAGCCGTTCCATGGCGTAGGCCAGCAGCGCCTCTTCATGCGTCGCAATGCGTTCGCGGCCGACAGCTTCCACATAGTCGATGGCAGTGCCGAGCCCGATGGCCTGCACGATGGCCGGCGTTCCCGCCTCGAAACGATGCGGCGGCTTGCCATAAGCCACGTCGTCCTGGGTGACCCAGGAAATCATCTCGCCACCACCCTCATAAGGAGGCATGGCTTCCAGCAACTCTTTCTTGCCGTAGAGCACACCGATGCCAGTTGGGCCGTAAAGCTTGTGCCCGGTGAAGGCATAGAAATCACAATCGATGTCCTGCACGTCGACCGGCATATGGACAGCGCCTTGCGCGCCATCGACCAGCACGGGAATGCCGTGCTCATGGGCAATGCGCGTGATTTCCTTCACCGGCACGATGGTGCCGAGCACGTTCGACATCTGCGTGACGGCGATCATCTTGGTGCGCGGGCTTATCAGCCGCTCGAACTCCTCAAGCAGGACCTCGCCCTCGTCCGACACCGGCGCCCATTTCAGAACCGCGCCTTGCCGTTCGCGAATGAAATGCCAAGGCACGATGTTAGAATGGTGCTCCATGATGGTGAGCAGAATCTCGTCGCCCTCGCCAATCCGAGGCCGGCCGAAGGACGACGCCACCAGATTGATCGCCTCGGTGGCGTTACGGGTGAAAATGATCTCTTCGTCGAGACGCGCATTGAGGAACGCCCTCACTTTTTCGCGCGCCTTCTCGAAGTTTGCCGTGGCGACATTGCTCAAGTGATGCAGGCCGCGATGAACGTTGGCGTATTCGTGCTCGTAAGCGTTCCGGACAGCATCCAGCATCTGCTTCGGCTTCTGCGCCGAGGCACCGTTGTCGAGATAGGTGAGCGGCTTACCGTGGATTTTCTCACACAAAATCGGGAAGTCAGCGCGGATCGCCTCCAAATCGTAAGGCGCATTCACGGCAGCGACGTCCTTAGCCGATGGTGTGATGATCGTCATCATCGCTACTCAAGGCTAACGCCGAGCCAATCGGCGGAGACGCCGGAAAAGGCTTCGCGCAAGGTCTCGTTGTCGATGCACTCGAAGGCCTCGCCGACAAAGGCTTGAATCAACATGGCACGGGCTTCCGCTTCCGGCAGCCCCCGGGACTCGAGATAGAAGAGTAGATCCTCGTTCATCTGGCCCGACGTCGCGCCATGGCCGCAGACCACATCGTCAGCGAAAATCTCAAGCTCGGGCTTGGAATCGAACTCTGCCGTCTCCGACAGAAGCAGTGCGTTCACCATCTGCTTGCCGTCGGTTTTCTGCGCGTCCGGCGCGACGATGACCTTGCCCTGAAAGATGCCCCGCGCATGGTCATCGAGGACCACCTTGAACAGCTCGCGGCTGACGCAGGCCGGCACGCGATGCTCGACGATCAGCGTCGTGTCGCAATGCTGGCGGCCCCGCATGAGGCAAGCGCCGGAGATTTCGGTCGAGGAGCCTTCCCCGTCAAAGCCCACATAGATCTGGTTTCGGCTCAGCAACGCGCCGGTCGAAACTTGAAAGGCGTCATAGCGGGCGTCGGCGCCAATCGTGGCGAGCCAGATGCCAAGATGAGTCGTTTCAACAGCTTCCCGCTGAAACTTGATGTGATGGATGGCCGCTTTGTCGCCGATTTCGATTTCGGTCACGGCATTGCGCTGGAGCTCCTTCATGCCGAGGCTGCCATAGCTTTCCAATATCGTGGCTGATGTGCCCTCCTCGGCCACAATCACGTTTCGCGTGACCATGGAGGCCGGATCGCCCGTCCCATCGAGATGAATGAGATGTATCGGTTTATCGAGCGTCAGGCCTTTGGGTAGACGCAAGGTCACGCCACCAGTCATCAGCGCGGTGTTAAGGGCGAATACGGCGTCGTCCTCGCGCGGACCAGCCTTGCTCAAGGTTTCTTTGAGCCATGCCGGGGGCGTCTCCAAGGCTTGCGCCAGGGACGTGATCTCGGCACCGGCATCCTTCAACGCCGACATGTCCGACAAATCCTCGCGCAACTCACCTTCGACAATCACCAGCCGATAAGCGGAAAACGCCACGATGGCCTTACCAAGCGCCGCCTCAAGTTCGTTCGTGCCAATGGTCCCACGATGCGGCGTGGCCAGCGGATAAACGTCTTCGAGATGCGCCCGGAGATCGGTGTATTTCCACGCCTCAATACGCCGATGCGGCAGACCGAGACGCGCGTAGGTGGCGATGGCGTTCTTGCGCAAATCGGCGACGAATGGGTTCTTCGAGCCAGGGAGCGTCTTCTCTGCCTTGGTGTAAAGGTCGAGGAACTCCTGCTCAGCCTTGGTGCGAAACTGTTGAACGGACAAATCCATGTTTTGCCCCTCCCTACGCGGCCGTGGCTTCGCCGCCGAACTCGGCGTAACCGCTCTTCTCAAGCTCCATCGCAAGCTCAGGCCCGCCAGAGCGCGCCACCCGGCCATCGGAGAGCACATGCACCCGGTCCGGCACAATGTAATCGAGAAGCCGCTGATAATGAGTGATGACGAGCATGGAGCGCTCAGGACTGCGTAGCGCATTCACGCCATCGGCGACGACGCGCAGCGCATCGATGTCGAGACCGGAATCTGTCTCATCCAGCACACAAAGTGACGGCTCAAGCAGGGTCATCTGCAAAATCTCATTGCGCTTCTTCTCGCCGCCGGAAAAGCCGACATTGAGCGGACGCCGCAACATCTCAACGTCGATATTGAGGTCCTTGGCCTTCTCTTTCAGCACGCGCAGAAAGTCCGGCGTAGACAGCTCTTCCTGCCCGCGTGCTTTGCGGACCGCGTTCACGGAGCTGCGCAGGAAGGTCATGGTGGCGACGCCCGGAATCTCCATGGGGTATTGGAACGCCAGGAACACGCCGGCGACGGCGCGCCCCGTCGGGTCCAAAGCGAGCAGGTCCACCCCATTCCAGGTGACGGAGCCTTCGGTGACCTCATAGTCGTCCTTGCCGGCGAGCACATAAGCCAGCGTCGACTTGCCCGAGCCATTTGGCCCCATGATGGCGTGCACCTCGCCCGTGGGCAGGGTCAAGTCGAGCCCTTTGAGGATTTCGCGGCCATCGACATTGGCGTGTAGGTTCCTAATCTCAAGCATCGTTGCGTCTTTCTAACCCTTTGGAACTGAGTCTGTTTCGTCTCGCGGCTTCAGCCGACAGAGCCTTCTAGGCTGATCGAGATGAGCTTCTGGGTCTCGGCCATGAACTCCATGGGGAGATGCTGAAGCACGTCGCGAACAAAGCCGTTGACGATCAGCGCCACGGCCTCCTCCTCCGACAGCCCGCGGCTCAGGCAATAAAACAACTGATCGTCGGAAATCTTCGAGGTGGTCGCCTCGTGCTCGAACGTGGCGGATGCGTTCTTGGCCTCGATATACGGCACCGTATGGGCGCCGCATTTGTCGCCGATCAGCAGTGAATCGCAGACTGTGAAGTTGCGCGCGTTGGCCGCCCGGCGATGGGCAGAGACCAGACCGCGATAGGTATTGTTCGAGTGCCCGGCGGCGATGCCCTTGGAAATGATGCGGCTCGACGTGTTCTTGCCAAGATGGATCATCTTGGTACCGCTATCGATCTGCTGATAGCCGTTGGAAATGGCTATCGAGTAGAACTCGCCGCGCGAACCATCGCCACGCAAGATGCAGGACGGGTATTTCCAGGTGATGGCCGAGCCGGTCTCAACTTGCGTCCAAGAAATCTTCGAACGGTCTCCCCTACAGTCGCCGCGTTTGGTGACGAAGTTGAAGATGCCGCCTTTGCCGTTCTTGTCGCCCGGATACCAGTTCTGCACCGTGGAATATTTGATCTCGGCGTCTTCAAGCGCCACGAGCTCGACCACGGCGGCATGAAGCTGGTTCTCGTCCCGCATGGGCGCGGTGCAACCTTCGAGATAGCTCACATAGGCGCCCTTGTCGGCGATGATGAGGGTGCGCTCGAACTGGCCGGTCTGCTCCGCG
The DNA here is from genome assembly GCA_030669345.1 of Methyloceanibacter sp. GTDB lineage: Bacteria > Pseudomonadota > Alphaproteobacteria > Rhizobiales > Methyloligellaceae > Methyloceanibacter. The sequence continues at coordinate 5,378 of DAOVDX010000031.1, read as the reverse complement.
TTGATGCGGAAATAGGTCGAAAGCTCCATGGGGCAGTGCACGCCCTCGGGCACGTAGACGAACGAGCCGTCGGAGAACACCGCGGAGTTCAGCGTGGCGTAAAAATTGTCGGTCGATGGCACCACGGAGCCGAGATATTTCTTCACCAGCTCGGGGTGGTTCTTCACCGCTTCGGAGATCGAGCAGAAGATCACGCCGGCCTTAGCCAGCTCTTCCTTGAAGGTGGTGACCACGGAGACGCTATCGAACACGGCGTCGACGGCGACCTTGGGCGCGCCTTGCACGCCAGCCAGCACTTCTTGCTCCCGGAGCGGGATGCCGAGCTTCTTGTAGGTCTCGAGCAGCTCCGGATCGACCTCGTCGAGGCTCTTCGGGCCTTCAGTGCTCTTGGGCGCGGAGTAGTAATAGAGGTCCTGGAAGTCGATCTTCGGATAATGGACATTGGCCCATTCGGGTTCTTGCATGGTCAACCAGCGCTTGAAGGCCTCAAGCCTCCAATCGAGCAGCCATTGCGGCTCGTCCTTCTTGGCCGAGATAAACCGAACGATGTCCTCGTTCAGGCCTTTCGGAGCCGTGACCGATTCAATTTCGGTGACGAAGCCGTATTTATACTGGTCGACGTCAATCTCTTTGACGCGTTCGACGGTGTCTTGAACTGCCGGCATGGCTGCTGCCGATTCCTTTCTTATTCGAATCCCTTAGGCGGCTACCTTCGCGCTCCGCTTGAGCCGTTTGATCAGATCTTCGTACGCACTCAAGAAGCTTTGAATATCGGTATTCTCGCTGCCTATTCCAAGGCTTACGCGGATCGCGCCTTGCGCCATATCGGGTTCAACGCCCATGGCGGCCAGCACGTGGGAGGCCTCGACCTTCCCCGACGAGCAGGCCGATCCTGCGCTGACCGCGATTCCGGCAAGATCGAGCCCAATAACCAGAGTCTCGGCCTTGGCGCCGCTCACCGCGAAACACGACGTGTTCGGGATGCGCGGCACGGAAGATGAAAACACCACCGCGTCTTGAGCGACGGCGCGCACGCCGTCCTCTAGCGCATCCCTGATCTTGGCCACGGCGGCGACTTCGGTGAGGTCGGCGACGGCAAGCTCCGCCGCAACGCCAAAACCGATAATCCCCGCCACATTCTCCGTGCCGGCGCGGCGGCGTCCCTCTTGACCGCCGCCCTTAATAAGCGGCTCGACCTTTGAGCCTTCCGCCAAAACCAGAGCGCCGATGCCTTTGGGGCCACCGATCTTGTGGGCCGATAGAGTCACCATGTCGGCACCCAATTCGTCCAAATCCAGGGGCATCCGTCCGGCGGCCTGAACCGCATCGCTGTGCAAAATCCCGCCAGCTTCGTGAACGATCTCTGCCGCTTCGGGCACCGGCTGGATGGCGCCAGTTTCGTTATTGGCGACCATCAGGGAGACGATGGGCCGAGCGCCTCCTGCCTTATCCTTCTCAAGCATCTTCGCCAGGGTTGCCAGATCGGCGACGCCGTCGGGTATGACAGGGAAAATGCTCGTGGTTTCGGGATCGAACCGGCCGCCTGAAAGCACGGAAGGATGCTCGATCGCCGACAAATAGCAGTGCCAGCCTTCGCCAGACGGAGCGGCAAGCGCCAGCGCATTGGCCTCGGTGCCGCCGCTGGTGAAGATCACGTCCTCTGGTCTTGCGCCCACCAAATTGGCGACTTTGGCTCTGGCGTTCTCGATCGCGGCGCGCGCCGTCCGCCCCTCCTCATGCACCGAGGATGGGTTGCCCGGAATGGCGAGCGCACCGACAACCGCCTCACGGACTTCCGCGCGGAGAGGCGTGGTCGCATTGTGATCGAGATAGGAGCGCTGGTTCATACTCTGCCGAAGTTTGCGGACGAATCCGCCGGTTAACGCTTGCACGAGCCCCCGTCGCACGTGCTATGAAGCGCGGCCTGACAATGGACCGCTCCGAGCGCCCTGCTGATTTAGAACGGCCTTGTTTGGAAGTGTTCTAATCTTTAATTTGTATAGGTTTCTGGGGCAGCCGAGTCAAGTTTTGCGACATTGGTTGGTGCACCCGAACACTCACGCCCCATACGCAAACGCGTCCCCATCCGCGTATTCAACGTCCAGTCGAGGCCAGTGATTCATGCCTGAAGTTAATCTTAGCGGCCCCAGCGGCCGGATCGAGGCCCGCTACCATCACGAGCCCGGCCCGAACGCTCCTGTCGCCCTGATCCTGCATCCGCACCCGCAGTTCGGCGGGACGATGAATAACCAGGTCGTCTACCACCTGTATTACGCCTTCCTGAAGCGCGGCTTCTCGGTGCTGCGCTTCAACTTCCGGGGCGTTGGGCGGAGCGAAGGCCTGTTCGACAATGGACCAGGCGAGCTTGCCGATGCAGCGACCGCGCTGGATTGGCTGCAAGCCTATAACGCCGATGCGCGGTCCTGCTGGATCTCCGGCGTGTCGTTCGGTGCATGGATCGGTATGCAGCTGCTGATGCGGCGCCCCGAAATCGAGGGCTTCATTTCCGTGGCCCCGCCCGCCAATCTTTACGACTTCACCTTCCTTGCCCCCTGCCCGTCCTCCGGCCTGATGGTCAACGGAGCCAAGGACAAGGTCGTTCCCACGGAGTCCGTGCGCGGGCTCGTCGACCGCCTGAAGACCCAGAAGGGCATCGTCATCGACCACCAGACCGTGCCCGATGCGAACCACTTCTTCGAGGATCGCATGGAAGGCCTCATGACCGTCATCGACGGCTATCTCGACAAGCGCCTCGGCAAGCCGAAGCCGAAAAAGAAGCCGAAGGCGAAAACGAAGACGAAGAAGGAGCCGACGGCGTAGGCCATGACCACCGTCAAATCCGACCTCCTGCACGAGCTCAAAACTCGCGGTTACATCCACCAATGCACCGACGAGGCGGCGCTCGATAAGCTCGCACAGACCGAGATTATCACGGGCTATATCGGCTTTGACTGCACGGCGCCCAGTCTGCATGTGGGGAACCTCGTCAGCATCATGCTGCTGCGCAAATTGCAGCAGACGGGGCATCGCCCCATCGTGCTGATAGGCGGCGGCACGACGAAGGTCGGCGACCCCTCGGGAAAAGACGAAGCCCGGAAGCTTCTCGACGAGGCGGCAATCGGAGCCAATATCGTCGGCATCGAGTCTGTGTTCTCAAAATTCCTGAGCTTCGGCGGTGGCGACCGCGATGGCGTGATGGTCAACAACGCCGACTGGCTTGAAGAGCTAAACTACATCGACTTCCTGCGCGACTACGGGCGGCATTTCAGCGTCAATCGCATGCTGACCTATGATTCCGTGAAGCTCCGGCTCGACCGTGAGCAGCCGTTGAGCTTCATCGAGTTCAATTATCAAGTGCTCCAGGCCTATGACTTTGTCGAGCTGTTCCGGCGGCAAGGCTGCCGCCTGCAGATGGGCGGCTCGGATCAATGGGGCAATATCGTTGGCGGCATCGAGCTTGGCCGGCGCACCGCGAGTGCTGAGCTGTTCGGCCTGACGACGCCGCTGCTCACGACCTCGTCTGGGGCCAAGATGGGCAAGACCGCCGCGGGCGCGGTCTGGCTCAACCCCGACATGCTCTCCCCTTACGATTATTGGCAGTTTTGGCGGAACGCGGAAGATTCCGACGTGGAGCACTTCCTCAAACTCTTCACCGAACTGAGGCTGGAAGAAATCGCCAAGCTCGCCGCGCTCGAAAGCGCCGAGCGAAACGAAGCCAAGAAGATCCTCGCCACCGAGGCCACCGCGCTCGTGCATGGCCGCGACGCCGCCGACCGCGCGGCGGAAACGGCGCGCACCACGTTCGAACAAGGGCAAACCTCTTCGAACTTGCCGAGCATTGAGGTGAACCGGGCCGAACTCGAAAAAGGGCTTGGCGTTTTGACCGCGAGCGTGCTGGCCGGCTTCGTGAAATCGACGGGCGAAGCGCGGCGTCAGATCAAGGGCGGCGGGATCAAGGTCAACGACGCGACCGTGACCGATGAACGCCAGGCGCTCACACCGGCAGACCTGACCGAGGAAGGCGTGATCAAGCTTTCGCTCGGCAAGAAGCGCCACGCGCTGATCCGCCCCGTCTAAGCTTTCGCGTCAGGGACTGCCGAAAGGCTTGATGCGCTCATATTTCTGAGATCCGGCAGCCGTTGTCGATGGATCCGGAACACCGGAGAAGTCGAAGATCTGCCGGAAGATGCCCGGCGCCATCATCGAGATCGGATTGACGAGCACCGTGGGATTATCGAGCTTGCCCTTGATGGCGAAGGTGATGCCAACCACGCCCTCCCCCTTGCGGCCCACAAGAACCCGGCCGAGAAGGGGAATGGCGCCAAGCGCCGAGTTCAGACCGTAGAGCGGCACATAGGTGCCACTCAGCTCGATCCTCTGCGATTTGAAGTCCACCGTGCCACGCATGGTGGCGCCAAGAGCCGGGCCATTCATATAGGCGTCAGTCAGTCGGAACTTACCGGCCCCGACGGTGAAAGGCGCGCGCAAGCGCTTGAAGACAATACGCGATCTGGCGATCTGCTGTTTGCGATTGCCGAGAACCGCGGCGGCACCTGGATCGGTCAAGACGTCGGTCATTACCGCATCACCCACCACCGCGAAGTCTTGCGCCCATAGGGTCCCCGACTTGGCGCCCGCGCTTCCGGCATCGAGATTGACCTGGAGCGACGCTTCCCCACCCTCGATATTGCCGTACAAGCCAACGAGCCGGAATGCGGCACCGGCATCGCGCGCTTCGGCCTTGAGCAGGCGCGTCCCCTTGTTCTGCACAATTTCGACCACAGCCCGCGCCTTGCCATTCAGCTTGCCCGTAGCGTTGAGCGCGACGATCCGGCCATTGCGCTTCTTGAGCGAAACCACGACGTCGGTCGCTTCCGTGTCGTGGAAGCCGATGACCCGCCCGATCTTCGCCGAGAAGTCGATACCGAATGGATCGGACGAATCCGCCGATCCATCATCGACGAGTTGACCAGCCGAAAACAGCGAGCCGAAGAACTGCCTGCCGTCGAAGCTCGAGCCCAGAGCTGTCATGTCGAGCACCTGGTCCTCGCGAACATTCGCGGTGATCTCCACATGGGTCTGAGGATTTATGGAGAAGTCGGAGAAGTAGAAGCTCTTAACGTGCTGATTGGAATCGAGAGAGACCTCACCAAAAACAGCGATGTTGTCGCCAGTGATCTGCAAGTTCTTGAGGTCCGCCGAGCCGTCGTCATTCTGCCTAACGTCGAAACTGATGGTTGCCGCCTGACCGGCTGGCTTCTTCCAGCCCATAGAGCCGAAGAGAAGCTGTGCGTTCGTGAGGTCGACTTCCATGCTCAAAGTTTGGTTCAGCTGCCCTATGCCAGTGACGGCGAGCGTCAGCGGAGTCGGCCCCTTGA
>DAOVDX010000129.1 GCA_030669345.1 Methyloceanibacter sp. | reverse complement strand
TAAGGATAGATCGTGACCGCTTCGGAGCCTGCGTTGGTCACCTTGTCGTCGATCGTGGACATGTATTTGTCGTCGACTGAGATCGTGCGGGTGAAGGTGAGGCCCTTGCCGTTGTCGTAGGTCAGGGTGATCGGCGAGCTCGGCGTGAGCGTGCCCTTGCCCTGCGCCGTCCACAGCGTGTCTCCAGCGGGAAGCGCCAGGTCGGTGCCATCGGCGGCGACAAAGCCGTTCTCCGCGTAATAGGCATGGGGGTCGCCGGCTGGCGACAGCAGCGTGACCTGAGGACTGTCCGGGTCGACGGTGACGCGATAATCCTTGAGGATCAGGTCGTCGATGCGCGCGCCTTTCAGCGACAGCGAGTTTCTGACGCTCGGCGTCTCGATGGCGATGCGCGGCGTAGCGGCCAGAGCTTCTTCGCGGGTCATGCTGGCCGCGGCGCCCGCGGACTGCGAAGCATCAATTGCGCTCGGTTGCGGTGCGCCACCGACCGTCGGTGCACCACCAACCTGAGGTGTTGCGCTGTCCTTGCCTAGCTGCGGTGCGCCGCTATCGGCGGCTTGCTTCTCTGCGATCTGCTGTGGATTAAGCGGCGGCGTTTCCGGCACAAAGATGAATTGCCAGGCAAACAGCACGACCATCGACAGCACGATGGCGAGGATAAAATTGCGATTGTTCTCGTCCATTTGGCTTTCAGCTCAAAGGCCGCGGTGTCCGCGAGGCGCGAAGGGAAGAAGCTAATCGGTCTTGGACCTGCGGCGCGCCTTGGCCGAAGGGGGTTCGTGCACCTTGGTAAGCGCGCGTTCGAGGTCCTTGATCAGCTCGTTGAAGGGCCGTTGTACCGTGCCTCCCCGCGCGATCAACACATAATCATAGCCGTCGGTCGCGAGAGTCGCGCCTCCGAGCCTCACCGCCTCCTTCAGCCGCCGCCGCGCCCGGTTGCGGACGACGGCCCCACCGAGGCGTTTGGTCGCGGTAAAACCGAAACGGGCAGGATGGGGCGCTTGCATCGAAGCCGGGGCCCGACGCCGTGCCTGGAGCACGAGCGAGGGCGTGGCGAAGCGTGTTCCACCCTTCACATACAGGAATTCTGAGCGGGTCTTGAGGCGTCCGATGGGCCGTTACCGGGTGAGGCGGTTCGCCGCCAGGTTAGGCCGAAAGGCGCTTGCGCCCCTTGGCTCTGCGACGAGCGAGAACCTTACGGCCACCTGTCGTGGCCATCCGGGCGCGAAAACCATGGCGCCGCTTGCGGACGAGCCGCGAAGGTTGGTAGGTGCGTTTCAAGGACTTTCTCCTGCCTTTTGTCCACGACCCGCGCGATCGCGGGTGGGTCTCTGAAGGCTCAAGCTTTGCGCGGCTTATAGGTGGCGGACGGGCTCAAGTCAATCAATCGGGGCGGTTTTTGGCGCGAATGCCGCCCCTATAAGAGCCGCAAGCGCGCGTTGACCGCGAAGGCCGTTTGCCATCACACCGAGTGACGGACCATCACAATGGCGCGAAAAGCCGTTTCAAGCGCCGGGTCCCTCTGCCTATGTCTTGGCACACAATCTCCAAGGAGTAGCTTTAAGCATGGACACGGTGGCAGATATGGCGCGCGGCGCTACAATCTGGCTTAAGCGGCTTTGGCCCCTTTTGCTGCTTTTGGCTGTGGGTGGCTTCATCCTTGCCATGGGCTGGCACCGCTATCTCACCTTAGAGAATCTGGCCAATAACCGGGATAATTTGCGCGGCCTCATTGAGGGTAATTTGCTCCTGGCTGTCGTTTGCTTCATCGCTCTTTACGCCGTGGTGGTTGCCTTATCGCTCCCCGGCGGCGCGGTGTTGACCATTGCCGGAGGCTTTCTATTCGGCTGGCTCTTGGGGGGTGGCGCCTCCGTGATCGGAGCCACGCTTGGCGCCACGGTCGTGTTCGTGATCGCCAAGACCGTGCTCAGTGAGGTGCTGGCGGCTCGGGCCGGTCCCTGGATATCCCGCTTTCGCGAAGGCTTCCAAGAGGACGCCTTCAGCTATCTCCTATTCCTCCGGCTGGTCCCGATTTTTCCGTTTTGGATGGTCAATCTCGCTCCGGGACTTCTCGGCGTTCGCTTCACCCCTTATGTTGTGACCACGTTCCTCGGCATCATTCCGGGAACGTTCGCGTTTGCTCTGGCGGGCAATGGGCTCGACAGTGTGATCGCGGCGCAGCAATCTGCTCACCAATCCTGTCTTGCAAAGGCGGGAGAGGAAGGCCAAGAGTCGTGTCCATACGGGCTCGACCCGAGCGCGTTGCTGACGCCGGAGCTTATTGCGGGATTGGTGGCACTCGGGCTCGTGTCACTCATTCCGGTGGCGCTGAAGTGGTTTAAGCGGCGCCGGGCGGTCTAAGACGGTTATGGGGGACGAAACGATCATGGAAGAGGTGCTGAAGCCCGACCTCTGTGTCATTGGCGCAGGTTCAGGTGGCCTGTCGGTAGCGGCAGCGGCGGCCCAGTTCGGCGTGCCCGTCGTGCTTATCGAAAAGGGCCTGATGGGCGGCGACTGCCTCAATTATGGCTGTGTCCCATCCAAGGCATTGCTTGCCGCGGGCAAGCGGGCGGATGCCGTTCGCACCGCGTCGACCTTCGGCATCGAAGTGCTTGAGGCGCAGATCGACCATCGCGGCGTCCACGATCATGTGCATGGGGTTATTGCCGCCATTGCGCCGAACGACTCCGTTGAGCGTTTTACAGGGCTCGGCGTTCGGGTCATTCAGGCGCAGGCCAACTTTCTCGATAAGTCCACGGTGGAGGCCGGCCGGGTTCTGGTTCGCGCCCGCCGCTTCATCATCGCCACCGGCTCAAAGCCGACGGTCCCGCCGATCCCGGGTCTCGATGAGGTTCCTTATCTTACCAACGAAACCATCTTTGACGTCAGCGAGCGCATCCCGCACTTGATCATCCTTGGCGGTGGCCCGATTGGGCTTGAGCTTGGTCAGGCCCATCGCATGCTTGGCGCCCATGTCACCATCTTCGACACGGGCGAGTTCCTTGGGCGCGACGATCCTGAGGCTGTCCAGGTTGTGCTCAAGCGGTTGAAGGAGACCGAGGTCGAACTCTACCCCAACACGCGGGTGGAGCGCGTTGAGCGGTCGGTGCAAGGCATAACTGTGCATTTCCATCAGGATGGCGAGGGCGTTATCGTCAAGGGCTCGCATCTCCTGGTGGCCACGGGTCGCAAGCCGAACTTGAAGTCGCTCGCCCTCGACCGTGCCGGAATCACCCACACGCCTGACGGCATCAAGGTCAACGAGCAGCTCAAGACCTCCAATCGTAGAGTCTATGCCATTGGCGATGCGATTGGCGGTGCGCAGTTCACCCATCTCGCCAACTATCACGCCAGCATCGTCATCAAGAACGCGCTGTTCCGGCTCACGCCCGATGTCAGCGCCGTCAATATCCCCCGGGTTATGTATACGGACCCGGAACTGGCCCAAGTCGGTCTCACCGAAGCCGAGGCGCGCAAGAAACATCGCCGCGTCCGCATCTTCCGCTGGCCTTATGCCGAGAACGACCGCGCCCAGGCTGAGCGCAAGACCGAGGGTTTCATCAAGGTCATCACAAAGAAGAATGGCACGATCCTCGGGGTCACCATCGTCGGCGCGGAAGCTGGCGAGCTGCTTCAGCTGTGGATCGTGGCCATGGCCAAGGACATCAGGATTGGCGATCTGATCTCGCTGGTGCTGCCATATCCGACCCTGTCGGAAATCTCAAAACGAGTGGCTTTCGCCTATTATCAGCCCTCCCTGTCCAATCGCTGGCTCCGGTCCATCATCGGATTATTGCGCCGTTTCGGTTGATCGCAGGAATTGCCGAAAAACTGCCTGATTCTCAGCTAGGATTGGGGTTTGGGGGCGCTCGTTGGGAGCGGCCCCGGCAGACCTAGGCGACTGATCAGCGAGCGTTTCAGGTGAACGAGAAGACCTCACCCAAAGTACCGGAAGCCAAGGCGCCGTCCCGCTATTTCCCGGGGCTTTCGGCCAAGCTGCTCTTGCTCACCATCCTCTTCGTTATGGTGGCTGAGGTGCTCGTCTTCGTGCCATCAGTCTCCAATTTCCGCCGCCAATGGCTGATGGAACGGTTGGCTGCGGCGCAGATCGCTTCGTTCGCGGCCGAAGCCGCGCCAGGCGGCCAGCTTCCGCCCATGCTTCGCGATGAGCTGCTCAACAGCGCCAGGGTGAAGGCCATTGCCGTGAAGCGGGAGAGTTCCCGCGTGCTCATCATCGAGATGGACATGCCGACGGAGATCAACGCGTCTTACGATCTGCGAAACGCCTCGTGGCCCACCCTGATCGTCGATGCGCTCATGGTCTATTTTGCCCCCGACGACAATGTCATCCGCGTGGTCGGCGAGGCGGGCTTCCACCAGGGTGAGACCATCGACGTGGTGATGGAGGAGGGGCCGCTCAAGGCGGCGATGGTCAACTACGGCCTCGGCATCTTAGGCTTGTCGATCCTTATCTCGATCATCACCGCCGCGCTCGTCTATCTCGCGCTGGATGCGCTTCTGGTTAAGCCGATGACCAAGCTCACCAGGAACATGGTGCGCTTTGGCGAGCGGCCGGAAGATATTTCTCGAATCATTTTGCCGTCGGCGCGCCGCGATGAAATCGGCACCGCCGAGCGCGAGCTTGCCGCCATGCAGAACGAGCTGTCGCAAATGCTTTCGCAAAAAACGCGGCTCGCGGCGCTGGGCCTCGCCGTGAGCAAGATCAGTCATGACTTGCGCAATATGCTGTCGAGCGCCCAACTCCTCTCAGACCGTTTAGCGACGGTGAAGGACCCGACCGTGCAGCGGCTCGTGCCGAAGCTGATTGCCTCGCTTGATCGCGCCATCCGGCTTTGCGTCCACACGCTCGACTTCGGTCAAGCGCACGAGGTTCCGCCGACCCGGAGTCGTTTCGAACTTGCGCCGTTGGTCGACGAGATCGGCGACAGCCTCGGCCTGCCGCGCACCGGGACGATCGCGTGGAACCTCGACATTGACGACGCGCTTGAGGTCGATGTCGACCGCGACCACCTCTATCGGATTTTGAGCAATCTTTGCCGCAACGCCGTGCAGGCGCTTGAGGCCGGGGGCGAGACTGCGGGCGAGATCATGGTTGTGGCGCGTCGTGAGGGTGCTGTGGCGATCATCGATGTCGCCGACACCGGACCGGGCGTACCCGAGAAAGCGCGGGCGCGGCTATTTGAGGCTTTCCAGAGCGTGGCGCGCAAAGGCGGCTCAGGACTTGGGCTCGCCATCGCCGCTGAATTGGTCCAGGCCCATGGCGGCGAGATCGCGTTGGTGAGCAATGATGGCGGCGCCACCTTCCGCGTTACCATTCCCGACGTGGTCGTCGAGTTGGAACGGGCAAGGCAGCGCCGCGCATAATTATTGCGTGTCTATTCGACCTTTTCGGCGGTGACGGACTCGCC
>DAOVDX010000114.1 GCA_030669345.1 Methyloceanibacter sp. | reverse complement strand
CCGCACCACGCGGCCATCGCCACCGGATTTGACGATGATGTTGCCGAAGGCCTCAGGCGTGGTCAGACGGCCTTGGGTCTCAACGTTAAGCTGGAACGCGCCGGGCTGGGGCACTGGCGGTTGGTTGATAACTCCGGCGGCAACTTGGACATTCTGACCGCGCAGCGCATCCATAACATCGCCAGCTGTCAGATCGCGGATCGCCAATTTCTCGGGGTCGAGCCAGATCCGCATGGCGTAATCACGCGCGCCGAAGATCGTGACATTGCCAACACCATCGACCCGGGAGAGCACGTCTTTGACGTGCAGCGTGACGTAGTTGGAGATGTAGAGCAGGTCGCGGCTATCGTCGGGCGAGCTCAGATGGATGACCATCATGAGGTCGGGGGACTGCTTGACCACTTGGACGCCGAGTGCACGCACCTGCTCGGGCAGCCGGGGCGTGGCGATGGCAACCCGGTTCTGCACCAACACTTGCGCGGTATCGAGATTGGTCCCGAGCTTGAAGGTCACGGTGAGCGCCATGGACCCGTCGCTCGTCGACTGGGACGTCATGTAGATCATGTCGTCGACGCCATTGACCTCTTGCTCAATTGGCGTGGCGACGGTTTGGGCGACGATCTCGGCGGATGCGCCCGGATATTGTGCCGTCACCTGGATCGAAGGCGGAGCGATGTCGGGATATTGCGCCACGGGCAGGCTGAAATAGGCCACGCCGCCGATCAACGTGATCAGGATGGATATGACCGCCGCGAAGATGGGCCGGTCGATGAAGAAGCGCGAGACGTTCATGGACGGCTTCGGCCCCTTATCGCTGACTGGCCGGGATGGCGTTTGCCGCCGCCACCGCGCCCTGCTCCGGCGTCACCTTCTGCCCAGGACGCGCGCGCAAAAGCCCGTTGATGATGATTTCATCCTCCGGCGTGATTCCGGTGCGGATGATGCGCAAGCCTTCCTCGGTGACAGAACCAAGCTCGACTGTTTTTGGTACGACCGTTCCGTCCGCCGTCACCGAGTAGAGCAGCTTCACCGACTGGTCGGTGACCACCGCCGCATCCGGCACAAGCATGGTGGGCTTTTCTTGTGACATTGGCACACGCACGCGGCCAAACTGACCGGGCGTAATGAACAACTTCGGGTTTGGGAAAGAGGCACGCACCCGGATCGTTCCCGATGAGCGGTCATACTGATTGTCGACGAAATCAATGGCGCCTTTGAGCGGCCAATCACTTTCGTCCATCAACTGGCCTTCCACCTGCACGTTGTTGCTCCGGGCCGATGGTATCTCACCCTTCGCGATCAGGCGCTTGTAGGTCATGCCGTCGCCCTCGCTCACATTGAACATGAGCCAGATCGGATTGAGCGAGACGATGGTGGTCAGCAGCGTGGTGGACCCGCCGATACCACCCATGACCAGATTGCCAATACTGACCTCGTGACGGCCAACGCGCCCGGAGACCGGCGCGGTGACCCGCGTGTAGTCGAGATTGAGCTGTGCCTGATCGACCGCAGCGACTGCGTTGTCCCGCGAAGCCGTGGCGCCTTGGACCTCCGCGATCCGTTCATCGTGGGTCTCCTTGGACGCATATTCGTTCTTAAGCAGCTTGACGGTGCGCTCGAGTTGAACCTGGGCAAGCTCAAGCTCCGCCTGGGCTTGCGAAAGCTGAGCCTTGGCCGAGTTGAGCGCGATTTCGAAAGGCCGCGGCTCGATAACAAAGAGGAGATCGCCCTTCTTCACCAGCTGGCCATCGGTGAAGTTGACGGATTCGAGATAGCCGCTCACGCGAGCCCGAATCTCAACCGATTCCTGCGCCTCGAATTGGCCGGTGAAGTCGCGCCATTCCTTCAGGTTCTGGACCAAGGGCTTGGCCACGGTGACGGTCGGCGGCGGACGCGTGGCGCTCTGAATCTGCTCGGCCTGCGGGGCGAACATGTAGCGATAGCCAATCACCGCCACGGCAATCACCGCCAATGCTATCAGAAGTATCCGGCCGCCCTGCCATGACGTTGTCTTGGAAGCGGGGGAGTCTGCCTCGCTCGCCTTAGAGTCCTTGGCTGGCGCTTCGGCGCCGGCATTTTCGTCCGGCTTCGCGCGCTTCGTGTTCTGATTCTTATGCTGCATCATGATGGCCTCAAGCCTGACCCGTTCGAGCCCGTTGTGCCACCAGCCACGCGACTCTGCGTTAAGGACGCTACTCTAATCGGTCCAGCGAACCCAGAGGCAAGGACCGCGTACCGCGAGCACTTAGCCCAGAAAAGTGACTGGCGCAGCGCTGTACGTCCCTACCTCACGGCAATTTGTCTTCGCGCTGGCGGTTCGACCTTCGTCTTACGCCAACAGGCTCAATCGAGGCATAATGCTCGACTCAACGCAGACGAGGAAAAAGTGACCGATGCTCATCAGATTGACCCGCCCTCTCCTCCTGGCCCTGATCGCGCTCTCTCTCGTGGCTTGCGGCGACGAGGCGACGCTGCCGGTTGAGGCCGGGACCGGTCCGAACCCTCAGCTGCCGGCGCCCGTGCAATCAATCTTGCCGACTGTCGTTCTCGCGCGCGCCGTGGGGTGGCCAGAAGGCGTCACGCCCAAAGCGGGCTCAGGTTTTTCGGTCAGTGCCTTTGCCACCGGCCTCGACCACCCGCGCTGGCTCTATGTCCTGCCAAATGGCGACGTGCTGGTTGCCGAGACCAATACGCCCCCTTCGCCCGGGCAAACCGGCATGGCGGCGTGGTTCATGAAAATGGCCATGAAATGGGTTGGCGCGGGTGTGCCGAGCGCCAACCGCATCACCCTGCTGCGCGACGCCGACGGAGACGGGAAGCCCGAGACGCGAAGCGTCTTTCTTTCAGGCCTAAACTCACCGTTCGGCATGGCGCTGATCGGCAATGACTTCTACGTGGGCAACACCGACGCCGTGATGCACTTCCCTTACGAAGACGGCGCGACGGAGATTACAGCGCCCGGCAAGAAAGTCGCCGAGCTGCCAGCCGGCCCCATCAATATCCATTGGGTCAAGAACCTCATCGCCAGCCCGGATGGCTCACGCCTCTATGCCGGCGTCGGCTCCAACAGCAATCTTGGCGAGGGCGGCATGGCTAACGAGGAAGGCCGCGCGGCAATTCACGAGATCGACCTTGCCACGGGAAAAACGCGCATCTTCGCATCCGGCTTGCGCAATCCGGTTGGCCTCGCCTTTCAGACGGACAGCGGAGAATTGTGGACAGCCGTCAACGAACGTGACGAACTCGGCAGCGATCTCGTACCCGACTACATGACGTCAGTGAAAGAGGACGGCTTCTACGGTTGGCCTTATAGCTATTTTGGCAAGCATCTCGACACGAGAGCGCAACCCCAACGACCCTATCTCGTCGCCAAGGCCATCGTGCCGGACTACGCACTCGGGCCGCATACCGCCTCGCTTGGCCTCACCTTCTATGATGGCACGCTGCTTCCGGCGCGCTATCGCGGCGGCGCCTTTGTCGGCCAGCACGGCTCCTGGAACCGGCGCCCGCTCAGTGGCTATAAAGTGATCTTCGTGCCATTCGAGAACGGCAAGCCCGCGGGCCAGCCGGAAGACATTCTCACCGGTTTTTTGAGCGAGGACGGACGCGCTCATGGCCGCCCCGTGGGTGTCGCGGTCGATGGGTCCGGCGCGCTGCTTGTGGCTGACGATGTGGGCAATGTCGTATGGCGCGTCACGCCAGACACAGCGAGATAGAGAATGGCTCACTCTCCGAAGACCAACGATGGAGCCAGTTTCACCGTCACTCGCGAGGAATTCCGCAAGCTCTTGGGTGCGGATTTCCAGCGCCCCGTTTTGATCGAGACCAACGCCCATGAAGGGCCGGTCTATGTGGCGGCAGAGCATGCGCTCTGTTTCACCACGGTGCCGGAACCAGGCCCGAAGAACATCGCCATCATGCGTCTGCAACTCGCAGGCGACGCATTTCCCTTCACCGCGGAGAAGCTTGAGACGGTGCGCCAGCCCTCCAACATGGCGAATGGCATGACGCTTGATCGCGAAGGCCGTCTCGTCATCTGCGAGCAAGGCACTAAGGAAACCAACGCGCAGATCAGCCGCATGGACCTTAAGACGCGTGAAGCCGAGACGATCGTCGATCAATGGCGCGGGCTTCGCTTCAATTCACCGAACGACGTGGTGGTGAAGAGCGATGGGACCGTGTGGTTTACCGATCCTAATTATGGCGCGATCCAAGGTTTTAAGAACACACCGGAGGTCGGCGCTTTCGTCTATCGCCATGACCCGGCGACGGGAGAGACGGCGGTGGTCGCCGACAGCTTCAACAAGCCCAACGGCCTCGCCTTCTCAACCGACGAGTCCGTGCTCTACATCACCGACACCGGCGCCAATCAAGCGCCCGGCACCTATTTCGTCGATCTGCCCCATCATGTGCGGGCATTCGATGTGGAGGACGGACAGCACCTCCGAAATGACCGGCTCTTCGCCGAGGTCAGCCCCGGCGTTCCCGATGGAATCAAGGTCGATACCCAAGGTCACGTCTACACGTCGTCGGCGACTGGCGTGCAGGTGTTCACGGTGCAAGGCGATCTCATGGGCGAGATCTTCGCGCCCGGAGTGGCCAATTTCACATTTGGCGGTCCGAACAACGACGTGGTCTTCATTCTCGGCGATACGCGGATTTGGCAGGTTAAGCTGCAGGTGGCCGGTGCACTCACGTCCTGAGGGCTGGCAACCATCCTTTCCGCTGCGGGGCGGAAACCTCGCGTAATCCGGGTGACACCATGATCGGCGAAGAGAAATACAGACGCTATATCGCGGACTTCAACGCCGCTTGCGACGGCGACGGAACTGCCTTCGGCACCTTCTTTGACAAATGGTACGAGCCGGATGCGGTTTTTGAATACATTCCGACCGCAACCAAGAATATCGGCAAAGACGCGGCGGTCTCCTTCTGGAGAAACGTACATGACATCATGTATGAGCAAATCCGAGAGCACACCGCCTACCTGGCATCGGAGACTGAGGTTGCGACGGAGGCCCCGATAGATTTTTTCTGCAAGCAAGATCTCGAATGGGTCGGCGTGAAATACAAAAAAAGCGCTTCGTTCCGATTGCTCATGGCGGGGTTCTACCAAGTGAGCAAAACTAACAAGTTCGAATATGTGCGTGTCTATTCGATCTATAACCCGGCCTATCAATTGAAGAACGGCTCGGCCTGAGGCTCGGCACCTGATTGTCGCCGCGAAACAAGGAGAAGCAAAATCATGCCGAACAAGACCGCCTTCGTCACGGGCGGCACAGGCTTTGTCGGCCTCAACCTCGTCGAGCAGCTCACGCAATCGGGCTGGGACGTCGTTGCCCTACATCGAGCCAACTCCCGGCTGACGCATCTGCAAAAATATCCCGTCCGCCTGGTGGAAGGGGAGATCGAAGACAGAGCCTCCCTTGAGCGAGCCATGCCCGAGGATGTCGACGCTGTTTTTCACGTCGCTGGCGACGTCAGCCTTTGGTCGGGTCATAAGCAGCGGCAATGGCGCACCAACGTCGAAGGCACACGCAACATGGTGGCCACGGCGCTGGCCAAGCGATGCAAAAAGTTCGTTCACACATCCTCGGCTGCCGTCTACGGGACGCCGGCCGAACCGTTCGATGAGACGTCGCCAAAGCTCGGCAAGGACCGCTTCAACTACCAAAACTCAAAGGCCGTGGCGGAGGAGCAAGTCTCCAAGGGAATTGATCAGGGTTTGGACGCAGTCTTTCTGAACCCCGCCATTGTGATTGGCCGTTACGACTGGGGGACGTGGTCCCAGTTCATACGCCTGGCCGCGAACCGGAAACTGTTCCGGATTCCTCCGGGACGCGCCTGCTACGCCGATGTCGGAGCAGTCGCGCGGGCGCATCTTGTGGCAGTCGAGAACGGACGGACCGGAGAGAACTACATTCTCGGCGGGACCGAGGCTTCCTATGCCGAAATTGTGCGGATGGTGGGCCAATTTCTCGGCCAACCGACCAACACAGCTGTCGGCCGGCCAATTGTATTGCGCCTCGCTGGCCGCGTCGCCGAACGAATATCAATGATCACCGGGAAGGAGCCAATAATCTCCGCGGAATCGGCATCGATCGTGACCGCAAATATCATCTGCCGAAGTGATAAGGCTGCTCGCGAACTCGACTATCAGCCTGCATCGCTCGAAACGATGCTCAAGGACTGCATCGATTGGATGGTCGCTGAGGACCTCATCGGTCCAGCCGCGACGGGCCGCTAGGGTCAGTCGGACTTGCCTGCCGCGCCCGCTCCACCGGAGATCGGAAAGCGGCCGAACATTCTTCCCATGAAGGCCGGTGCCGTGCGCCATCACCGAGCGCGCCAGTATCGGGGGTCATATCAGTGTAGATC
>DAOVDX010000078.1 GCA_030669345.1 Methyloceanibacter sp. | reverse complement strand
CAATTGCTGGAGATGCTGGAAGCTGGCGCGCCCAAACCTGCCGCCATTATCGGCATTCCGGTCGGCTTCGTCGGCGCGGCGGAATCCAAGGACGCGCTGGCGGCCAACAGTTATGGCGTGCCTTATCTCATCGTGCGCGGCCGCATGGGCGGTAGCGCCATGACGGCGGCGGCCATCAACGCACTCGCCAAGGAGGGGCTATGACCGGACGGCTTATTGGGGTCGGTATCGGCCCCGGCGATCCTGGATTGCTGACGCTGAAGGCTGTCGACGCCATCAAGGCGGCGGACGTGATCGCCTATTTCGCCAAGGCGGGGAACACCAGCAATGCGCGGACCATCGTCGAAGGCCATCTCAACGGCGCGACGGAGCTGCCGCTGCTTTATCCCGTCACCACCGAGATCCCGAAAGAAGACACCGCCTATCGCGAGGCGATTACCGCTTTTTATGACAGCTCAGCGAAAACCGTGGCGCAGCATCTCGACGCGGGCCGTGATGTCGCCATCCTGTCCGAGGGCGATCCGTTCTTCTACGGCTCCTACATGCACATGCATGTGCGCCTGTCGGAAAATTATCCCACCGAGGTGGTGGCTGGCGTCACCGGCATGTCGGGCTGCTGGTCGGCCATCGGCACGCCGATGACGCAAGGCGACGATGTGTTCACCGTGCTTCCAGGCACGCTGCCTGAATATGAGCTGGAGCGCCGCCTGGCTGACGCCAATGCCGCCGTGGTGATGAAGATCGGCCGGCATTTGCCCAAGGTTCGCCGCGCGCTCGACCGTGCCGGGCGGCTCGACCGCGCCATCTATGTAGAGCGCGGCACCATGGCCAATGCCTCAGTGATGAAGCTGGTCGACAAGCTCGATGGCTGTGCACCCTATTTCGCCATCGTACTTGTGCCGGGCTGGGAGCAGCGCACGTGAATGGACGCCTCACCATTATCGGGCTCGGTCCTGGCGACGATCGCTTTGTCACTC
Organism: Methyloceanibacter sp.; assembly: GCA_030669345.1. Lineage (GTDB taxonomy): Bacteria > Pseudomonadota > Alphaproteobacteria > Rhizobiales > Methyloligellaceae > Methyloceanibacter. The sequence goes on along the minus strand of DAOVDX010000078.1, from coordinate 8,127 downwards.
CCGAAGCGCGTGACGCGCTTGCCTCGGCGGAGGCGCTCTACGGCTACGGACCTTATTTGGACCGGGTGCCACGACGCGACGGACAAGCGCGACACTCGTCGGGCAATCGTGTCGAAGGCGCGCGGGCGGAAGCGGCGCTCAACCATGCAGCAGGCGGCGCACATGTGGCCATGGTGTCGGGCGGCGACCCCGGCGTCTTCGCCATGGCGGCGGCGGTGTGCGGCGAGATCGAAGCCGGACCGCCGGAATGGCGCACGCTCGATATCGTCGTGGTACCAGGCATCACCGCCATGCTGGCGGTAGCGGCACGGGCGGGAGCGCCCTTGGGCCATGATTTCTGCGCTATTTCGCTCTCGGACAATCTGAAACCCTGGGATTTGATCGAGCGTCGCCTCGATGCCGCAGCATCTGGCGGCTTCGTCATCGCGCTCTACAATCCAATATCGAAGGCGCGGCCATGGCAACTCGGCGAGGCGTTCAAGCGGCTTGCCCGGCACCTGTCTTCTTCAACGCCAGTGATCTTCGGACGCGCCGTGGGACGCGAAGATGAGGCCGTGACTATCACCACGCTCGATGAAGCCGGAGACGCAAAGGCCGACATGGCCACGCTGGTTATCGTCGGCTCGCCGGAAACGCGCCTGATTACGCGCGAAGGACGCGCACCGTTGGTCTATACGCCGCGAACTTCGGCGGAGGCGAGCGCATGATCGAGCCAGGCAACAATTTCTGCGACGGTCTCAACCGCCTCAGTGTCCGGCAGCGCGGGACGCTTGAGCAGAACCACTGGCAGACGCAGCGCGCGCGCAGCGGCGATCTTGCCGTAGCTAGCGTCGCCGCCGCTGTTCTTGGCGACAACGACATCGATGTTGTGGCGTGCCAACAGAGCCCGATCATCGGTCTCGCTGAACGGACCGCGCGCGGTGAGATAGATGGCGTGGGGAACCGCAAGCGGCGGCTCGACAGGATCGACGCTCCGCACCAGATAGACATGCTCCGGCGCGGCGGTAAAAGGCTTGATTTCTTTGCGGCCCATGGCGAGAAACACGCGGCGCGGGACCTTTCCCAGCGCCTCGATGGCCTCGGACATATTAGCGACTTCTATCCACTGGTCGCCGTCGGCCTTGGTCCAAGCGACACGGCGCAGCGCCAGCAGCGGAACTTTGGCGCGCAGAGCGGCGCGAACGGCATTGGCGGAGATGATGGCGGCGTAAGGATGCGTGGCGTCGATCAGCGTCTCGATACCCTCTTGGCGGAGATACTGCTCGAGACCATCCGCACCACCAAAGCCACCAATGCGCGTCGGGACAGCTTGGCGCAGAGGATTGGCCGTGCGGCCAGCAAGCGACAGGGTAACGGTGAATTCATCGCGCCCGGCCAGCGCACCGGCAAGAGCCCGCGCTTCCGTCGTACCGCCGAGAATGAGGATCTTCATGGCGCGTCCTGAACCCATCATGCCGGACCCTGCCTCAACCAGACGCTGGCTGTCCATCGTCGGCATCGGCGAGGATGGGCTTGAGGGCTTGGGCGCCGGTGCCCTCGATCTCATCGCCAAGGCCGATGTGGTGTTTGGCGGCGAGCGGCATCTTACGCTAGCGGCACCAGCAATCCGGGGCGAAGCCAAGCCTTGGCCGAACCCGTTCTCAGGCGCCGTGGACGCGGTGCTGGCCATGCGCGGGCGCAAGGTCTGCGTGCTCGCCTCGGGCGATCCCTTCTTCTATGGCGTTGGTTCGGTGCTCGCGGGCCATGTGCCGCCTGAGGAGAGTTTGGTGATACCAGCGCCGTCGGCGTTCAGCCTGGCTGCGTCGCGCATGGGCTGGCCGCTGCCGGAGACCACATTGGTTTCGCTCCACGGCCGCGCGCTCGACCGCATCCGACCGCATCTCCATCCGGGCGCGCACATCCTGGCGCTGACCTCCAACGCCGAGGGCCCTTCGGCACTGGCGCGACTCTTGGCGAAAACCGGTTTCGGCGACTCGCAGATCACCGTGTTGGAAGCGGTCGGTGGCGGTAATGAGCGCATCCGTATGTCATCTGCTGTGGACTTCGATCTGGCAGACATCGTCGCGCTCAACCTCGTGGCGATCAAGGTCGTGACCTCTCCTGGTGCGCGGGTCCTGGCTTACACACCAGGCCTTGCCGACGATCTGTTCGAGCATGACGGCCAAATCACCAAGCGTGAGATCCGCGCCGTTACATTGTCGTCCCTCGCGCCACTTCGGGGCGAGCTTCTTTGGGACGTGGGCGCAGGCTCGGGCTCCGTCGCCATCGAATGGATGCTTGCGGATAGTTCACTTCGGGCCATCGCTATCGAGGCTCACAGCGACCGCGCGGCCCGCATCAGCCGGAATGCCGCAGCATTCGGGGTGCCGGGGCTCGAACTGATCGAGGGCCGCGCGCCCGAGGCGCTTATTGGGCTGGAGGCACCGGACGCAATTTTCATTGGCGGCGGCGCCAGCCATGAAGGCGTGATCGATTCCTGCATCGCGGCGCTAAAAGCCGGCGGGCGCCTGGTCGCAAATGCGGTGACACTGGAGACCGAATCAGACTTTCTCGTTCGTCATGGGCGCATTGGGGGCGAGCTCGTTCGCATCGCCGTATCGCGCGCGGACGCAATTGGCGGCAAGACCGGCTGGCGTCCGGCCATGCCGGTCACACAATGGGTTTGGAGGAAATCATGATCGTGTCGGGCATTGGCTGCCGCAGAGGCACGACGGTGGAGGAGATCAATGCCGCCATCGACATCGCGCTGGCGGAAGCCTCCATCGCGCCGGAACGGCTTCGCCTTATCGCCACTTCGGACGGAAAGGGCGGCGAGCCTGGCATCGTCCAGGCAGCGACGGCCCGTGGCGTGCAGCTCGTGCTGGTCAGGCCCGCCGATCTTGAGGCGGCGGGGCCGCGCACACTGTCCTCTTCGCCGCGCGTAAAAGCGCTGATTGGCATCCCCTCGGTGGCCGAGGCGGCGGCGCTCGCGGCGTGCGGGCCCACGTCCCGGCTCATCGTTCCGCGTATCGTCGAAGGGCCAGCGACCTGCGCGGTCGCCACCGACGAGGACGGTTCGTGACGGTCCACTTCATCGGCGCCGGCCCTGGCGCTGCCGACCTCATCACGGTCAGGGGCCGCGACCTCATCGCGCGCTGCCCCGTCTGCCTTTATGCTGGGTCCATCGTGCCGAAGGACTTGCTTGCCTATTGTCCCGACGAGGCGCGCCGGGTCGACACGGCGCCTATGTCCCTGGACGAGATCGAAGCGGTATATGTGGCCGCTCACGAGGCCGGGCACGACGTGGCGCGGCTTCACTCCGGCGATCTCTCGGTGTTCAGCGCCGTTGCCGAACAAATGCGCAGGCTCGATGCCCGCGACATTCCCTATACGGTGACGCCTGGCGTGCCCGCCTTTGCAGCGGCGTCCGCCGTGCTTGGCGCTGAGCTGACCGTGCCGGAAGTGGCGCAGACCGTGGTGCTGACCCGCGTGCCGGGCCGCGCCTCGCGCATGCCCGAGGCAGAGAAACTTACCGCCTTCGCCGCGACTGGTGCGACGCTCGCCATTCATCTCGCCATTCACGCCCTCGACAAAGTCGTCGAAGACGTGACGCCATTCTACGGCGCCGATTGTCCTGTCGCCGTGGTGGCTCATGCAAGCTGGCCCGAAGAACGCATCCTGCGCGGCACGCTCGGCGACATTTGCACGAAGCTGGCGAAGGCACCCATCAAACGCACAGCACTAATTTTGGTGGGCCGGGCGCTGGCGCCGAAGGATTTTCGCGATAGCGCGCTTTATGACGCCGACTATCGCCGCCGTTTCCGGGGAGGCGCGGCATGAGCGGGCCCGAACGCCGCATGGCCGACGAACCGAGCCTCGCGATCAAACACAACGATCTCAATCTCGATGGGCTTGCCGGCAACGACTGCCGCAGCCATCTCATGCGCAGCCCGCGCCACCGCATTGCCGAGAGCAATGTTTTCGGCTTCGGCATGATCGAACGCTTCCGCCGCAGTGTTCGAGGCACGAATTTTCGCACTCAAGTCGGGAGAGCCGCCGGCGGTCTCGGCGAGCTTCGCCAGGGCTTCGAGATCGACGGAGCCGCGCTTGGAATGAAGATCGAGCAGCCCTTGAGCGAGCTTGGTCATTTTGCCGACACCGCCAGCAATGGTGACGCGCGGCACAGGATGGGTCTTCACATATTTCAACGTGCCGCCGACAAAATCGCCCATGTCGATCAGCGCGCTCTCGGGCAGGTCATACATCTTCTGCACGGCAGCCTCCGACGTCGATCCGGTCGAGGCAGCGACGTGGGTAAGACCCATGGCGCGGGCGACATCAATACCGCTACGGATCGAGTGAATCCAAGCGGCGCAGGAATAGGGCACAACGATGCCAGTGGTGCCGAGGATCGACAGGCCGCCAACAATGCCGAGCCGGCCGTTCATGGTCTTGGTCGCAAGAGCCTCGCCGCCGGGGATCGCGATCTCCACTTCGACATTCCCCGCATCGCCATGGGCAGCAGCGACTTCCGATATTGCTTCGCGGATCAGCTGCCGGGGCACGGGATTGATGGCGGGTTCGCCGGGCGGCACCGGCAAGCCTGGCTTCGTCACCGTGCCGACGCCCTCACCGGCGCGAAAACTGACGCCGGAACCCGGAGCGCCGGGCCGAATCGTCACCTGGATCAGCGCGCCGTGAGTCACATCAGGATCGTCGCCCGCATCCTTGACCACACCGGCGATAGCCGAACCGTCGTCGCGCGCCGTGGTGGCGAGCGCGAAGGACGGGCGCTGACCGCCTGGCAGGGTCACCGCCACGGGATCGGGAAATTCACCCGTGAGCAGGCCTGCGTAAGCCGCCTTGGCGGCCGCTGTGGCGCAGGCGCCGGTGGTCCAACCCCTTCTGAGCGGCTGAGATTTTTCGTTCATGCCTCCCGCTATAAAGCGCCCGAGGCCCGCCGTCACGGTGAGAGCGTAAGCCCGGGGCGACGCTCATGACCGCGCCCGCGCTGATCGTCGCCGCTCCCCGCTCCGGCGCCGGCAAGACCACGGTGACCCTGGCCCTGATATCGGCGCTGCGCCGCCGGGGGCTAGCAGTGCAGGCGGCCAAGGCCGGGCCTGACTATATCGACCCAGGTTTTCATGCCGCTGCTACAGGGCGCCGAAGCGTCAATCTCGATAGTTGGGCCATGGGCCCGGCGCTGCTGGATGGGCTGATGCAGAACGCGTGTGAGGGGTGCGACGTCACGATTATCGAGGGCGTCATGGGCCTGTTTGATGGGATCGGCGGCAAAGAGGGAGAGACCGGCGCCACCTCGGACCTCGCCGCACGCTTTGGCGTGCCCGTGCTGCTGGTCATTGACGTGTCGGGGCAATCTCTCTCGGCGGCGGCGCTGGTCCGCGGCTTTGCGTCGCATCTTCCAGACGTTCACATTGCCGGCGTCGTGCTCAACAAGGTAGGCAGCGATCGCCATAGGCGGCTCGTGGCCGACGCCATCGCGGCCTTGGACATCTCCGTTCTCGGCTCGGTACCGCGCGATCGTGCCGTTGCCCTGCCGGAGCGTCACCTTGGCCTCGTGCAAGCAGGCGAGCATGGCGATCTCGACGCGCGTCTCGACGCACTTGGCTGTTTGGCCGAGCGGCATCTTGATCTCGACGCCATTCTGGCGCTGGCGGCGCGCCCAAACCTGGCCTCACCGTCCACGCAAGCGGCCTTGCCACCGCCCGGCATGCGCATCGCCCTGGCGCAGGACGCCGCCTTCACCTTCGTCTATCCGCATGTCGTCGCTGGCTGGCGGCGGGAGGGCGCTGAGATAATTCCCTTCTCGCCGCTCGCCGACGAAGCCCCGCCCGAGGATTGCGATATGTGTTGGCTTCCTGGCGGCTATCCCGAGCTGCATGCGGGCAAGCTGGCCGCCGCGCAGAATTTTCGCGCGCGCCTCAAAGCGTTCGCCGAGACTAAGGCCGTGCATGGAGAGTGCGGCGGCTACATGGTTCTCGGTGAGGGGCTGGAAGATGCGAGCGGCGTGCTTCACGCCATGACCGGGCTGCTCGGTCACACCACAAGCTTCGCCCAGCGCAAACTCCATCTCGGCTATCGCGCAGCGCGGCTTCTGTCAGACGGCGTGTTGGGGAAGACAGGCGCAGCGTTACGTGGACACGAGTTTCATTATGCGAGCCTGATCGAGACGGGGAAGGACACGCCCTTCGCCGAGATCGCCGACGGTGAAGGCAAACCGCTCGGCACGACGGGCGGGCGGCGCGGTCTTGTCAGCGGTACATTCTTTCACGCGATTGCCAGCGACTGACGGTTTACGCGGGTTTGTCGGAGACGCTGGCTTCCTCGAAGGTCGCCATGCCGGTGTGGCATGCGAGCGCCGCGCGCAACAAAGACACGGCGACTGCCGCGCCCGAACCTTCACCAAGACGCATACCAAGGTCGAGCAGCGGTTTCATCCCGAGTTCGTCCAGCAGAAGACGGTGACCGGCCTCCGCCGACATATGTCCGGTGAGCGTATGGTCCAGTGCGTCCACGCGTAGCGCCTTTAAGGGCGCCACCGCTGCCGTCGACACGATGCCGTCGATCAAGACCGGGATGCGCCGATGACGCGCGGCGAGACATGCGCCAAGGATCGCGGCGAGTTCGCGCCCACCAAGCGCCGCCGCCACGCGCAGCGGATCGCCGAGCACATCTTCATGATGCAACAGCGCCGTCTCGATGGCGGTACGTTTGCGCGCAAGCCCCTGATTGTCGACGCCAGTGCCAGTGCCAGCGAAGCGCGCGCCGCCGCCGAACAACGCGCCTGACAGGGCCGCGGCCGCTGTGGTGTTGCCAATGCCCATCTCGCCAAGAATGATGATGTCGGCGCCGGGTGAGACATCCTCATAGCCAATTGCGACGACCTCCAAGAACTCACCCTCGGTCATGGCTGGGCTTGTCGTGAAATCGGCCGTTGGCGTTTCAAGCGACAGCGGGACGACGCGAAGCTCGGCGCCCACTTCGCGCGCAAGCTGATTGATGGCCGCACCGCCATTAGCGAAGTTGGCGACCATCTGCGCGGTGACCTCGGACGGGTAGGCCGATACGCCCTGAGCCGTGACCCCATGATTACCGGCGAAGACCGTGATCTCGACGCGCTCAAGAGAAGGCGGGTTGCGGCCTTGCCAACGCCCTAGCCAGGTCACGGCCTCTTCCAGCCGGCCCAGACTTCCAGGCGGCTTGGTCAGCTTCGCTTCGCGAGCGGCGATTTCTTCCGCGACCCTCGAGTGACCATCGGGGAGATCGAGGCAGGCGGCGCGTAACGCGTCGAATGAGGCAAAGCGGGTCATTTCAGCGTAGACTTCTGAGCTCTTAGGACGGGGGCGGGGATGGGCAGCATTACTACGGACATTTGGACGGGCCTAGCCTTTTGCACGCGGCTACCGCTCAAAGCTGGGAGCGCCTCGACGGGCGACGGGCTCGCACAAGCCACATGGACCTTTCCCCTGATTGGCCTGCTGGTTGGCCTATGCGCCGCCTTCATCTATTGGATCGCCGCCGGTCTCGACCTGCTTCCCTTCGTGTCTGCCACGCTGGCAATTCTCGCGGCCCTGCTTCTCACCGGCGCTCTCCACGAAGATGGGCTTGCCGACACAGTGGACGGCTTTGGCGGCAGAACCAGAGAGCGCAAGCTGGAGATCATGCGCGACAGTCGCACCGACACCTATGGCGTCTGCGCGCTCGTGCTGTCCTTCATGCTGCGGGCCGGCGCCCTGGCGAGCCTCGTGGAGCCTGGTCTGGTGGCCGTGGCGCTGATAGCAGCCCATGCGGGAGGTCGCGCGACCATGCCGGTCTTGATGCTGGTGCTACCCCGGGCGCGCCAGGACGGGCTCTCGGCGGACGCCGGAAAGCCGCCTTTGGGAAGCGTGATCGCCGCCGCCATGCTTGGAATACTGGCGCTGGTGCTGTGTCTTGGGCCCGCTACGGCGCTCGTCGCCACGCTACTGGTTACGGCGGCGATCGCCCTCATGGCCTGGCTAAGCGACCGGGAGATCGGCGGGCAAACCGGTGACGTCCTTGGCGCAGTTGAGCAGGTGAGCGAGATCCTGATCCTGCTGGTCGCCGCGGCGATGCTCTAGAATTATGGTGACCGAAACAATAAGGCGG
>DAOVDX010000043.1 GCA_030669345.1 Methyloceanibacter sp. | reverse complement strand
TGCGCCGCTCTTTTTCATCGCCGGAATAGAGGGAGAGATCGAGGAAGGGCGCGTGGACCCCGTCAATCACTTCTGTTTCATAAAGGCTACCCTTCTCCCAGAGCATCTGGACGAAGGGATTGATCTCATCGCGGTCAGCGGGATCGCCATAGAGATCCATATGCACACGGTGCGGGCAGCTGACCAGGTCGTAAAGCATCGAGGCTGTGATCGGTATACTCATGCCAAGGTAGTACGGCCATAGCGGAGGGGGCACATCCGATACCTATCAAGCCCACTAAACCGTTCGGTCCGGCCCTTCTCAACGAGCCTTTTCTTTATCCACCAGAGGGCTAGGGAGAGTCACTGGCGGGTTTTAGGGGAAGGCCCACCGTCCGCACCGTTCTCCTCATTGTTTTGCAATGGCTCCCCTCGGGCGCTCGGCGAAATGTCTATCCCGACGTCTACCCCCACTTCGTCTGTCAGCGTCAGTGAGAGCAAAAAATGCAGGAAAACTGGAGCGGGTAGGGGGAATCGAACCCCCGACACGTAGCTTGGGAAGCTACTGCTCTACCACTGAGCTACACCCGCGATTTTCGCTATCTACAATGAAAGCGGACCACAGGAAAAGCAACAATTTGGCATCACGCAGGGATGAAGCAGCCTGCACTTGCGGTTGCGACGGAGTCGCTTGTTAATGCCCGGGCTGGAGGGCTTTCATGACTGATGCCGCGCTATTGCTGAGGCACGAAAAATTCGCCGAACCTGACCTGACCGCCACAGGCGAGCGGCGTGCGCGCGTTGGTTTAAGCGCCTTGGAGACGCTGTGGATCAACACCGGAAGCCTCTGCAACATCGCCTGCCGCAATTGCTATATCGAGTCGAGTCCGACCAACGACCAGCTCGCCTATATCACCCGCGCCGAGGTGGCCGCATATCTCGACGAGATCGCCCGAGACAAATTGCCGGTCACCGAGATCGGCTTCACTGGCGGCGAACCGTTCATGAATCCCGACATGCTAGAGATGCTCGAGGACACGCTTTCGCGCGGCCTCTCCGCGCTGGTGCTAACCAACGCCATGCAGCCCTTGCTGCGCCCGCGTATCCGTGACGGACTTTTGGCGCTGCGCGATGCTTTTGGCGACCGCCTCTCGCTGCGTGTCAGCCTCGACCATTACTCAAAGGCGTTGCATGAGGAGGAGCGCGGCCCCCGCAGCTTCGACAAAACGCTTGAAGGGATCGACTGGCTTGCGGCTGAGGGATTCTCCATCTCGATTGCCGGACGCACCTGCTGGGGCGAGACCGAAGATGCCGCGCGGGTCGGCTATGCCAAACTGATCGCGGAGCATGACTGGCCGCTCGATGCGGACGATGGCGCATCGCTCATGTTGTTTCCCGAGATGGACGAACGCGCCGACGTGCCGGAAATCACCGAGAACTGTTGGGGCATTCTCGGCAAGAGCCCAGACGACGTCATGTGCTCCACGAGCCGTATGGTCGTGAAGCGGCGCGGCGCCGACGGTCCCGTCGTGCTGCCGTGCACCCTCCTGCCCTACGACCCCGCCTTCGAGATGGGGACGAGTTTGGCCGAGGCCGCGCAAGCGGACGGCGGCATGTTCGACCATGGCGCGGTCAAGCTCTGCCATCCGCATTGCTCCAAGTTCTGCGTGCTCGGCGGCGGCGCCTGCACGGCCTAACCAAACGAAAGATGGCATACATGCCACTTACCCGACGCGACACGCTTGGTCTGGCGGCAGCGACCGTCGCCGCCACGATGATCCGCACGCCACGCGCGACGGCAGCGGAGAAAATCGAGGTCGTCGCCTTCGACGCATTTCCCATCTTCGACCCACGGCCGATCTTCGCGGGCCTGGAGAAGATGGTGCCGGGGCGCGGCAAGGCGCTCGGCGATCTCTGGCGTACGCGGCAGTTCGAATATACGTGGCTGCGCACAGCAGCCGTCGAATACGAAGACTTCTGGAAGGTCACGCGAGACGCGCTCGACTACGCATCCGAGGTGCTCAAGATCGAGCTCACGCCGCAACAGGCCGACGAGGTCATGAATGCCTATCTCGCTCTGAAGCCATGGCAGGACACGCGCACCGCCCTCGACAAGCTACGGGAGAGCGGACTTCGCCTCGGCTTCCTGTCGAACTTCACACCCAAGATGCTGCAAGCGGGCATCAAGAATTCGGACCTGGAAGGCTATTTCGAGCAGGTCTTGAGTGCCGACCTCATCGGAACGTTCAAGCCCGACCCGAACACCTACCGCATGGTGACGGACGCTTTCGACGTTCCCGTCGACAACATCCTGTTCGTGCCGTTCGCGGCTTGGGATATGGCCGGCGCCAAATGGTTTGCCTACGAGACCTTCTGGGTGAACCGCTTGGGGCTGCCGCCAGAAAAGCTCGGCGTCCAAGCCGACGGCATGGGGCGCAATCTCAACGATCTGGTCGCCTATTTGCAGGCCCGCACCTAATAGCTTCGCCTCAGAACGGGTTGCTCTCCGACTTGCCGCGCGTCTTGAAGAACTCACGCGCGACGGTGAACACCACCGGACTGAGCAGCGCCAGTGCAATCAGATTCGGGATCGCCATGAGCGCGTTGAGCGTGTCGGCTAGCAGCCAGATGAAGCTGAGCTTGACGGTCGCGCCGACAATCGGCGCCAGCGACCACACGATCCGGAATGGAATGATGGACTTCGTGCCGAAGAGATATTGCCAAGACCGCTCGCAGTAATAGCTCCAGCCGAGCAGCGTGGTGAAGGCGAAGACCGCGAGCGCGATGGACGTGATGTGACCGCCCACCCCCGGCAGCGCCGACTCAAAGGCGTAGGACGTAAGCTCCGCGCCGTTCCTGCCACTCGTCCAGGCGCCCGTGGTCAGGATTACCAGGGCGGTGAACGAGCACATGACGATGGTGTCGATGAACGTGCCGAGCATGGCAAGGAGGCCCTGGCTGACCGGACCTTTACACTCCGCCGCTGCATGGGCAATCGGCGCCGAGTTGAGCCCCGCTTCGTTGGAGAACACGCCGCGCGCGACGCCAAAGCGGATCGCGGCCCACACGGCCGCGCCAGCAAAACCTCCGGTCGCCGCGATGGGCGAGAAGGCATGGGAGAAGATCAGCCCGAACGCGGCAGGCACCGCTTCGATGTTCATCACGATGACCACGAGGCCAGCGCCGATATAACAAATTGCCATGATCGGAACGAGCTTGCCGGCGACAGCAGCGATATACTGGACGCCGCCGATAAGCACCGTGCCCACGAAGATCGCCAGCACGACGCCCGTTACCCAGAACGGGACACCGAAAGAGGCCTCCAGCGCGTCGGCGACTGAGTTCGCCTGCACCGTATTGCCAATGCCAAAGCCCGCCAGCCCCGCAAACACCGCGAAGCAGGCGCCGAGCCACGCCCAATTCTTCCCAAGCCCGTTCTTGATGTAATACATCGGGCCGCCGACATATCTGCCGCGATCGTCGATTTCGCGGTAGCGCACGGCCAACACGGCCTCGGCGAACTTGGTGGCCATGCCGACCAGCGCCGTCATCCACATCCAGAACACAGCGCCCGGTCCGCCGATGAAGATCGCCGTGGCGACGCCGGCGATATTGCCCATGCCGATGGTCGCGGCGAGCGCGGTCATCAGCGCGTTGAAGGGGGTGATCTCGCCCTTGCCCTCGGGCACGCGCCCGCGCCACAGCAGAATAAAGGCCAGAGGCAGGTCCCGTATGGTGCGGAACCGCAGACCAAGGGTTAGGAAAAGTCCGACGCCGAGCAGAAGCACCAGCATGGGCACGCCCCACACGACCGAGCTCAGCCATTCCACAGCGGATGTGATCGCCTGCATGCTAGTCCCCCCAGTCCCGTTTTGAGTTTTGGCTGCCCCCGCGCACCTTAAAAGCGCATCACTCCTGGCGGAAGTGCTTCGACAGCTTTAGCCCTTGGGCTTGATAATGCGAGCCGATGCCCTGGCCGTAAAGGGTTTCAGGCAAGTCGGTGAGTTCGTCATAGACCAGCCGGCCGACGATCTGGCCATCCTCGACGATGAAAGGAATGTCGAGGCTGCGCACCTCCAGCACCGCCTTGGCCCCTGGCGCCTTGCCTTCGGTGTAGCCGAAGCCCGGATCGAAGAAGCCGGCATAGTGCACACGGTATTCGCCAATCAGAGCATCGAACGGCGCCATCTCCGCCACATATTCGGGGGGCACGGACACGCTCTCCTTGGACGCGAGGATATAGAACTCATGCGGGTCGAGAACCAAGCGCCGGTCGCGACCGAGATGCACTTCCTCCCAAAACTGGTCGACCTCATATGCGCCAACCTGATCGACATCGACAACGCCGGCATAGCGGCGGGCGCGATAGCCGACGAGTCCGGAGGGCTGGATCGGCGCCAGGCTGATACGCAAATTCAAGCCATCGCGGATAGCGGCCTCGCCCTCCACCAAACCAACGTCCGAATGGATGGCGCGCAAGCGCCGGTCGTCCACGCGACCCGGCCGGTCGGCATCGACCTGCTGGGGGACGCGGCGGCGGAAGCGAATCTGGTTGAGACGCGAACCGGTGCGGACCTTGATGGAGTAGGTGCGCGGGCAAATCTCAGCATAGAGCGGCCCGGAATAGCCCTCCTCCACAGTGTCGAAACTTTCCTGACGGTCACCGATAAGCCGGGTGAACACGTCGAGGCGGCCGGTAGAGCTTTTCGGGTTGGCGAAGGCGGCAATGGTGGAGCGCAGCTTCAAATGCTCAAGTAGGGGCACGAGATAGACGCAGCCCGCCTCAAGCACGGCCCCTTTGGTGAGGTCGATTTCGTGGAAGGTGAGCCCCGCGAGCTTGTCCTGCACGGTCGATTTGGTGCCAGGGAGGAAGCTCGCGCGGATGCGGTAGGCCACTTTGCCGAGCCGAAGATCGAGGCTCGCAGGCTGGATCTGAGCATCTTCAATATCGACCATCCCGGCGATCTCGCCGCCAGCCATCAGCGCGCGGATCGCTTGGCTGGGCAAAATGCCGGTGCGCGTGAGCGAACTCCCCGTGGTGACCGCAGGACGGTCCTCGGGAAGCGCATCGAAAAGCTTGTCGGATTGGCTCATGGTCAACGTTCTTGGCATCTGCGGGCGCTTCGGTCACCCTAAGCTCGGCCTTCTCCCCCGGATTCACAAGGGGTCCGGCCTCCTAGCCGCCAACGCCCCTTAGAAGAAAGCCGCCCCCATGAGCCCTGAAGACCAGCCCTTAAAGATCGGTGCCCTCCTATTCGATGGGCTCGATCAGATCGATCTCACCGGCCCATTCGAGGTGTTGAGCCGCATCCCGAATTCAACCTACCGCATCTACGGCAAGAGCTTGGAACCCGTGCGGGACGTGAAGGGCTTGCAGCTTACCCCGGAGGCGACCTTGAACAAGGCGCCACAGCTCGACCTGCTGCATATCCCGGGAGGCCCGGGGCAAGAGGCGCTGATGGAGGACGAGGCGGTGCTGGGCTGGGTCCGGCACCAAGCGGCGGGCGCGAGAATCGTCTTCTCTGTCTGCACTCGGGCACTCATTTGTGGCGCGGCAGGGCTTTTGAAGGAGCGGCAAGCCACCACCCACTGGACCGCAAGGCACCTCCTGCCCTATTTCGGCGCGCTCCCGAGCGACGAGCGGGTGGTGGTGGACGGCAATTTGGTCTGCGCCGCCGGGGTCACAGCAGGCATTGACGGGGCGCTGCTGGTGGCGGCGATGCTCCGAGGCGAGGAGGCCGCCAAAGCCATCCAGCTCTATATGCAATACGTGCCCGAGCCCCCTTTCAACGCCGGGTCGCCGAAAACGGCCCCGCCCGAGATCGTTGAGAGCGTGCGCGCATCGGCTCAAGACCTCATGATCAGGCGCGAAGCGACAGCGCACCGCGTCGGCAAACGTCTCGGCTTTGCCCTTCCCTCCAAGGCTTGAAGCCGCAAGCGGACTTGACGGCGGCCCTTGCCAGGGACATTAATCCCTCATCCCGTGGTGATTTGGCCGGTCGGCTTGCAGCCACGTAAAATAAGTCGCTAAAAGGCCGTGCGAGGCGTTTCAGCCGATCCCGGTCATTTTGGTGGTAGCCAAGGTCCGGGTTTTTTTGTGCCTGGCCCCCGCAAAAAGGTTCGAGGAGCATTTCGTCATGGCCACAAAGGACGAAAAGACCCGCCGCGCCGCCTGGCAACCCGCCACGCAGCTCGTGCATGAGGGAACGCTACGGAGCCAATTCGGCGAGACGTCCGAGGCCATCTTCCTCAACTCAGGCTATGTCTATGACAGCGCCGAGCAAGCCGAGGCCCGCTTCAAGGGCGACGAAGACGGCTATGTCTACAGCCGCTACGCCAACCCAACCGTCGCGATGTTCGAGGCCCGCATGTGTGCGCTCGAGGGCGCTGAAGCGGCGCGCGGCACTGCGAGCGGCATGGCGGCGGTGGCGGCCTCGCTGCTCTGTCGCCTGAATGCCGGCGACCATGTGGTCTCAGGGCGGGCGCTGTTTGGCAGCTGTAGCTATATCGTCGAGGAACTCCTGCCGCGCTACGGCATCACCTCAACCTTGATCGACGGACGCGACCTCGCCGCTTGGGAGGCTGCGGTTCAGCCCAACACGCGCGCCTTCTTCTTCGAAACGCCGACCAATCCCGTACTCGAATTGGTCGATATCGAGGGCGTGGCGGCGATCGCCAAAAAGGCGGGCGCGCTCACGATCGTCGACAACGTGTTCGCCACGCCGCTCGGTCAACAGCCGATGGAGCTCGGCGCCGACATCGTCGTCTATTCAGCCACCAAGCACATTGACGGCCAGGGCCGCTGCCTTGGCGGCGTCGTGCTCGGGCCTGCCGAGTTCATCGAGGAGGACTTGCACACCTTCCTGAAACATACCGGCCCGTCGCTCAGCCCATTCAACGCCTGGGTCTTACTCAAAGGTCTGGAGACGCTGCCCTTGCGCGTGGTGCGCCATAACGAGACGGCCGCCAAGATCGCCGACTTCCTCAGCGAGCGTCCCGAAGTGGTGCGGGTGTTTTATCCTGGCCGGGCCGATCATCCTCAACACGAGCTCGCCAAGCGGCAAATGACCGGCGGCGGCCCCATGGTCGCGTTCGAGATCAAAGGCGGCAAGTCGGCGGCGTTCGGTTTCTTGAATGCGCTGGAGCTTTTCAGGATCAGCAACAATCTTGGTGATGCGAAGAGCCTCGCCACTCATCCGGCAACGACAACCCATCAGCGGTTGAGCGAAGAGGTGCGCGCCGAGCTTGGCATCTTCGACAACACGGTCCGCTTGTCGATCGGACTTGAGGATGCCGGCGACCTTGAGGCCGATCTTGACCAGGCACTGACTTCGGCGAAGGGTTAGGCGACCAAAGGCTGAGCGACCTCGGAATTGGAATTGTCATGCCGCCTGAAAATACGACCGTGACAGACCTGCTCGCCAAGCTCGTGGGCTTCGACACCACGAGCGCCAAGTCCAACATGGCGCTAATCGGCTTCGTCCAAGACTATCTCGATGGCCACGGCGTTGCCTCGACACTGGTCACCTCAGAAGACGGCGAAAAAGCGAACCTCTATGCCACGATTGGCGAGGGAGACGGCGGCGTTGGGCTTTCAGGTCACAGCGACTGTGTGCCGGTCGAGGGGCAAAACTGGACGAGCGACCCGTTCACTCTGACCGAACGTGACGACAAGCTCTACGGCCGGGGCACTTGCGACATGAAAGGTTTCATCGCCTGCCTGCTCGCCTCGGTGCCGCTGTTCAAATCGCGCACGCTGAAAGAGCCCATCCACATCCTCATCTCCTATGATGAAGAGGTGGGCTGCACCGGCGTGCAGCCAATGATCGCGCGGCTGGGCGCTGACTTGCCGCGGCCTCGCGCCGTAATCGTCGGCGAGCCCACAAGCATGGCGGTGATTGACGCCCATAAGAGCATCGACGTCTACCGGACCAAGGTTACCGGCAAAGAGGCCCATTCGAGCCTACCGGCGCTTGGCGTTAGTGCGATCTCCGTGGCGGCCGAGCTGATCGGGGAGATCGACCGGACGGCTGAGAAAAACGCTACGACCGAGAACGATCCACGCTTCGAGCCGTCTTACTCCACCGTAAGTGTTGGCACGATCGAGGGCGGCACGGCAACGAATATTGTGCCGAAGACCTGTGAATTCTCATGGCAGGTCCGCGGGCTCCCAAGTGCCCCGGCCGGCGAGGCGGCACGCAATCTCGCAACTTACGCCGAGAAGGATTTGCTGCCCAAGATGCGCCAGATCGCCAAGAACGCGGCAATCGAGACAGAAACTGAGACCTCGGTGCCGGCCTTCATCGCCGCACCTAAGTCAGACGCTGTGGCCCTGGCGCTCGCGCTCACCGGCGCAAACCGCGCAGAAGCTGTGTCCTTTGCGACGGAAGCAGGGCTATTCGAGAAAGCCGGATGTCCGGCGGTGATCTGCGGCCCTGGCGACATCGCCCAGGCGCATGCGGCGGACGAGTTCGTGTCGATCGCGCAGCTCGGGCTTTGCATGAAATTTATCGAAGGCCTCACCGACCAGCTCAGCCAGTAATGGCAAGCCGCTAAATCAGTCCCGCAGCAGATAGTATTTCTGGTTTTTGCCGATCTTGGCGGTGCAGATGAATTTTGGAATTTCCGTGTCGCTGACATTCCGAAACGCAGTATGCGTCGTGTCTGCCACGTCGTGAAAGGACTCCCCCGCACTGACCTGCTCAACGGGTCCGCCGTCATACTGCGTCTCTGCCGTACCTTCGAGGACGTAACAAACGCCAGGGACGGGGTGGAAATGCGGCGGGGCCGACTTGCTTGGCGGAAATTCCACCAGCGTCAGCCGGAGTTCGTCGTTGGTCCCGGGGATATCGGTCCGCTCCAAAATCGTGCGCGACACTTTCGAGGCCGCGCCAACCGGCTGCGCCAACGAGAAAGCCGCGAAGAGGCTAAGAGCCGCCGCCGCGAAGACTATGACTTCCGTGTTTTTCAACTGGATCGTCCTTTTTGGATTCGCTGTCGCGACGCTAATTCTCTGTCTTGGGTATAACCAAATCTGCCGGGTCGAAATTGTAGCGGGCATTGCAGAACTCGCAGTTCGCCCATACCTCGCCATCGACGACCATGTCG
The DNA here is from genome assembly GCA_030669345.1 of Methyloceanibacter sp. Taxonomy (GTDB): domain Bacteria; phylum Pseudomonadota; class Alphaproteobacteria; order Rhizobiales; family Methyloligellaceae; genus Methyloceanibacter. The sequence goes on along the minus strand of DAOVDX010000043.1, from coordinate 4,030 downwards.
GCCAGATCTTCGGCCGAAAAACTCTGCAGCAGATCCTCGACCCGTTCGCGCGAGCAGCTGCAATAAGCCTTAAGCGGGATCGCCGGATAGACGCGGACCTGCTCCTCGTGGAACAGGCGATAGAGCAACCTCTCAGGCGACAGCGTCGGATCGAGCAGTTCGTGGTCCTCGACCGTCTCGGCCAAGGCCTTGGCGCGCGTCCAGTCCTCTTCGAAATCCTTTGAACTTGCGATGCCGCCTTCGCGGGTGAGCTTCTGCACCAGAAGCCCGCCAGCACGCCAAGTCCACGCCCCCTCGCTCTCACCTTCCACACCGGCCTGATAGTGACGCGCCACGGCGAGGCGAATGAACGTTGGAAGCTGCTCCGATTGCGTAAAATAAGTGTCGGCGGCGTCGGTCAGAGTGTCCCCTTCGAGGGGCACCACGCCCTGATAGCGATCCGTGTCCGAGCCCCGGTCGATGGTCATGGCGAAATGACCTTGGCCGAGAAGCGATGCCTCGTCGTCATTCTCAACTTTGGCCAGGCGCTCGGCGGAGAACCGTGCGTAGCCACGCAAAGCGCCAGGCACCTGATAGTCGGCGACCAGCAAGTCCACGACCCCGTCGGTGGAAGCCTGCAGGATGAACTTGCCCTCGGTTTTGAGCGCAGCGCCGAGTAGTGCCGTCATCGCCGCTGCCTCTCCAAGGAGCCGCGATACCGGGTCCGGATAAGCGTGGCGCGAAAGAATAGTGTCGACCGTGGGTCCCAGCTTCACCAGGCGACCGACAACGTCGGCGTTCTCGGCTTGAAATGGCAGGATCAGGTCGTCATCAGGAATGGTGAACTCTTTTGACCCTTCCGAGGGCTGCTCCGTCACCGCTTGGCCCCACGAGTCTTGGCTCTAGGAGTCTTGGCTCTAGGAGTCTTGGCTCTAGGAGTCTTGGCTCTGGGAGTCTTGGCTCTGGGAGTCTTGGCGGCGCGTCTCGCCGGGCTGCGCTTCGCGGCCGGTCGCTTGGCGGCGGACCGTTTGGCCGGGCTGCGCTTCGGAGCACGACGCTTTGTAGCAGCAGGCTTGGCGGCAGTCCGTTTGGCTGGCGCGCGCTTTGCCTTAGCAACACGTCCCTTGCCAAGACTTCCCGAGCCAAGACACCAGGCGAGGATGGCCTTTTGCACATGCAGCCGGTTCTCAGCCTCGTCCCACACAACAGACTGCGGGCCGTCGATCACGGTCGCCGTCACTTCATCATCGCGATGGGCCGGCAGGCAATGCATGAAGATCGCGCCCTTCTTTGCGGCGGCCATCAGGGCGTCATCGACCTGGAATGGCCGGAGCGCGGCTTTGCGTTCCTTTTCATCTTCATCGCCCATGGACACCCAGACGTCTGTCATCACGCAGTCCGCACCCTTCACGGCCTCAAGCGCCTTTTCTGTCACCTCAACGTCGGCGCCCTCGGTCCAGGCCCAAGCAAGAAGCTCGGGCGACGGCGCAAATTCGGCGGGCGCGGCGATGCGAAACTTGAACCCGAAGCGCACGGCGGCGTGCACCCAAGACGCGGCGACATTATTGGCGTCGCCAACCCAAGCGATGGTGCGGCCCTTGATGGGGCCCTTCCGCTCCTCGAAGGTCAGAATGTCGGCCATGACCTGGCACGGATGGGACCTTGCGGTGAGCCCGTTGACGACTGGGATCGTGGCGTTGTCGGCAAACTCGATCAGCATCGCGTGCGGCCCGGTCCGCAGCATGATGGCGTCCACGTAGCGCGACAGGACACGCGAGGTGTCGGCGACGCTCTCGCCACGGCCAAGCTGCATATCTTGCGGATTGAGCACGATTGAAGTGCCGCCAAGTTGATAAATCGCCACCTCGAAAGAAACGCGCGTCCTTGTCGACGGCTTCTCGAAGATCATGGCGAGCACAGCGCCGGACTTGAGCCCCAGCGCCTTCGGCACCTTGCCGGACTTCTTCATCGCGGCGGCGGTGTCGATGATGGCGCGCAAAGAGGCTGCGTCCAACGCGTCGATATCTAGAAAATGCTTCGGTGACATGAATGTAAGACCTTGAAACGCCGTCAGGCGGGGTGGCGCGCGGTGCTCTTCAAAGCAACGCACGCGGCATCAATCGTGGTGCAGGCGAGATCAATCTCTTCCTCACCCACGATCAGCGGTGGCAGAAGCCGCACGACATTGTCGCCAGCCTGGACAGTCAGCATCCCCCGGTCGCGGAGCACCGCAAGGAGCTTCAAATTATCTACTTTGCATTTCAGCCCGACCATCAGGCCTTGGCCTCGCACGTCTTCGATGATGTCGCCGTGCTCGTCGGCAATGCCCGCAAGCCGTTGCTTCAACCTTAGGCCCAGCTGTGCGACATGATCGAGAAAGCCGGGCTCTAAAACCACGTCGAGCACGGCATTGCCGACCGCCATGGCAAGCGGATTGCCGCCAAAGGTCGAGCCGTGACTACCGGCGGTCATGGCTGAGCCGACCGCCTCGGTGGTCAGGCAGGCGCCCACGGGAAAACCGCCGCCGAGCCCTTTGGCTGACGACATAATGTCAGGCGTAATCCCGGCCCACTCATGAGCGTAGAAACGCCCGGTGCGGCCAATGCCGGTCTGAACCTCGTCGAGCAGGAGAAGGATGCCCTTCTCGTCGCAAAGCGCGCGCAGGTCTTGCAGGAAGCGCCACGGTACTTCACGCATGCCGCCCTCGCCCATGATCGGCTCGATCAGAACGCCAGCGGTCTCCTCGCCGATGGCCGCCTCGACGGCCTCGATGTCAAAGCCCGCAACTTGGTCGAAGCCGTCGACGGGCGGGCCAAAGCCTTCGAGATGCTTGGCCTGACCGCCAGCCGCCATGGTGGCCAGCGTGCGCCCATGAAAGGCGCCCTCGAAGGTGATGAGGCGATAGCGCTCCGGCGCGCCATTCACAAAGTGATAGCGCCGCGCCGCTTTGATGGCGCATTCGACGGCCTCGGCGCCTGAATTGGCGAAGAACACCCGGTCGGCGAAACTGGCGTCGCAGAGCCTTGTGCCAAGCCGTTCCTGCCCGGCAATCTGATGCAAATTCGAGACGTGCCAGACCTTGTTCGCCTGCTCGGTCAACGCCTTCACAAGATGCGGATGGGCATGGCCCAATGCGGTCACGGCGATACCGCTCGAGAAGTCGAGATAACGCTCGCCCGCCTCCGTAAAGAGAAAAGTGCCCTCCCCGCTCGCGAAGGACAATTCGCTGCGGTCGTAGGTCGGAAGGAGTGCCGACATGAAAGTTGCGTATCCCGGAAATAAAAACGCCGCCAACCGGCGGCAGCAAGGAAAGTCAAAGTGTTAGGTCTCGTTCCGAGGCCTGTCAATCGACGCTAACAACGGGTTTTCCAACGTTTCTCCACGTTTCCATCCACTCCTCCGATTGTGTTCTGGTTAACGAAGTGACAGAATCCAATTGTTCCGGTGGAAAACAAAGACATTCAAGCGTGGCGGCGCTTGTCGGGTTCTACCGGGCTTAGTAGGGTAATAAGCGCTTGGCTACCAGATGTCGTGGGTCCTGCTCGGCACCCGAGCGGTCATTCTCAGCAGTAATTCTGAGTATTTCGAAAAATACCGTCTCAGGTAGACGGGTGGAATCTGAGTCCAGACGAGGGAGGCCAACGATGGCTTGGACTGACGATAGGGTGGAACTGCTGACTAAACTTTGGGCGGAAGGGCTTAGTGCGAGCCAAATCGCGGGTCGCTTAGGCGGCGTGACCCGTAATGCGGTGATCGGCAAAGTCCACCGGCTCGGACTTTCCGGACGGGCCACAAGCTCGCGATCTAGCGCGCCAAGGCCACGGCGTGCACACGTGCCACGGCAAAACCGAGCGCCATCGCTCAGCTTTGGGACGCGAGGCAATACGGCGCTGAAACCCAGCTACGAGGCGGAATACGAGCAGGCTCCGGCGCCAATCATGGAGCTTGTCATCCCGCTCGAGGAGCGGGCGAGCATTCTCACGCTGAAAGAGGCAATGTGCCGTTGGCCCATCGGTGATCCAACCGAGGAAGACTTCCACTTCTGCGGACG
>DAOVDX010000192.1 GCA_030669345.1 Methyloceanibacter sp. | reverse complement strand
TGTTGTCCTCTTCCTCAAGCGCATGCATACGGGCGCGGCTAGCCGCCGTCAGCGCCGTTTCCGAGCCCGAGAAGAAGGCCGACACGATGAGCAGACCGACGATGGCGCCTAGCGTGATGCCCAAGCTCATGGTCATCGGCCGGCGCTCTCCCTTTTCAGGAACTCGGTCAGCGGCTCCATAGCGACGTCTTCCTCGACAAAGGCCTCGCCGATGCGGCGCACGAGCACGAGCGCAAGCTTGCCGCCTTGCACTTTTTTGTCCTGAGCCATAAGCCGCAGCAACTCGCCAGTCGTTGGCTTGCCGCCGGGAATGGCGTCAATCTCGGTAGGGAGCCCCACGGCGGCAAAATGCTGCTCGACGCGCGTGGCATCCTCGGCCGGGCACAGCCCTCGCTCGACGGAATAGGTGAAGGCGAGCCGCATGCCGATGGCGATGGCCTCGCCGTGCAGCAGCCGGTCCGAGAAGCCGGCGAAAGCTTCCAGCGCATGGCCGAAGGTGTGACCGAGATTGAGGAGCGCGCGCTTGCCGCTTTCCTCTAGCTCATCGGCCACGACGATTTCGGCCTTGGCGCGAGCGCTCGTCTCCACGGCCTGGCGGCGCTTCTCGTCCTGGCCTGCGAAGATATCGGCCCAATTTTTTTCGAGCAAGACGAAGAACGGCGCATCGCCGAGGAGTCCGTATTTCGCGACTTCGGCGTAGCCGGCGCGGAACTCCCGCTCGCTCAACGTGGACAGCACCGAAATATCGGTGAGCACCAGGCTCGGCTGATGAAACGTGCCGATGAGGTTCTTGCCCTGCTTGGTGTCGATGCCGGTCTTGCCGCCGAGGGAGGAGTCCACCTGAGCGAGAAGGCTGGTGGGGATCTGCACCACGCGCACGCCGCGTCGCAGAACGGATGCAGCGAAACCGGCGAGGTCGCCGACCACACCGCCGCCAAAGGCGATGACGCAATCGCCGCGCTCGACGCCAAGGTCAAGCAGGGTTTCGGAAAGCTTGGCCAGAACGGGGAAGCTCTTGCTTGCTTCGCCCGGCGCGACCACAGCTGCCCCGAGGAACGTCCCGTGTTGCTCGAGGCCCGCTTTCAGCGGTCCGAGATGTAAGGGGGCGACATTTGAGTCGCTGACCACGGCGAAGCGTGCGCCCGACAATTTTGCCGCGAGGCGTTCGCCCGCCGAGGCAATGAGATTTTCGCCGATGACGATGTCGTAGCTTCGCCCGGGAAGGGCGAGGTCGATTACTGTCTCGCTCCCGTCTGTAGGGAGTGTGTTCGCGTCGTCGCGTGTCATCGCGCCCTCTTGTCGTTTGCGGCGGTGGATGCGCCCCGTCCGCTTCTGTTGCCGCAGCCGAGCTGCGCGGCGATCGCGTCGATTGCAGCGCCGACGATGACATCATGGGGCACCTCGCGGCTCTCCACAGTGATGTCAGCCCCAGCATAGACGGGATCGCGTTCCGCCATCAGTTTCTTCATCACGGCCTCAGGGTCGCCGGTGGCGAGCAGAGGCCGGTGGTCGCGGCGCTGCACGCGCTTCATGAGAACGCGCAAATTGGCCTTGAGCCAGATGGAGACGCCAAGCGCTTTAATGGCGTCCCGCGTCTCCGGGTTCATATAGGCGCCGCCGCCGGTGGCCAGCACTTGTGGGCCGCTCTCCAAAAGGCGGGCAATGACTTTTTGCTCGCCCTTGCGGAAATAGGCTTCGCCATGTTCGGCAAAGATTTCCTTGATGCTTTCTCCCGCCGCCTTCTCAATCTCGTTGTCGGCGTCGAGAAAGGGCAGGTCGAGCCGGCTCGCCAGCCGCCTGCCAACCGCGGTCTTGCCGGCGCCCATCAGCCCGATCAGCACGATTGAGCGGGAGCCCAAGGCCTCACGGATTTGGGCCAAGCGCTTGGCGCGGTCGTCTTTGCGATGGTCAGACAAAGCGTTGGGCCATCTTCGATGGGGAGGGCTATATTCCTCCCATGCTGACAGGGCAGTGTCGAATCGTCCATGATGTGAACTATAGGGGCTAAGGTGCCCGGTGGTTTTGAGTCATACTACCGTCCTGGTCCGGACGAATAGACAGTTAGGAATTCGAGCGCCTCGATGCCAACATTGTTTCGTTTCCTTCTTGTCTTAGGGACCATCGGCGGTGTCGTCGCTGGAAGCCTTTATGCGCTCGCCGAATATTTTCAGCCAGAGCCCAAGGAGATTTCCAAAGCTCTGCGCAACGTCAAGGCCATTCCCTTTGACGAGATTGGCACAACGGACCCCAATGAGGGCGCGACATCAGCCACCACGTCCGAAAGCCAGGCCGCGCAATAGGCTGAGGTTGCAGGCCGTCTTGGCCCCGGTCCACGGAAAGGCTTGAGGCCTTGGGCGCGGCAAAAGGCTCATCCAAAGGAAGTGGCTCATCAGAGCTTGCGCTATTTTTAGACATGCTCATGGCCGAGCGTGGCGCCACTCCGCACACCATCGACGCCTATTCCCGGGATGTTTCCAGCTTTCTGGCTTTTCTCGCCGCCAAGGGATCAGGCGTACAAGACGCCTCCGCCGATCATGTGCGTGGCTTTCTTGAGGTCCTTTCGCGCAAAGGCCTGGCGGCCTCGTCCCGGG
>DAOVDX010000023.1 GCA_030669345.1 Methyloceanibacter sp. | reverse complement strand
TGACTGTCTCGCCGTCGAGGCTGAGACGGACCACGCCTTGCGACGACAGCCCAGCAATCAGGAGATTGCTGTTCCAGCCTGGAATGGCGTCGTCCGTGTAAAAGGTAATGCCCGAAGGCGAGATCACCGGCGTCCAATGATAGATCGCGTCGGCGAACTCGGGATGGGTCGGCGGGTTCGGAATGTCCTCGCCGTCATAATGGATCCCCCAACTCACCACGGGCCAGCCATGGTTGGCGCCGGGAGCTGGGATGTTCAACTCGTCTCCGCCTTTTGGGCCGAACTCGGTCTGCCAAAGCTTGCCGGTCTCCGGGTGGATGGCTGCGCCTTGCGGGTGACGGTGGCCATAGGACCAAATCTCAGGCTGCGCGTCCTGCTGGCCGATGAATGGGTTATCCGCCGGCACCGAGCCATCCGGGTTGATGCGCACAAGCTTGCCGAGATGGCTGCTGAGATCTTGGGCGGGCTCAAACTTGAAGCGTTCGCCAAGCGTGATGAACAGCTTGCCGTCCGGTGCGAACACGAGCCGGCTGCCGAAATGGTTGCCGCCTTTGACTTTGGGCATTTGCCGGAAGATCACCTGCACATCTTCGAGGCCGTCATCGCCGAGCTTGCCGCGCGCCACGGCCGTGCCCGCGCTGTCCTCACCAGCTTCCGCATATGAGATATAGACGAGCTTGTTGGACTTAAAATCCGGATCGAGGGTCACGTCGAGAAGGCCGCCTTGGCCGATAATTTCGATTTTGGGCAGGCCGGTGAGGGGCTCGGACAGCGTGCCGTCCGTGGCCATGATGCGCAAATTGCCTGCGCGTTCCGTCACGAGCATGCGTCCATCGGGGAGGAAGGCGAGTCCCCAAGGGTGTTTGAGGCCGGTGGCGAGTGTCTCGACCTTGATCTTGCCGGTCTCGGTGTCGAAGACCCGGTCCTCCGCCGAACCGGTCGTAGGAGAGAACATCAACGTCGCGGCGAATATTGCCAGCGCGGCGTTCCGCCACCAGGCTCGTCCGTTCCTTACGTTCATACGCATCCTCGTCTCCAACAATTCTTCAGCCTAACGAGCCGCAATAATCCATTTTAGCTCTGGCCGGCTTTCACGCGAAGGCCAGGCGCTGGGCGTTCCAGCACTACTTCGCGGCGGAAGCGATAGAGCCTTGCAGGGCGTCCGCCGGTTTCGGTAGAAACACTACCAGTGGTCTCCACCAGCCCGCCTTTCTCCACCAGCCCCCGGAAGTTCTGTTTATGCAGCAGCGTGCCCGAGATGGCTTCCACGGTCGTCTGTAGGTCGTAAAGGGTGAACTCCGGGGGCAGAAGCTCGAACACCACCGGGCGGTATTTTAGCTTGCCGCGCAAGCGTCCCATGGCCGTGGCGAGAATGCGCCGGTGATCCAGCGCCATGGGCCGCCCAAGTTCCGGGAAGTCCTTCCATTGTTGCGCAGCGGATCGTCCGTCGCGTTTGGCCTCCTCCACAAGCCCCGCCTCGTAGAGAAGCTCGTAGCGCTCCAGCACCTTCTCCTCGTCCCAAGCCCCGCCAATGCCGAAGCCGATCTTGAGACGCTCAGGGCGGCGCAACGCGCGGTCGGACTCATCCGGTGTCGGGGTCCGTTCGGCCCACTCCTTCAACCTCGGCTCGATCACGTCTGTCAGGATTTGGGGTTTGCCATGCCGCCAGTCTTCCCACGGGAGATAGGCGTACCAAGGCGACCAATGGGCGCCCATCATTTCGCCACCTGGTTCGCCGGTCAGCGCGAGATAGCCAACCGAGAGCGTGTGCGCTCCGCCGGGCTCCGCATGCCGTCCGCGATCGCCGAATGTGTAGAGTTGTTCGACATATCCGAGCTCGATGCCGGTCTGCCGCTCGACCCATTTGCGCAAACCCACTTCGAGAGTTCGATGGGCGCGCGGCGCGAACGGTCCGAAGGGCAGGGCATCCCAGTCGCCGGCGCCAGCAGCGCCAGGCCGGGCCACGAGAATATGCGGCTGCTGATTGCGCACCATGACGATGGCGGCATTCAGTCCAAGTTCAATATGAGGATCGCTGTTGGACGGTTCCGCGTCGGCCATAGCCTAGGCGGCGTGCTGCGCGGGCAGGGAGAAAACCTGGCCTTGTTCGGCAAGCTCGCCCCGGCCAATATGTTCCACGGCGTCCGTCATGCGTCCCTGGCGTGACAACACATTGTCGGCCAGTGCGACGAGACGGCGGTTGGGATAGGCGGTGGGGGAGGCGTCGCGTAGCACGAGAGCGAGGTCGCGTTCGTCTACGTTCGGGTTCAGTGCGCACAGCGAAATAAAGGCCCCCGCGGTGGAGCGGCTGATGCCGGCCCAGCAATGGATCAGCAGCGGCGCCTGGCGGTCCCAATCGCGCGCGAACTGGATCAGCTCGGCGACATGGGTTTCGCTCGGCACTACGAGACCATCTCGGGGCTCGCTGATGTCGTTCATGGACAGCCTGAGATGGCGGTCCTGGCCAATACTAGGTGGCGTATCGATCTGGGTCTCGCCGTTGATCAGCGTCACCAGATGGCTCGCACGGGCATCGGCGACCGTGGCTTCAACCAGGTTAAGCGGCGCAACGAATATGGTTTCAGGTGACATGGGCGCCGTCACTTTAGTCCGATCCAACGGAGAAATCAGCGTGTCCATTGGGTCGTGCCTCCCGAATCAATTCCTGCGTTCCGCAGATCATTTGGCAAGCTCATGAAAGCGTTTCAAGAACTTCGCCTCTCCCTCTGCCGCAGGAAGGGGGCTTAACTGCGACAGCCTGTTGACAAGAGCGGCGCTTAGACCCCGTGGCTGGCCAAAAAACCGCCGCGCCTCCTCATGGGAGAACCCGGCGAGACCGGTGGCCTCGTAGTAAGCCGCGATTTTGTCGGCGCGCTTGATCAACTTGGTGACGTTTTCTGGCAAGTCCACCAGCACGCTGAAGCGGCGATGGATGGCAGCGAGCAGCTTGGCTTCGAAGTCGCGATAGTCGAGCGAAAGTGCCGCCTTAAACGGGCTGATCAGGTCGCCGATGACATATTCCGGCCCGTCATGCAGCAACGCGGCGAGCTTGAATTCTCTTCGGAGCGAGGGGTCGATGCCACTGGCAGCGGCTTCGACAAGCAGGCTGTGCTCCGCCACTGAGAATGTGTGATCGCCGTGCGTTTGACCGTTCCATCGCGCGACGCGGGCGAGGCCGTGCGCAATATCCTCGATCTCGATATCGAGCGGCGAGGGATCGAGCAGATCGAGCCGTCGCCCACTTAACATACGCTGCCACGCACGCGGGCCTGTATTGGCAGCGACGCTGCTCATGATTGTCCAATCCTCATCGAATGTCGGCGAGACAGTGAGTGACTCCACTTTGCCAAGTCAAACGAACTGCTCGGAAAAACATGGACGAAAAGCGCTGCGAGTGTCATTCATACTCGGTCTCGTTGAGTTTAAGCCAGCCTCAATCAAAGTATCGGGAGAGCGCACAATGGCAAGGTTGCCGAAATTTTCCCTCGCGTACAACGATAAGAGAAAAAAATGGGAGTTGAAGCGAGAGGGTTCAGGAGAAGTTATCAGGCGGTTCAAGACCAAGGCTGCTGCCACGAAGGGCGGCGTTCTTGAGAGATCCGTCAAGAAACTTGGTTCGGTGCGCATCAGAAAGCGCAACGGACAAATTCAAGAAGAGCGTACATATCCGCGTAGCGCGGATCCACGCGGCCGCGGCTAACGTTTAGGACCGGCGGAGGTCAACGCAAGCCGCATGACGGGGGCAACCTGTCAGGTGGTCGTTGACCATGCCAGTCGCCTGCATGAAGGCGTAGACGATCGTCGGCCCGCAAAACTTGAAGCCACGCGATTTAAGTTCCTTGGAGATGGCGCGCGAGAGCGCCGTCTCCGCTGGCACTTGCGCCATGGCTTTGTGACGGTTGACGATCGGTTTGCCGTCGACGAAATCCCACAAGAACTTCGAGAAGCCGTCGCCCGTCTCCATGATGTCGAGCCAGGCGCGCGCCGATGAGATCGCGCCGTCGATTTTCATGCGGTTGCGCACGATGCCGGCGTCCTGCATCAGCGCCGCAACTTTTTTCGGCTGATAGCGCGCGATTTTCTCCGGTGTGAAATCGTCGAAGGCCCGGCGAAAATTCTCTCGCTTCCGCAAAATGGTGATCCAGGAGAGCCCGGCCTGGAAACCATCAAGCACCAGCTTTTCGTAGAGCGCGCGGTCGTCATACTCGGGCACGCCCCACTCTTCATCGTGATAGGCCATGTAGATAGGATCGCTGCCGGCCCATGGGCAAATTTTTGGGCCAGCCGCGCTCATGGCGAGACCGCCTCAGGGATTTTAAACTGCGCGAAGTCCGGGCGCCGGACCGTGATCTTGATATCCCCCGCCATCAACGGCGCATCGCGGCCAAGGGCCTCCTCGACGCGGTCGAGCCGAAGCAGTGCCAGGCCGGAGGTGCCGTCCACCGAGCCGATAGGGCCGATGGGCAATCCACCACCCTCGACGCTTGCCCCGGTCTGTAAGGGCCCATCGCCCGTAACCGGAAGCACGCGCTTTCGGGCAGTGCCTCTGTGCTGCATGCGGGACACCACCTCTTGGCCGACAAAGCAGCCCTTCTTGAAGTCGACGCCGTTCAATTCATCGAACAACGCGTCGTGGGGAAAGGCTTCGCCGAAGCTGTAGTCGCGGCCGCCTTCCGGAACGCCGAGCTTGATCCGCAGAGACTGATAGTCCGCTTCCGTGGCCTCCGTGCAGTCGAGACCGGCCACAGCCTCATTCGTGGGCAACAGAACGCGTAACCCAAGTTCTGGCAGGCGCGGGTCGGCAAAGGCGATGGCGCTTGTCGGCTGGGTTGGCTCGCCGCCCCACGCCGCCACCACGTGAAAGGAGGGCTCCTCCTTCATCTCGACCTCGGCGCGCAGGCGGTAAAAACCAAGCCGCTTTAGCAATGCGGCGGCCTCTGATTTGGCGATCTCGATGAGAAAGCCATCCCCGTCCGCCACCACGAAGAAGTCGAAGAGAATTTTCCCCTGCGGGCTCAGCAGCCCAGCATGGATGGCCGCGCCGTCCTGCGCCTTGTCCAGATCGTTGGTGATCACCCCTTGCAGGAGCTTGTGTGCGTCGGCGCCGCCCAAGCGCAATACGCTACGGTCTGAAAGCAATGCGGCTCGGCAATGGCCCATGGGTCGCCCTTCTGTTACCAAGGCGGAAGAATTTAAGAGTGTGGGCACAAGCCCGCAAGGGAGCATAGCCGCAGCCATGGCCGATAGTTTCGATATCGTCTTCAAAGGCGCAACCCTGGTCAATCATACGGGTCAGGGTGAGGCCGATCTCGGCATCAGGGATGGTCGCATCACGGCGATTGGCGATATCGGCGAGGGGCTGGCTGGCGAGACCATCGACGCCACGGGTCTGCATATCCTGCCCGGCGTTATCGATACCCAGGTCCATTTCCGCGAGCCGGGGATGGAGCACAAAGAGGATTTGGAGACGGGTAGCCGCGCAGCGGTGCTTGGCGGCGTTACGGTGGTGTTCGAGATGCCGAATACCAAGCCGCCAACCACGAGCCGTGAAGCGCTCGCCAGCAAGGTTGCCGCTGCTACGGGCCGCATGCATTGCGACTTCGCCTTCTTCGTTGGCGCCACGCACGACAATGTCGATGAGCTTGGTGAGCTGGAGCTTTTGCCAGGCGCTGCCGGGGTCAAGGTGTTTGCTGGCTCCTCCACGGGCAATCTGCTCGTGGATGATGAGGAGACGCTGGCGCGCGTTCTCGCCAACATTAGGCGCCGGGCTTCGTTCCACTCGGAGGATGAGGCGCGGCTCAACGAGCGCATGTCCTTGCAGCGAGAAGGCGATCCATCGAGCCATACGGAATGGCGCGATCCGATTGCCGCTCTGGCCTCCACCGAGCGGCTATTGCGGCTTGCGATCGAGGCAGGCAAGCGCATTCATATCCTTCACGTGTCGACAGCCGTCGAGATGGAGCTGCTGGCGCTCCACAAGGACGTGGCCAGCGTCGAGGTCACTCCTCAACATCTCACCCTTGCTACACCCGATGCCTATGAGCGGCTTGGTACGCGGGCGCAGATGAACCCTCCGCTGCGCGACCGCGCTCATCAGGACCAATTATGGTGGGGATTGTCGCAAGGCGTTGTCGACGTGCTGGGCTCCGATCACGCGCCCCATACGCTTGAGGAGAAGAGCGGCATCTATCCCGCCACGCCGTCAGGCATGCCCGGCGTGCAGACGCTGGTTCCGGTGATGCTCGATCACGTTAATGCAGGGCGTTTGAGTCTTGCCCGGTTTGTCGATCTGACGAGTGCGGGGCCGCAGCGTCTGTTCGGCATCGCTGGCAAAGGCCGCATTGCCGTCGGCTATGACGCGGACCTGACCATTGTCGATCTCAAGGCTGAGCGCGTTGTCGAAGATGCGTGGCTCGGCAGCAAATGCGGTTGGTCACCTTTCACCGGACAGACATTCAAAGGCTGGCCGGTTGGCACTGTGGTCCGTGGGCGGCTTGCCATGTGGGACGGCGATCTTGGAACGGCGGACGGCGCGCCGGTCCGTTTCGGTGAGGCGTTGCCGAAAGCCTGAACCCGAGAGCCCTGCGGACTCTCCGGGCCGCGTCTACTTAATGAAGTAGTGCCAGACGCCGCTCGGCGAAATGCCGAGCCGGTAATAATTGTATTTGCCGGTTTTCTTGATGGATGTCGCGATCTTTGGCGGCACGATGCGATAGAATTCCACCTCTTGCGCCGGCGTGAGCTTATTGATGTCGACCTCGGCAAAATACGGCCAGACATACGCCTCGTCGTAACCTTTGCCGGAGCGCACAAAACCGGAAGAGAGCGTGTTCAGCATGGCGGCCAGCACGTCCCGCCCGGTGCCGTCGGCGGACTGCTCTTTCCAATAGGCGATTGGATCGTCGACATAAGTTGCCGCGACCATGGGCTTCAGCTCGTTTGATTCGAGCACGGGCCGCATCGCCTCGATATCGCCGGCCTCCGCCGTGACGATGATCTCCCTCAGCATTTGCTGCACGGGTTCGGGCAGAGCGGAGAGGTCGTAAAGCACCTTGGGCACCGGCGCTGCGGCCTTCCCGCTGTCCTCGGCGTAGACAAGGGCAGTACTGCCCGTTACCAATGCCAATAGGGCAATCATGATCACGTTTTTCCGGCGCTTCATAAGTCACTCCATGAATGCTCAACCAATCTCGCAGAACGGCCCGCAAGTCCAGGTCTTGTCTGGGCGAAGTCGTGACGCTGGCGTTCCTTCCCACCGCGTGACCGGCGAATAGGCCCGAGGCATTGCAAGTAGGCGCGCAATTTGTGCTGTCGACCATCCAGCTCGTTTTTGCCGGGCTCGGTATCGGGTTGCTGATGGCGGTGCCCGTCGGCCCGGTCAACGTCCTCGTTATTCAGCGGGCGGTCTCTCGTGGGTTCTGGGGCGGTCTTGCCGCCGGTATCGGCGCGGTACTCGGCGACGGCGTCCTCGCGGCCATTGCCGCCTTTAGCATCGCGGCGGTCTCCGACGTGATGAGCTCTTACGGCGATGCGATTCAGTTCGTCGGCGGGTTACTGCTGATCGGCTTCGGGCTGGCCCTGTTGCTGTCCCGGCCCGTATTGGCGACGCCCGTTGGTGAACGGTCTCACCTGTTTGAGCACGCTGGCATCATCCCGCAGACCTTCATCATGACGGTGACCAATCCCGGCGCCATTCTCGGTATGGCGGCGATGATCGGCGGTCTCGGGTCGCTCATCGGCGGCTTCAACACAAATTTCGAAGCCCTTATTCTCGTTGCCGCCATCATGGGTGGCAGCCTTTTGTGGTGGCTTTGCCTGTCCGAGCTGATCTCCCAGTTCAGGCATAAGATCACCGAGAGCCGGTTGAACATCATCAACCGGATCGCCGGGTTCGTTTTGTTTGCGTTCGGCGCGGGTCTGGTTGTCGAGGGGCTGTGGCGGTATTTACGCTAGCCACTTACGGCGCGGCGCGCCTCAGCGTGAACGACGGTTAGTTGCTACGCCTAGTTGGCGCTGCTGGACTCTGTGTCTGGCAGAGGATTGGCCCGGGACTTCGGAGGGCCGCTGGCGAACACCGAAGTCTGCGCCAGTGAGGCAGCAATGGTGGCGCCCTCTTTAGAGAAGCGCCGCGTGGCCAAGGTGGCCGATTGCGTGCAGGTGCGATAGGTGCGGCGATAGCCCCGGTAGCCGTCATTGAAGCTGTTGACGAGCTTGGCGCGGCGCACGGCGGTCGTGCCCTCGTTCCTAAGGATTTCCGTCATTTGCTTGCGCCAGATCTGACCTTCGTCAGCGCCACAGAGTTCGCGCAAATAATGGACGGCGCCCAGGATCTCGGCGAGCCGCATCAGCTTGTTGTCATAAGGCCGGTCGTCCGGCGGCGGTGGACCGCTGCTCTCGCGCGGCACGATGGCGGGCAGATCGTCGCCCGGCGGCCTGGGTTTGACCGCACGCTTTCTCGGCTTTTTCGGTTGGTTAAACCACTGGAAGAACTGGGCTTCGGCCACGGGGGCGAAACTCATAGTCGCCGCGGCGAGGAAGAGCACCGCGACGCCGAGCCAGAAGGGCCTTATTGCGCGCCGTATCATGGGGTCTCACTACCCCCAATTCATGGTGAAATCTAGCCGACGGGGGTGCCCACCGCTGGCTTTTAAGGGTCAGTGCGCGCCGAACAGCGCGGCGATGGCCGCCCGGCCGCCGGTCTTGCCCTTGGCATTGTTAGGCTCGGCCGCTGTCTCGCCATTGGCGATGGCGGCGGCTTCTTCGATAAGGCCACGCAGCCGTGCGGCGGCGTCCAAGGAAGACGTGTCCAAACCGTTGCCCGTATTGAATTTAACGCTCGCCACCAGGGTGAGAGCCTCGCTCTGCAGCCTTGAGATCGCGTCGTCGAAGCAATCCTTAATTTCGGCCGGCGCGCGGCGGTAAGCGGCGATTGCCAGATCCTTATCTTGGGAGCCAGACTTGGAGAAGTGCTCCTCGTAGGTCATTGGGCGCCAAGATAGAATTTTGTTGGTGTTCTCTTGGGGCTTGGAGGACAGGGCCTCGAACAAGCTCGCGAGTTTCTGGAAGTGATTGAGATAGTCGCTGGCAAGCAGCGTCGACTCGTTGATGATGGTGCCTGGAATATGCGACCGGAAATGGCCGACCATGGCCGACCGAAATGCCGAGACGATCGCCTCGCGGGTCACATCTTCCTGGGTTTCGGTATGGTGGGCGTCAATTTTTTGGGCAGCAAACATCGGACTATCACCTCGGTTGTTCCGATAGAAAGCTGCCCTAACATGGTTGCCAAAGGGTTACCGAAGGCTCGGTCATGTGCTCTCGCTACGATCTGATTTCGCCACCAGAGGCCGTGCGTGCCTATTTTGGCTATTCGGACAGGCCAAATTTCCCGCCGCGCTACAATATTGCGCCGACGCAGGCCATTCCCGTGATGTGCCTTGCTCCTGAAGGAATCCGCCGCTTCCGGCTGATGCGTTGGGGGCTTCTGCCGCCCTTCGTCAAGGACCCCAAGCGTTTCCCGACCCTCATCAACGCGCGCTCCGAGGATGTGCTGGCCAAGCCCTCCTTTCGCAACGCCGTGCGCCGGCGGCGCTGCCTGATCCCGGCCGACGGGTTTTATGAATGGACCGGACCCAAGGGAAAGCGGCGTCCGTTCCACATATCCCCACGCCAGCCCCGGCTGATTGCCTTCGCCGGGCTGTACGAGTGCTGGCAGGATCCAAGCGGCGGGGAGATCGACACGGTCACGATCCTGACCTGTCAGGCGAATCCCACCGTGGCCGAGGTCCATGACCGCATGCCGGTGGTGCTCGAGCCGGAGCATTTCGATGCCTGGCTCGACGTTGAGAGCGTGACGGCGGAAGAAGCGCTTGCCATCGTAGGCCCCGCCGACGACGATCTGTTTGAAGCGGTCGAGATGAATCCGAAGATCAACGATTCTCGAAAAGACGAACCGGGCATCCAAGAGCCATTGCAGCTCTCGCTGCTCTAGGCCGGCAGGTACAGGGGGAGCAGCATGCTGTCAGAGAAAATTCTTGAGCGTTGCCGCGTTACCGACGGTGACAAGTTCAAGCTCAAGGACTACGACCCAGGCGATACCGGCGACGTGGACTTCGACAAGAAGGACGGCAAGGAACTTCTGGAAGTCGGCGTCAAGAAACTCGCCAGTCTCCAGGAACGGCTTTACGCGGAAGGCCGCTGGGCCATTCTCATGGTCCTGCAAGGTATCGACACGGCCGGCAAGGATGGCGTCATCAAGCACGTGATGTCGGGCATTAATCCGCAAGGCTGTTCGGTGCATTCCTTCAAGCAGCCCAGCCACCTGGAACTGGCGCATGATTTTCTCTGGCGCTGCAACAAGGCGCTGCCCATGCGCGGCCATATCGGCATCTTCAACCGCTCTTATTACGAAGAGACCATTGTGGTGCGCGTGTACCCGGACCTGCTGGCGAAGCAGAATATTCCACCGAAGCTCGTGACCAAGGACATCTGGAAAGAGCGCTACCAGGACATCAACAACTTCGAGCGGCGTCTCGCGCGAAGCGGGACCGTGCCGATCAAATTCTTCCTCAATATCTCAAAGGAGGAACAGCTGAAGCGGTTGCTGGCGCGCATCGACGATCCCGACAAGAGGTGGAAGTTCTCCACCTACGATCTAGCCGAGCGCAAACTCTGGGACCAGTATCAAGTGGTTTACGAGGATACGATCCGTAACACCGCGACCAAACACGCGCCCTGGTATGTGATTCCTTGCGACAAGAAGTGGTTTGCGCGTCTCGTGGTCGCCGCGGTGCTCGCAAAACATATGGAAGCGCTTGACCTCCAATTCCCCAAGGTCGACGCGGACGAGATGCAGGCCATTGAGGCTGCTCACAAGAAGCTGCTCGCCCAGAAGAAATAGCGCGAAAGCGCCTAGGGCTTGCCTGTGACCAGCACGATCGCGAGCCCGTCATGGCCCTTATCGCCGACGGTCTGAAACGCCGTGGCGGTCACGCACGGGTCGGCGGCGGCGCGGGCATAAAATTCGCGCAAGCCCTTCACGTTTGGGTTTTCGCTCTTCTCCGCAAGAATGGCGCCTTCGCGCACGACATTGTCGACGACGATGAGGCTGCCGGGACGGCTAAGCTTCACGGCCCAGTCAAAATAGTCCGGTGTGTTCGGCTTGTCGGCATCTATGAACACAAGATCGAACGGGCCTTCGCCTTCTGCTTCGAGCTTCGGCAGGGTGTCGAGCGCTTTGCCGACTCGAATTTCGACCTTATCGCTCAGTTCCGCGTTGGCGATGTTATCGCGGGCAATCTCCGCATAAGCGGCATGGTGGTCGAGGGTGACGAGGCGGCCGCCTTCGCCAAGGCCGCGCGCCAGCCGGATCGTGCTGTAGCCGCCAAGCGTGCCGATCTCGAGAATCTTGCGCGCGTTCATGGCGCGGCCAAGCATCATCAGCAGTTTGCCTTGTAGAGGCGCGACCTGGATTGGCGGCATCCCCGCCGCCTCGCTGGCCGCAAGCGTCGCGATCAGCGCAGCATCGTCCTCAAGAAACTGACCGGAGATGAACGCATCGACCGCGTCCCACTTCTCGTCCTGGGTCCTGTACCAAATCTTGTCGATCATAGAAGCTTCCCAGGATTGAGAATGCCGTTGGGATCGAAGCTGGTTTTGATTTTATGCATCAGCTCAAGCGCCAGTGGCTCCTTGGCGTGGGGCAGGAGATCACGCTTCAAGCGGCCAATGCCATGCTCGGCGCTGATCGAGCCGCCAAGGTCGAGAACAATCTCATGCACGGCGGCGTTGAGCGCTTCCCAGTTCGACAGGAACACCGCCTTATCCATTCCGGGCGGCTGACTCACATTGTAGTGGATGTTGCCGTCACCGAGATGACCGAAGGATACGGGCCTGGAACCAGGTATCATCAGCCCGACGAGCTGGTCGGCCCGAGCGATGAATTCCGGCACGAGTGCAATCGACACCGAGACATCGTGCTTGATGCTGCCGCCTTCTTGCTTCTGCACTTCGCTCATCATCTCGCGCATGCGCCACAGCGCGTCCGCTTGGGTGAGCGAGGAGGCGATGGTCGCGTCTTCGATCTCGCTGGCCTCGATCCCCTGTTGCAGCAGAGCCTCGGCGAGGCGCTGTGGTTCTTCACCGGCGCGCGGAGATGTGAGTTCGAGCAGAAGATACCAAGCGTGGGGTGAGGGGAGCGGATCGCGCGCGGCGCGACCATGCTTCAGTACAAACTCTACACCGACGCGCGGCAGAATTTCGAACGCTGTCAGCATCGGCCCGGCGGAGTCGCGCACCCTAGCGAAGAAGGCGAGGGCGTGCTCAAGGTTGCTGAGGCCAGCGATGCAGGTCACGCGCTCCACGGGCTTTGGAAACAGCCGCAGCACGGCTGCGGTGATAATGCCGAGCGTGCCTTCGGAGCCGATGAACAAGTCTTTGAGGTCGTAGCCGGCGTTATCTTTGCGGAGGCGCTTCAGCCCATGGAGCACGCGCCCGTCGGCCAGCACGACTTCGAGCCCGAGCGCCAAGTCGCGTGCGTTGCCATAGGCCAGCACGCCCATGCCGCCGGCATTGGTGGCGAGCACACCGCCGATCTGGCAGCTCCCCTCGGACGCAAGGCTCAGAGGAAAAAGCCGGCCGGCGCTTTCGGCCACATGCCGCGCCATGCCGAGCGGCAGCCCGGCCTCGACCGTCATGGTGTTGGATTGGAGGTCGATGTCGCGCACATGGGTGAGGCGCGCCAAGGACACGATCACCTCATCGCCGCTCTCGTAAGGGATCTGCCCGCCAACCAAGCCAGTATTGCCGCCTTGGGGCACGATAGCCGTGCGCGTCTCGTTGGCGCATTTGAGCAGTCTTGAGACTTCCTCCGTCGATCCGGGCTTGAGCACGAGCGCCGCTTTGCCACGATAGAGGTCGCGCCACTCAGTGAGATAAGGCGCCATGTCCTTCTCGTCGCGGATCGCGTGATCCTCGCCGACAATGCGCGCAAGCGCGTTGATCGTCTCGGCACTCGGGGGCTGGAGCTTTGGGGTCTCGCTCATGGATCAGGGCTAGCGCGCCTTGGCCGCGCGCTGCAAGCGGTCGTTGATGGCCTCGCCAAGCTCATGGGCCGGGATCGGCATGACAGCGATGCGGCTAGCCCCGGCGGCATCGAGCTCGCGGAGCGCGGCGAACAGCTGTGCAGCGGCTTCCTCAAGGTTGCCCGCGGGGCTGAGATTGATGCTTGCAGATGCCCCTTGTGGCGCGTTTGGCCCGAAGGCGAGCAGTGCTTCGCCTGGCCGCAAGTCTGTTGCGCCGAGCCGCAATGGCGTCTCCGGCGCATAATGGCGCTCAAGCTGCCCGGGCGAAGAGATGGCTGCATCTTCCTCTGCGCTGGCGATAGCGTGTCCAAGCACGGCCTCGATGGCTTCGCGCGGCACAGAACCAAGACGAAGCAAAATAGGCTCGCCTCCGGCCACGCCAGCCACGGTCGATTCAAGGCCATGCTTGCAAGGCCCGCCGTCGAGGATCATGGCGGGCATCCCGCCAAGCTCCGCCTCCACATGGGACGCGGATGTGGGGCTGATGCGTCCTGAGCGATTGGCGCTCGGCGCGGCAAGCGGCAGTTTCGCGTCCGCAAGCAGCGCCTGCGCAACGGTGTGATTGGGTACGCGCAAGGCAATCGTGCCGAGCCCCGCCGTCACCAGATCGGCGATGCCGCATCCCGGCCGCAACGGCAGCACGAGCGACAAGGGCCCCGGCCAGAACGCCTCGGCAAGCTTGTGGGCCGTCGCGTCGAAGACGCCATAGGTCTCTGCCGCTTCGAGATTTGCCACATGCACGATAAGAGGGTTGAAGCGTGGGCGCTCTTTGGCGGCGAACACCCGGGCCACGGCGTGGGCGTCGAGCGCGTTGGCGCCGAGCCCGTAGACCGTCTCGGTGGGAAACGCCACGAGATCGCCCTTGGCCAACGCTTGCGCGGCGGCGGCGATAGCCTCTTCTGTGGCGGGGCGGACGGGCATGGTCGGTCCTCATTTCGCGTGTTACCACTGGCCGGTCAAGCCAGAGTGCGCAATGTCAGTGAACCCCGATTAGCCCTAAAGCATGACCACGCTTCTTCTGACCCATCCCGCCTGTTTGGAGCACGATACCGGCGTCGGCCACCCCGAGCAGGCCGATCGCCTACGCGCCATCAACGCGGCGCTGTCAGGCGCTGCGTTCAAGGATTTGAAGCGCGAGGAGGCGCCGCGCGCCGAACTCAGCCAGATCGAGCGCCTGCACCCCAAAGCCTATGTGGAAATGGTCCGGGCCGAGATCCCGGCCGAGCTTCATAATTGGCTCGATCCGGACACCGTGGTCTCGCCAGGAAGCTGGGAAGCATCATTGCGCGCCACCGGCGCCGTCATCCATGGCGTGGACCAGGTGGCCAATGGCCATGTCGACAATGCCTTCTGCGCCATCCGCCCGCCCGGCCATCACGCCGAGCCCGCCCGGGCGATGGGTTTTTGCCTGTTCAACTCCGTGGCGGTGGCGGCGCTTCATGCGCGCGCGGCCCATGGGGCGACGCGCGTGGCGGTGGTCGATTTTGACGTCCATCACGGCAACGGCACCCAAGCTGCTTTCTGGACGGACAAGGATTTGTTCTACGGCTCGACCCATCAGATGCCGCTCTTTCCGGGCACGGGTGCTCTGGACGAAACGGGGCTCGGTAATATCTTCAATGCGCCGCTGAAGCCTGGCGACGATGGCGAGGTTTTCCGCGCCGCGTTCGAGGACCGCGTCCTGCCCGCGCTCGATGCGTTCGCGCCAGACTTCATCTTGGTCTCCGCGGGGTTCGATGCCCATCTCAAGGACCCTCTGGCGCAGATACGCCTGTTAGAGCCGGATTTCGCCTGGGTGACCGAGAAGCTGCTTGAAGCTGCGGAGAAACATAGCGGCGGCAAGCTCGTATCGACCCTTGAAGGCGGCTACGATCTTGAGGCACTTGCGAGCTCGACGGGGGTGCATGTGAAGACGCTGATGGGTGCCTCTTGATTGTGTTGCGCGGAAAGGGCTAAGCCAGACCATGGCCAACAAGAGCGACATAACCGACGTCAAATCCATGAGCTTCGAGCTTGCGCTCAAGGAGCTTGAGACCATCGTCGACCGCCTCGAAAAGGGCGATGTCGAGTTGGAAGCCTCGATCGTAATTTACGAGCGTGGTGAAGTGCTTCGCAGCCATTGCGACGGCTTGCTGCGCAAGGCGGAAGCCCGCGTGGAGAAAATTTCCCTCAACCAGAACGGTGAGCCAACCGGCACCGAGCTCTTGGACGTCGAGGAGTAGTCTCTTGCTAAGCGGGGTCAAAGCTCTGTTGCGCGAGAAGGACGGTCCGAAGCGCTCGGTCGTCAGTTTCCGGGCTTCGTGGCCGAAAAGCAGGACGTGCGCCGTGCTGTCGAGGACTATTTAAGCCAGAGCTTTCTCGCTTACCCGGACACCGAAGTGCGGCGCGCCGCGCAAAATTCGATCCTTGGCTCTGGTCATCGCTGGCGTCCCATCATTGTGACGGCTGCCGGCAGAATCTTTCGCCCCGATGCGCTCAAAATCGCCTTGCCCACCGTCTGCGCTGTTGAGTTTGCCCACGCCGCGTCGCTCGTGCTCGACGATTTGCCGTCGATGGACGATGCCGAGATGCGGCGCGGCAAGCCCTGCACCCACCACGCCTTTCCGCAATGGGCCGTCGACATGGCGCCGGTCTTTCTGATCACCGGCCAAGTCGCCGAGACACCGAGCAGAACGAAGAGGCACGGCTGTTGTCGCTCTTCACGCTGAAGAGCGGCGCGCTATACGGCGCTTCGGGTAAGGCCGGCGCGATCCTTTGCGGTGCGACGGACGCCGAGGCCGAGTGCATCTATGCGGCTTGCGTCGATATCGGGATGTCCATGCAGTTCATGGACGATGTGGCCGACGTCACGGAGGACATACCCGAAGTCGGCAAGCGCAGCGGCATGGATGCCGGCAAGCGTACCGCCGTTGACCTCTTCGGGGTGGATGGTGCGCGTGATCGCGCCGTCGATTTCCAAGAAGCCGCGCTCGCCAAGTTGGAAGGCTTCGGAGCCGAAGCGGACTGGCTGCGCCGCCTCGCTTGCGAAGTGAGCTGGAAAACCTTCTAAGTCTACG
>DAOVDX010000182.1 GCA_030669345.1 Methyloceanibacter sp. | reverse complement strand
GTACCGAAATGCGGACTTCTATTGCACGTTTCGTCAAGGACGAGGCGGGTGCCACGGCCATTGAGTATGCCGTCATCGCCGGAGGCATCAGCATTGCCATTATTACTGTTGTCGGCGCGCTTGGCAGGGCAACGGTGGCGAACTTTACCGCTGTGATGGATGGGTTTGCTCAGTAAGCAATCTCGATCAGGACACTCGCGACACTCACCGAGAACGCCATCTGACAAGCCCAGATCGACGCTCGCGCACGGTCAGCGCCGTCGAGCTTTCTCACCAAGAATGACGCTCCAGGAGGGCTGATCTCGACGGGCTAAAGCGGCGCGGTGGATGCTGGGAAGGGTGGGCACGGAGCCCCTGGAACTCCGCGCCCGGTGCCGAGGAAGGTTCGCTAAATGCCAGCCCAGGGTCTGACGAGCAGCATGTTGCGCCGGTCCGCCTGAACTGCACATGAACCGAAGGTGCAGGTGCCGTTCAGGCTGAAGGTGCTAGTGACGTTGCGTTCGCGTCGGACACCGGTCGGACACAAGATGCAAACCGAAAAACCAGCCTGCGAGGGCTGTCATCAAGTATCTGTTTTGAATGGATAAATGGCTGGTCACGCTAGACGGAAATTGGGGAAGCCACAGCACAGGGATCTGACGCTTTGGACTTTGCGTCTTGGCACCTGAACCGCGCATGAACCGAGGGTGCAGGTTCCGTCCAGAAAACCACTCACTTGATGAGAGACTGGAGTTCCTTGAATTCAGGCGTACCGGAGCGCTCCAGCCATTCAAAAAGGACCATCTCGCTGTCGACCAACTCGACGCTGGCTTTGAGCAGCCGCGACAGTGCGAGCTTGCAGCTCGCCTTGGAGCGCGAGCCGACGGCATCGGCCGTCACGAAGGCCTCGAAACCCTGGCTCACAAGATCCATCGCGGTTTGTGTCACGCAAACATGGGCCTCGATTCCGGCGACCACGACCTGCGAGCGGCCTTGGCGGCGAAGCTCATGCAGCCGGTGGCGCAGCGGCTCGTTCTTAAGGCAGGAGAACTCGACTTTGTCGAACACGTAGCCCTCATCGGCGACGGCATCGCGGACTGAATCGGCCGTCGGTCCGAGCCCTTGAGGATATTGCTCCGACAGCGTGATCGGCACGCCGAGTCTGCGCGCCGCCTGGGCGAGCCGCACACAGCGGTCGATAACCCGATCTCTCGTAGAGATCGCGCTGAGGAGCTTGTCCTGAACATCAACGATCAGGAGCTGAGACTTGTCACGGGAAAGCAGCATGGGCGCACTGTTGCACAGATATCGCGCGACCGCCTAGAGGCCGGGGCTCAGGAGCGGCCGGTAATCTTGAGGGCGAAGGCGTAAGAGAGCGCAACTTCCTTTAAGCGCTCGAAACGGCCGGAGGCGCCGGCATGGCCAGCCTCCATATTGGTGCGCAGCAGAATGAGATTGCCGCTCGTGTCGAGCTCGCGCAGCTTCGCGACCCATTTTGCGGGCTCCCAATAGGTCACCCGCGGGTCGGTGAGACCGGCCAGGGCGATGATGTGCGGATGGCTTTGCGCACGCACGTTGTCGTAAGGCGAATAGGCAGCGATGGTCCGGTAGTCGTCGGCGCTCTCGATGGGGTTTCCCCATTCCGGCCATTCCGGTGGAGTCAGCGGCAGGGTGGCGTCGAGCATGGTGGTGAGCACGTCGACGAACGGCACTTCGGCCATGATCCCTAAAAAGACTTCAGGCGCCATGTTGGCAATGGCGCCCATGAGCATGCCGCCAGCACTGCCGCCATGGGCGACAATCCTGCCCTTTGTGGTGAAATTTTCGTGCGCCAGATATTCACCGGCGGCAATGAAGTCGGTGAAGCTGTTCACCTTCTTCTCGCGCTTGCCGTCCTTGTACCAGCGATAGCCCTTCTCTTGGCCGCCGCGCACATGGGCGACGGCATATACAAAGCCGCGATCGACAAGGGAAAGCGCGGTCGTCGAGAAGCTGGCGGGCATCGTCATGCCGTAGGCGCCGTAGCCGTAGAGCAGGAGCGGCGCCGTGCCGTCGAGCTTCGTCTCTTTGTGGTAGAGCAAGGTGATGGGAACTGTCTCGCCGTCCTTTGCCGGGGCCATGACGCGGCGGGTGACATATTGGCTTGGGTCGTGGCCGCTCGGGATCTCCTGCGTCTTCCTCAGTTCACGCGTTCGCGCAGCCATGTCGTAGTCGAAGACCTGGGCGGGCGTGGTCATGGACGAATAGGTGAAGCGCAGAATATTCGTGTCGTATTCATAGCCTTGCGAAAGGCTGAGCGCGTAAGCCTCCTCATCGAAGGCGATGCTGTGCTCCTCACCGTCGGCAAAACGGCGGACCACAATGCGCGGCAGGCCATCCTCTCGCTCAAGCCGAACGAGAAAATCCTTATAGGCGACGATGTTGAGAATGAGCCGCCCCGGCCGGTGTGGCTCGATCTCACGCCAGTTGTCGCGGCCAGGATTGTCGGCTGGCGCTTCGACGATGCGGTAGTCCTCCACACCATCGGAATTGGTGAGGATGATGAGGCGGCCGTCATGATGGTCAACCGAATAGTCATGCTCGGTTTCACGCGGAGCCACGAGGCGGGGCGTTGCGTCCGGCTTGCTCGCGTCGATCAGGCTGACCTCCGCAGTCTCGTGGTCGTGGACGCCAAGCAACAGAAATTGCTGGTCCTGAGTGGCGTCGATCTCGAGGAAATAGCCGGGGTCAGGTTGCTCATGGACGAGGCGGTCCGTGCCCTCCGTGCCGACGTCGTGGGCGAGGACACGACGGGGACGGTGTTCCTCGTCAAGCCAGACATAGAGCAGCGTCCGGCTGTCGGCAGCCCATTGCAGGGCGCCGTTATTGTCGGTGATCTGGGAATCGACAAGCTTGCTAGTGTCCGCCTCGATGATATTGACGGCGTAGAACTCCGAGCCCCTGGTATCCACCGCATAGGCAATGAGCTTGTGGTCGGGGCTGTGGCTCACATTGGCGATGCGG
>DAOVDX010000094.1 GCA_030669345.1 Methyloceanibacter sp. | reverse complement strand
CTTGAACGCGTCGCCGACATGGCGCTCCGTGCCTGGCCCGACTGAGCCTGCTGCGGCCTGAGGCGCTGCCCTATCTCTACTTCAAACGTAAAGGATGGCTCTAGTTTTTGGGGTTGCGCGGCGTACTCCGTGCCGCCACATTGCTATGAGATGATTTGAATTGGCCTTTTCCAGCCAACCCAAAAACCTCGATAAGGAGGACGGATGACCCGACTGACCATCTCCAGTTTCGTTGCGGCGTTCTTCGCCGCGGCTCTGCTCATGCCGGTGTCGGCGTCTGCCGGCCCTGTCGGGCTCACAAACCACGCATCGGAGGCATCGCTGGTGCAAGAGGCGCGCTACCGTGGCCGCCGCTGGTGGCGCGACGATCGCTACGACACCGAAGTCTATGCGCCGACCACGTCGGTGAGGACGAGCCGCTCCCGCACGGCGGTCGATGCGCCGTTCACCACAGTTCGCAAGGGCCCCCGTGGCACTTGGGTCCGGGCGCCCTTCGTCAATATCTTCGTGCCGCGCTAGGCACTCTGATTAATTTCGATTTTGTGTTGAGTGCGGGTCTTTGGCCCGCGCTTTTCATTTGTGCCGCGGGGCCGCCTTCAGATCATGCCCTGTACAGCTGAGAGAGCGAGCGCGGCGCCGGCGGTGATCGCCAGCGTGGTCACCATGCCGAGGCGCAAGCCCAGCAGGAGGATCGTCGTAAAGACTGCCAGCAGGGCCGCGTCCAACTGGAAGCTGGCAAGGTCCGGCACCCAGAGGCGCAAAGGCCCATACCACTCAGGCTCGATGTGCTCGAAGATCACGTGCAGGGCAAACCACAGGCTCAAATTTAAGATCACGCCGACCACCGAGGCGGTGACGCCGCGCAGCGCGCCAGCGAGCTTGGCGTTCGAGCCGAGACGCTCCACGTAGGGCGCGCCAACGAAGATCCAAAGAAAGCAAGGGGCGAAGGTCGCCCATAGCGTGACCGCGACGGCCAGCAGGCCGAAGGCAAGCCTCGGCTCGCCGCCTTGCCGGTAACCGGCGAGAAAACCCACGAACTCGGTGACGAGGATGAGCGGTCCTGGCGTCGTCTCGGCGAGGCCAAGCCCATCCAGCATCTCACCGGCGGTCAACCAGCCATAGGTCTCGACCGCCTGCTGCGCCATATAGGCCAGCACCGAATAGGCGCCGCCGAAAGTCACCACGGCGAGCTTCGAAAAGAAGAGTGCGACGTCGGCGGTGACATGGCTGCTGCCGGACAGGGCGGAGATGGCCAGCAGCGGCAAGATCCAGATGGCCAGCCACAGCACAGCGGTGCGGAAGGTCTTCCACAGAGACACCGGCGGCGCGTCGAGCGGCGGGGGCGGGGGCTCAGGAAAGATGAGGGCGAAGAGGAAGCCCGCGAGTGCGGCAATGGCGATGATCAGAGGGAAGGGCGCGGCCAGGAAGAAGATGGCGAAGAAGGCGGCCACCGCGATGCCCCAATCATGCGGGCGATGCAGCGCGCGCTTTGCCACTTTCATCAAGGCTTCGATGACGATGACGAGAACCGCGGCCTTAATGCCGACAAAGGCGGCCTCGACCAGGGGCACTTGGCCGAATAGGGCGTAGGCGATGCTCAAGGCGAGAACGACGACTGCGCCTGGGAGCACGAATAAGAGCCCGGCGATGAGCCCGCCGAGCGTGCCGTGTAGCCGCCAGCCGACATAGGTGGCGAGCTGCATGGCCTCGGGGCCTGGCAGCAACATGCAGAAATTGAGCGCGTGCAGGAATCTCTTCGGGTCAATCCAGCGGCACTCCTCGACCAGCATCCGGTGCATCAGGGCGATCTGCCCGGCCGGTCCGCCGAAGGATGTGACGCCGATCTTGGCCCAAACGCCAAGGGCCTCACGGAGAGTTGGCGCGGGTGCATCTTGGGAGGAGGCCATGGCGGCCAGTCCTAGAGCTTCGCACTGTCATGAGCAATGCGTGCACGGCGTTGTGACGGCGCGGTGGTTGGCCGCTTCAGCGCCGCCGTGCTACCGAATGGCCTCAAGAGGGGTTTGAGTCGGCATGACAACAGCACAGTTGGTTCAGGTCGCGGTATTTTTGGCTGCTGCCGCAATTGCTGCGCCGTTTGGACGTTTCTTCCGCATTGGCTCGGTGCTCGGCTATCTCGCCGCTGGAGTCGTCATTGGGCCCTATGTCCTAGGGCCTCTCTATGCCCTCGACGACGTGGCCAAGGTTCTCCATTTCGCTGAATTCGGTGTGGTGTTGCTCTTGTTCGTCATCGGGCTTGAGCTGCGCCCCATCCGGCTGTGGTCCATGCGTTCCGCCATTTTTGGGCTTGGCGCCGGTCAACTCGTCGCCACATCCATCGTGCTGGCGGCGATTGGGGGGGGCCTTGGGCTGACCTTGGCCCAAGCGCTATTTGTCGGGCTGGCGCTGTCCCTGTCCTCGACCGCCTTCGCGCTCCAAGTGCTGGAGGAGAAGGGCGAGCTGACCACACGCCATGGGCGGCTGGCTTTCTCGGTGCTGCTGTTCCAGGACCTCGCCGCCATTCCCCTGATTGCGCTGGTGCCGCTCTTCGCGCTCGGTGGCGACGAGCCGAGCATGGACCTCAGCAGCGCCGGGATCGCGATCCTCACCATTCTCGCCGTCATCGTGGGCGGGCGCTTCCTACTGAGCCGGCTGTACCGGGTTGTCGCCGCTACCGGCGTGCGCGAGGCGATGACGGCCAGCGCACTGCTCACAGTGGTGGGCGTGGCGCTGATCATGGAGCAGGTCGGGCTATCGGCGGCCCTTGGCGCATTCATCGCTGGCGCCCTGCTCGCCGACTCCGAATATCGCCATCAGATCGAGGCGGACATCGCGCCATTCGAGGGGCTGCTGCTCGCGGTGTTTTTCATCGCCATCGGCATGTCCATTGATCTCAGTGTGCTCGTCGCCAAACCCGCGGCGTTGTTCGCCATTGTCGCCGGTCTGGTCGCCATCAAGGCGGTGATCCTCTACGGGCTCGGCCGTTGGTGGGGGCTGGCCAACAGACCGTCGCGGCGTCTCGGGCTGGTGCTCAGCCAGGGCGGCGAATTCGCCTTCGTGCTGTTCTCGGTCGGCGTCTTCGAAGGGGTCATCGGCCGCGACACGGCGAGCCTGCTCACGCTGGCGGTGACCCTATCGATGGCGGCGACGCCACTGCTCTTGCTGATTGACGACGTGATCGCGCGCGCGCTGAAGCCAGAAGCACCCGAATACGAGATGCCGCCCGAAGGGGACCGGCACGTCATCATTGCCGGGTTCGGGCGCTTCGGCCAGATCGTCGCCCGCGTGTTGCGTGCGCGCCATATTCCGTTCACCGCGCTCGATACCAGCATCGCCCAGGTCGACTTCGTGAAGCGCTTCGGCTCTAAAATTTATTACGGCGATGCAGGCCGGCTCGACATCTTGCGCGCGGCTGGCGCCCAGAAGGCGCAAGCCTTTGTGCTGGCCATCGACAGTGTCGATGCCTCCGTCAGGGTTGCCGAGATCGTACGTGAAGAATTTCCCGACTTGCCGATCTACGCGCGGGCGCGAGACCGCATCCATGTGCACAAGCTGATGGACCTTGGCGTCAATATCATCGAGCGCGAGACATTTTCATCGGCGCTCGCGCTGACGACGAGATTGCTGCGGGGTCTTGGGCTGAAACCCGCCGAAGTGAAGCGGCTGACCGAGACGTTCCGGCAGCATGACGAGAAGCGTCTCTTCGAGGACTATAAATATTACACCGACATGGAGAAGGTCAGGGCCAACGCGCTGACCGCCGCTGTCGAGCTCGAAGATCTGTTCGCTAAGGACGCCGAAGGATTGCCGGAGGATAGTTCTGGCGCTACCGCACCGCGTCGAGATGGTCGAGGATCATCCGGTTAAGTTCGGCGGGGTGCGTGAACGGGCTCATATGCCCTGCGCCTTTTAAGACTTCCACCTTGGCGTTCGGCAATGCTCCGGCCAGCAGCTCCACAATGGCGCGGGTTGGCGCTCTCGTTTTTCCCCCAACAATCAGCAGGGTCGGGGCGGTGATTTCCGCATAGTCCTGAAGCGTCGTCTGGGCGTCTACGGCGATGGAGAATTCCAGCGCGACCTTAGGAATCGTGGTGGCAATGGCGTTCTTGAAGCGCTCGGGCGATAGCCACCAGCGCCAGCGGCCCAGCCAATAGCTCATGAAGGCTCCTGCCGCTTTGCGGTCGTCGCCTTTGGTCACCGGGTCGAGCACGGAGATGCCGAGCCGTTCCACATCCTTCCACTCCGGGCGCTCCTCGAGGCGCAGGAGATGAAAGGAAACCGGCTCGATCAGGGTGAGGCTCTTGACCCGCTTGCCGAGCTTGCGCGCCGCGTCGAGCGCTAACGCCGCACCATAAGAATGACCGACGATATGGAGGGGACTTCGCGTCTTCCTGGCTACGCTCAAGAGCACCTTCACGTCAGCCTCGATGCTGAAGGGTTTGACCATTGGCCAGGGGTCGGATTGGCCGTAGCCTATAAAGTCGGGCGCCAGGACGCGCCAGTCGTCCTTCAGTGTCTCGATCAGCGGCAGCCATTCCTTGTGGGAGGCGCTGGAGCAATGGCAGAGTAGGGCGCAGGGCCCTTTGCCTTCGTCGAGATAGGTAATCTCGACGCCGCTGATTTTCAGGTGTTTCACGAGGCCGTCGCTCCTTAGGCGCTGACGATGTCCTTAAACGGTACCGAAGCCGAGGTAAAATTGAACTTTCATGAGGAGGGAGAGAGAATGGTTAGGGACGTCGACGAGGCCTATTGGCGCGACTACTTCGAGACCCACAACGCGCGGCGTTTCAAGGAGTTGGTGAGCTGATTCTACGCGGAAGACACGCGCTTCTCCAATCCGAAGACGGACGCGCGGGGGCGGGCGTAGCTCCTCGACTTCTTTGAAGGTGCCAATCGAGACGTGCAGATCGATCTGCTTCCCAGCAGCATCCTCGTCAAACCGGGGGTCACGGCGGTCGAAGTGGAGCGCGTGCTACACGCCAAGACCGATCTCCCGGATTTTCTGCTGGGACCCATGAAGGCAGGGGACAAGGCCAGCATGCCGATGGCAGCCGTCTACCACATGGCGGGCGACCTCATCACCCGCGCGCGCATCTATTGGGGACGATGCCCCTGACGATTTCGCAATCGCGGGGGAGGGCGGTCGTTAGTCGGCGGGTTCGGGTTCGGGCAGTGCGACGGCTGCTGCCGCTTTCTGCACGGCCTTCTGCACTTTCTCGAAGGCGCGAACCTCGATCTGGCGGATACGCTCGCGGCTCACGCCGAACTCACCGGAAAGTTTTTCCAGCGTCAGCGGGTCCTCGGCGAGGCGGCGTGCTTCAAACACGCGGCGCTCACGGTCGTTTAGATCCTTCAGCGCATCGAGCAACATCTCGTGACGGTGATCGCGCTCTTCGGACTCGGCGAGCGCCGTCTCCTGGTCAATGCCGTCGTCGACCAGCCAGTCCATCCACTCGCCGCTCTCCGCGTCGTTGCGCACTGGCGCATTGAGCGAGCTGTCGCCAGCAAGCCGCCGGTTCATGGAAATGACGTCTGCCTCGGGCACGCCGAGTTTCGTGGCGATCTTCTTGACGTTGTCGGGATGCAGATCGCCTTCTTCGAGGGCTTTGAGCTGGCCCTTGATCTTGCGCAGGTTGAAGAAGAGCTTCTTCTGCGACGCGGTGGTGCCCATTTTCACCAGGCTCCACGAACGCAGGATGTATTCCTGGATCGCAGCCCTGATCCACCACATGGCGTAGGTCGCGAGGCGGAAGCCCTTTTCGGGATCGAAACGCTTCACCGCCTGCATCAGGCCAACATTGCCTTCGGAGATGACCTCGCCCACGGGCAGGCCGTAACCGCGATAGCCCATGGCGATGCGCGCCACGAGCCGCAGATGGGAGGTGACAAGCTGGTGCGCGGCGTCGCGGTCGTCATGCTCGCGCCAACTCTTGGCAAGCATGTACTCCTGCTGCGGCTCCAGCATCGGAAACTGTCGAATTTCTTCGAGATAGCGTGTGAGCCCGCCATGGGCACTGACGCTCGGTAAACTTTTGGCAGCCATGAGACCCGTTTTCTGCGACCTCGAGCCGGTCGCGCTCTTTCCGTTAAAAACCGTCCCCCAGCGAACTCTTCTATAGAACCTTTGCCGCTGGCAATAAAGTCTAACAGAATATCACAAGTCCTTGAGGGAAGCCGCAATCTCGGCGAGATCATCAGGTAGCGCACTATTAAATTCCAGTAAGGCGCCGGTCACGGGGTGAATGAATGCAAGTCTTTCCGCGTGAAGGGCTTGCCGGTGGAGCCCCCCGACCGTGTCCTGCACGCCTTGCGGAAGCTTCTGCAGCTTCGATTTGAAGCCCCGACCATAGAGCGGGTCGCCGAGCAGCGGATGCCCGATATGGGCCAAATGCACACGCACTTGGTGGGTGCGCCCGGTCTCAAGCGTGCACGCGAGCAGAGAGGCCATGGGGCCGTCCCTGTCTTGGCCATAGCTTTCCTTCAAGCGCCAATGGGTCACGGCGTGCCGTCCCTTGTTCCGCATCACTGCCATTTTGGTTCGACTCGTCGGATGGCGGTCGATGGCCCCCTCGATGCGGCCTTTGCGTGTTCCTGGCGCACCCCAGACAAGTGCGAGATAGCCGCGCTCAAGCGAGCCCGTCCGGCCATGATCGGCAAATTGCTTGGCGAGGCCCCGATGAGCCCGGTCGGCCTTGGCCACCACCATGAGTCCGCTCGTGTCCTTGTCGAGCCGATGCACGATGCCGGGCCGCACGACACCGCCAATGCCAGATAGGCCCTTGCCGCAATGGGCGATGAGCGCATTGACCAAAGTGCCGGAGGTCTGGCCCGCGCCGGGATGCACGACGAGCCCGGCGGGCTTGTCGATGACGATCAAGGCGTCGTCCTCGTAGACCACGTTCAGCGGAATTTCCTCGCCTTGAAGCGTGGTCTCGACCGCTTCCGGGACGACAAGTTCGTAGCACTCGCCTGGTTTGACCCTATATTTGACGTCCTCTATGGTCGCGCCGCTTGAAGCGGTTTGGGCTTGTCTGATCGTGACTTGGCCTTGTTTGATCAGGGCTTGTATTCGGGTCCGGCTCAGCTGCGGCAGGGCGTGGCTTAAAAAGCGGTCGAGCCTCTGGCCCGCGTGGGTTTTGTCCACTTCGGCGTTTAGGCATTCGACAATTGGCTGGTCTGATTGCGGCATGAGGTCTTTTAGACGATGGCGGTGAAGAGCGAGTCTGACAATACGCCTTTGCCGGGGACGGTGTTTAGCCCACGCGGCGTGCGGATCCTCAAGGTCGTTGTGATTGCGATGGGGGTTCTGCTCGTCGGCGGCTTCATCTTCGTGATCGGGGTCATAGCCTATCAGGCCTCAAATTTGGGGCAGGGCAAGAGTTCGACGCCCGACAAGCCTGCAACGGCGTCGTCAAATTTGCTTCCGGGGACTGAGACCGAGCTTGCCATTCCCGCCGGCGCCACGGTCGTCTCGATGGCTCTTGATGGCGACCGTCTCGCACTCCATCTCAATTCTAGTGCCGGGCCGGAAATCGTGGTCATCGACCTCACGAGCGGCAAGGTTATTTCCCGGATCGGGTTGAACGCTCAATAAGCCTTGATCGCAATTGGCACGGCAAGCTATAGCTTCTCGCTCGCGCGCAGGCCCCGTTCGTCTAGTGGCCCAGGACGCCGGCCTCTCACGCCGGAAACAGGGGTTCGACTCCCCTACGGGGCGCCAATTAAATCAATGGGTTAAAGCGCTATTGCCGTAGACTGCCCAACGAATGCCCAATATGTGGGCTGCACAAAGATGGGCATTGTCAGAGCAAATTGGGTTGAGCCTCCTGGCGAGGATCCCTAGCCTCCGGCGATA
>DAOVDX010000018.1 GCA_030669345.1 Methyloceanibacter sp. | reverse complement strand
TTGGTGGAGCCAGGCGGGATCGAACCGCCGACCTCGTGAATGCCATTCACGCGCTCTCCCAACTGAGCTATGGCCCCTTCAGAAAACAGAAATCCGCGACCGCTTGTCTGGGCGCAGGAGTTCGGACCGCTTCACTTAGGCCGGGTGCCCGGCTGGTTCAAGAGAAATACGAACCAACGGTCGTGAGAGATTAAGGCGGCTCTGTCCTAACCGCGCTCGTCTCTAGGATTCTTCTTTCGTGCCGCCCCCGACAATACCGGCCACATCGGTCTCGCCCTCTTCTTCCTCAAGGAAGGTATCGTCGTCATCGTCGCTGTCAGGAATGTCTTCGACGTCGCCGATATCCCCGATTGCCTTCTCGGTGGCGGCAGCCTCTTTGGCCTCTGCTGCCTCATCGAGGCTGATGACATCGGCGCTTGTCGGCACGGGCGGATCTGCTTCGACCACCTCGGGCTTTTTTTCTTCGACTGGTGCGGTGCGTGCACTTCGCCGCGAAGAGGCGGCCGGGGTCACGGGATAAACGGCTTGGCACACGGAGCAGGTAATCGGTGAATGACCCAAGTCGTAGAACCGTGCTGCGCAGCTCGGGCAAACGCGCTTGGTCCCGAGTGTGGCTTTCGACATTGACGCTCCTCGAAGCTAGCCTTGCTTGACTCCCCATTGCCACGCCTCATGCGTAGTGTCAAAAGCTATTGAGCGCCGAAAAAACCCCAACTGAGAATCCATGCCGCACCCTCTGACCGCCCGCCGATCCGCGCGCATTTCTGGCCGCGTTAAGGTCCCCGGTGACAAGTCCATTTCCCATCGTGCGCTGATCCTCGGCGCGCTTGCGATTGGCCGAACCCGTATCACCGGCCTGCTTGAGGCCGAGGATGTTATGGCGACCGCGCGGGTGGTGGATGCACTCGGTGCTTCGGTCACGCGGACGGACGAAGTCTTCGAAGTGTTAGGCCAGGGCGTAGGGGCCTTGAGCGCGCCGCATGCCCCGCTTGATTTCGGCAACTCCGGTATATTGAGCCGCCTCTTGCTCGGTGTCGTCGCCGGTCACGACATGCGAGCCGAATTCACGGGCGACGCTTCTTTGTGCCGGCGGCCGATGGGGCGCGTGCTCCGCCCACTCACCACGATGGGCCTGCAGATAGAGGCGCAAGGAGAAGGCGGCACCCTGCCGCTCGTTGTGCGCGGCACGGGGGATCTCGTGCCGATCATATACGACCTGCCGGTCCCCTCGGCGCAGGTGAAATCATCCATTCTATTTGCCGGACTGCATGCGCCGGGTCGCACCACGGTGGTTGAGCCGCTGGCGACGCGCGACCATACCGAACGCATGCTCGGCTTCTTCGGGGCCGAACTTCAGATCGAGGATCGGGAGAAAGGCGCACGAGCGGTCACGGTATGTGGCGACGCCGAACTTCAGGGCGCCGCGATCTCGGTGCCGGGCGATCCGAGTTCCGCTGCCTTCCTTGTCGCCGCCGCTGTCATCTGCCCTGGCTCCGATGTCGTGGTCGAGGGTGTGCTGATGAACCCGACGTGCACCGGCTTCTTCGAAACCTTGCGTGAGATGGGAGCGGATATAGAGATGCTCGACCTTCGAGAGGAAGGCGGTGAGCCCGTGGGCGATATCAGGGTCAAGGCCGGACCGTTAAAGGGCGTGCGTGTACCCCCTGAGCGTGCTCCATCCATGATCGACGAATATCCCATGCTTGCCGTGGTCGCGGCGTTCGCCGAAGGCGAGACGCGCATGGAAGGGCTTGCCGAACTCAAAGTGAAGGAAAGCGACCGGCTTGCTGCCACCGCCGCGGGCTTGAAGGCCTGCGGAGTCGAGGCGCGCGTCGAAGGCGACGATCTGATCGTTCGCGGGCGCGGCGAAGTGGCGGGAGGCGGGCTGGTGGAGACCCACATGGACCACCGCATCGCCATGGCCTTCCTCATCCTCGGGCTCGGTGCCAAGACGCCAGTCACTATCGACGACGGCAGCATGATCGCCACCAGCTTCCCCGACTTCGTGCCCTTGATGGCCAAACTCGGAGCCGAGCTCGCATGATCATCGCCATTGACGGTCCAGCAGCCTCGGGCAAGGGCACGCTAGCTAAGCGGGTCGCCATCCATTTTGGTCTGCGCCATCTCGATACCGGGGCGCTCTACCGGGCTGTCGCACGCGATACGCTGGCTCAAGGCGGTGACCTCACCGACGCGGGCGTCGCTGCGCTTGCGGCTTCCAGGCTCGATGCGACGACGCTCGGCGATCCTGATTTGCGCACCGCAGGTCTCGGAGAGGCCGCCTCGGTGGTGGCGCGCCACCCGGAAGTGCGCGCTGTACTCATTGAATACCAACGAAATTTTGTGGCCGTTTACCCCGGCGCCGTGATCGATGGCCGGGATATCGGCACGGTGATCTGCCCGGATGCCGACGCGAAGCTGTTTGTGACCGCAACCCCTGAGGAACGGGCCCACCGCCGTTTTCTGGAGCTTAAGGAGCGCGATGGCGGCATCGAGGAGGCTATAGTTTTGGCCGATATTCGGAGCCGCGACGATCGCGATCGGAATAGGGCGGTTGCCCCCCTCCTTCAGGCCGAAGACGCAGCCTTGCTCGACACCACAAATTTGGCTATAGACGCCGCGTTCAGGGCAGCGATCGATCTAATCGAAGCTGCGATGGGCCGAGCGGGGCGCGCCGGTTGAGGCCGAGCCCATTTTTTGCATTGGCACATCATTTTTTGAATGAATTCCGCGGTTGAAGCGAGCGGAGGATGGGCTGCCCCTTGGGCGCGCCCGTCGTCGCAAATTTTGGCCGTATCCGGAGCAACACGAGCCTCGGGTTCAAGCGGCGTGAGACCATTGCGCAAGGCGGGACGCCGAGTAGGAGCCTAAATGACCGAGCCGCAGACCAGTATCGCCCAGCCGAGCCTTGATGAGTTCACAGCCCTTCTTGAAGAGTCGCTAGCCGGTAAGGCACTCGAGGAAGGCAGTGTTGTTAAAGGCACCGTCGTTTCAATCGAAAAAGACGTTGCGGTTATCGACGTTGGGCTGAAGACCGAAGGCCGCATTGCCCTCAGAGAATTTGCTCTCCCGGGCCGTCCTTCCGGACTCGTCGTTGGCGACGAGGTCGATGTCTATCTTGAGCGCGTTGAAAACGCCGCTGGCGAGGCCGTGTTGTCTCGCGAGAAGGCGCGCCGCGAGGAAAGCTGGACCAGGCTCGAAGAGAAGTACAAGGCTAACGAGAAAGTCGAAGGCCAGATCTTCAATCGCGTGAAGGGCGGCTTCACCGTCGATCTCGACGGCGCCGTGGCCTTCCTGC
The DNA here is from genome assembly GCA_030669345.1 of Methyloceanibacter sp. Taxonomy (GTDB): domain Bacteria; phylum Pseudomonadota; class Alphaproteobacteria; order Rhizobiales; family Methyloligellaceae; genus Methyloceanibacter. Next base: position 15,267 of record DAOVDX010000018.1, on the reverse strand, counting down.
CCGGTAGCCAGGTCGACATTCGCCCCATTCGCGACGTGGGGCCGCTGATGAATACGCCCCAGCCCTTCCAAATCCTGAAGATGGATCGCCGTCGCGGCAATATCGTCGTATCACGCCGCGCCGTGCTCGAAGAGACAAGGGCCGAGAAGTGCAGCGAGATCGTGGCCCGCCTCGAAGAGGGGCAGGTCATCGAGGGCGTGGTCAAGAACATCACCGACTACGGTGCGTTTATCGATCTTGGCGGCATCGATGGCCTCTTGCATGTCACTGACATGGCCTGGAGACGCGTCAACCATCCGAGCGAGATTGTGAATGTTGGCGACACGGTGAAGGTGCAGATCATCCGCATCAACACCGAGACCCAGCGCATCAGCCTTGGCATCAAGCAGCTTGAGTCCGATCCTTGGGACGGCATCGCCGCCAAATATCCGGTGGATTCCCGCTTCAAGGGCACGGTCACGAACATCACCGACTATGGTGCGTTCGTTGAGCTTGAGCCTGGCGTCGAGGGTTTGATCCACATCTCAGAGATGAGCTGGACGAAAAAGAACATCCATCCCGGCAAGATCATCTCCACCAGCCAAGAGGTTGAGGTGCAGGTCCTTGAGGTCGATCCCGACAAGCGCCATATCTCACTTGGCCTGAAGCAGACCCAAGAGAATCCTTGGATTGCATTCGCTGGAAGCCACGAGGCTGGCGCCATCATCGAAGGCCAGGTTCGCAACATCACAGAATTCGGGCTGTTTGTCGGTCTCGACGGCGGCATCGACGGCATGGTGCATCTGTCGGATATCGATTGGACCAAGTCCGGCGAGGAAGCCCTTGCTGAATTCAAGAAGGGCGACACGGTCAAGGCCGTGGTGCTGGAGGCAGACTCCGATAAAGAGCGCATCAGCCTCGGCATCAAACAGCTGACGACGGATCCGTTCGAGGGTGCCGTATCCTCTACCAATCTCAAGAAGGGCATCCGCGTCACCTGCGAGGTGACCTCGGTCAAGGACAATGGCCTTGAGGCCAAGCTTATCGACCACGACCTCACCACCTTCATTCGCCGTTCGGATCTGTCGCGTGATCGTTCCGAGCAGCGGCCCGACCGCTTCGCTGTCGGCGAGAAGTTCGATGCCGTTGTGACTCAGGTCGACATTAAGACCCGTCGGGTCTCGACGTCGATCAAGGTGCTGGAGATCGCCGAGGAGAAAGAGGCCGTCGCTCAGTACGGTTCGACGGACTCTGGCGCTTCGCTTGGCGACATTCTTGGTGCGGCCTTGAACAAGGCCAAAGACGGCGACGAGCCGGATGCGCCCGAGGAAGCTGCGGCGGAGGAACCTGCCGAGAAGCCGAAGCCTAAGCGCGCGACCAAGGCCAAAACGACGAAGACTAAAACGACCAAGGCCAAAGAGGCCAAGGACGAAGCGACCAAGGCCAAGCCGGCCAAGGCCAAGCCGGCCAAGACTAAGGCTGCAAAGGACAAGGCCGCGGAGGCTGACGCCTCTTCCGAGAAATAGGCGAGGCGGCCGCAAGCCGCCGGACCACAACGTTAGTGCCGTTTTTGGCGCAGACAACGTGAGCGACCGCCAATGGTTCTCGACGCCGAAAGTGTGATCGAGCGTCGCCGCTTGAAGCGGCGCGTAACCATTTGGCGTATCGCCGCGGTGGTGCTCGGACTTCTGTTCCTGGGCGCCTTCTTCCTCGGCGATAGGCAGATGGCCGGCTCCGCCGGCATCCTGCCGCACATTGCCCGCATCAATATTAGCGGTGTCATCACCGATGACCGCAAATTGCAGGCCCTGATTGATCGGGTTGCCAAGGCCGATCAGGTCAAAGCTGTGATCTTCGACATCAACAGTCCTGGCGGCACCACGACGGGCGGCGAGGCCATGTACGACGCCATTCGCCGTCTCGCCGAGAAGAAGCCCGTGGTCGCGACCTGCGGCACGCTTGCGACGTCCGCCGCTTACATCGTGGCGCTCGCGACTGATCGCATCTTCGTCTACGGCAACACCATCACTGGCTCCGTCGGCGTCATCTTCCAGTGGGCCAATGTCACCGAGTTGATGAAGACGCTCGGCGTTCAAATGGAAGAAGTGAAGAGCGGTCCTCTCAAGGCGGTGCCAAATCCGTTTGAGCCGATCGACGAACGTGCGCGCGCGATGACGGCGGAGATGGTTGACGACGCCATGGTCTGGTTTCTGGGTTTGGTCAGAGAGCGACGCGACCTCGAGCCGAGTTCTGTTCCGGGACTGACCGACGGGCGCATCTATTCAGGACGTCAGGCGGTCAAACTCAAGCTTGTCGACCAGATCGGGGATGAGCGGGCGGCCATGCGTTGGCTAAACGAGGAACGTGACATTCCCAAAGGCCTCAAGATTATCGAGTGGAAACCGCAGACAGAATCGAATGGCGTATATCGCTGGTTATTTGGGTCCATGGCCGAGAAATTCGGCTTTTCGGCAGGCGGAATTGCCGCTGTTTTGGGACAGGCATCTGCGACGCTCAAGCTTGACGGTCTGGTCTCTGTTTGGCACCCTGCTGCCAATTAGTGGGGGGCGTGGTGCAGCGCCGGGAATGGCTGCTGTCCAGTGGGGCGTATAATGATCAAATCCGAGTTGATTCAGCGGGTGGCAACCGCCAATCCGCATCTTTTCCATCGTGATGTCGAGCGCATCATCAATATCGTGCTTGATGAGATCACCGAAGCGCTCGCTCGCGGCAACCGCGTTGAGCTTCGTGGCTTTGGTGCGTTCACGGTGAAGCATCGCGCGGCGCGCCAGGGGCGCAATCCGCGCACCGGCGATACAGTCTTCGTCGGAGATAAATACGTGCCCTTCTTTAAGACCGGTAAGGAGCTGCGCGAGCGCCTAAACCCCGACGGCAGAAGCGCCGGTTCGTAAGGCTCCGACGGTCGCTTGAGGAACAGTCGTGTGGCGTAAGCTCATATTGGCACTCGTGGTTATCCCACTCGCCGTCGTGGTCATCGCGCTCGCCGTAGTCAACCGCAAGTCCGCCGTTCTCATCCTCGATCCCTTCGGTGGCGCCGAGCCCAACCTGTCGCTCGAGGCGCCGTTTTTCCTGTTTCTGCTGGGTGCCTTCACCATCGGCCTGTTGGTCGGCGGCATCGCCTCGTGGCTCAACCAGGGCAAATGGCGCAGGACGGCACGTGAAGGGGTTCGCGAGGCGCGCGACTGGCGCCGACAGGCTGACCGGCTGGAGAAGGAGCTGGAGGGCAGCGACCAGGCTTCCCATCGCGCTCAATTGACCTCCGACTAAACCACCCGGCCTGGGCTTGTTGGCCCCGTCGTCCTTAAGGCATTTGGCAGCGCCAATGGTGCAGTGCGATGGACTCAATGGCCCGGATTTCATAGGGTGGCCTCGCGCGAGCCTCAACAGGCCAGCAAAACCCTCACCAGAGAGCGCTTAGGGCCCCCCGTGACGGTCAAGGTCAAAATCTGTGGCGTGCGGACGCCTGCTATTCTCGAGGCCGCGGTTGCCGCTGGCGCCGATTTCATCGGGCTTGTTTTCTTTGCCAAGAGCCCGCGAAATCTGGAACCCGACGAGGCCAGCACCCTTGTGGAAGCGGCTCGTGGGCGGATTGGCACGGTCGCGGTCATGGTCGATCCCGACGATGCGCTGATCGACCAGGTCGCCGGCACGGTCCGCCCCGATATCCTCCAGCTGCACGGCCAAGAGACGCCGGAGCGGGTGGCTGCCATCAAGGCGCGCACTGGTCTCCCGGTGATGAAGGCGATTGCCGTTGCTGGGCCTGAAGACATTGTGGATGCCAACGCTTACGCCGGCATCGCCGACGAAATTCTCTTCGACGCCAAGGCCTCGCCCGACGCGACACTGCCCGGTGGCAATGGCGTTCCCTTCGACTGGCGCGCTTTGAGCGCGGCTCGCACGCCCTTCGCGGTTTCCGGGGGTCTCAACCCTGCCAATGTTGGCGAGGCGATCCGCCTGACTGGTCCTGCTTTGGTCGACGTGTCTTCCGGGGTCGAGACCGCGCCCGGCATCAAGGACGAGACGCTGATCGTAAGTTTCATTCAGGCGGCACAAGCAGCCGCCCAACAACAAGCCAAGGCATCATGAGTACGGTCACCGATACCCCAGCCCAGAATACCTATCGCGCCGGTCCGGACGAACAGGGCCATTTCGGCCTCTATGGCGGACGTTTCGTGGCCGAGACGTTGATGCCGCTGATCCTTGAACTGGAGCAGGCCTATGCCGACGCCCAGGCCGATCCTTCGTTCCAGGCCGAACTCGACGCGCTCCTAGCCCATTACGCTGGGCGCCCGAGCCCGCTCTATTTCGCCGAGCGCCTCACCGAGCATCTCGGCGGCGCCAAGATTTATTTCAAGCGCGATGAGCTGAACCACACCGGCTCCCACAAGATCAATAACTGCCTGGGCCAGATCCAGCTTGCGCGGCGCATGGGCCGGACCCGCATCATCGCCGAGACGGGCGCTGGTCAGCATGGCGTCGCCGTGGCCACTGTGGCTGCGCGCTTCGGGCTGCCGTGTGTGATCTATATGGGCGCCACCGACATTGAGCGGCAGCGGCCGAACGTGTTCCGCATGAAGCTGCTTGGCGCCGAGGTGAAGGCGGTGACATCGGGCTCAGGCACGCTGAAAGACGCCATGAACGATGCGCTTCGCGACTGGATCGCCAATGTGCACGACACTTTTTACATCATCGGCACGGTCGCCGGCCCGCACCCCTATCCGGCCATGGTGCGCAACTTCCAGTCGGTGATTGGCAAGGAGACCCGCGAGCAGATGATGGAGCGGGAAGGGCGTCTTCCTGACACGCTGGTCGCCTGTATCGGCGGCGGCTCTAACGCCATGGGCCTTTTCCACGACTTCCTCGATGATCCATCGGTTACGATTTATGGCGTCGAGGCAGGCGGTCACGGCATTGATGTGGAGAACGGCCATGCCGCCTCCATGACCGGCGGCAAGCCTGGCGTGCTCCACGGCAACCGCACCTATCTCCTCCAGGATGACGACGGGCAGATCCTTGAGGGTCACTCGATTTCGGCTGGGCTCGATTATCCGGGCGTGGGCCCAGAGCATTCCTGGCTCAAGGACAGTGGCCGTGTGACCTATGTCTCGGTGACCGACAAAGAGGCGCTCACAGCCTTCCAGCTCTGCACCAAGCTTGAAGGCATTATCCCGGCTCTCGAGCCGTCCCATGCGCTGGCTTATGTCACCAAGCTCGCGCCGACGCTGCCGAGCGACAATCTCCTGGTCATGAACATGTGCGGACGCGGCGACAAGGACATCTTCGCCGTCGCCGAACACCTCCACATGGAGATGTAGAGATGACCCGGATCGACAAGAAATTCGCTGACCTTAAGAGCCAAGGGCGGGCCGGCCTCGTCACCTTCATCACCGGTGGAGACCCGGATTACGATACTTCGCTGGCCATTCTCAAAGCTTTGCCGGGCGCTGGCGCCGATATCATTGAGATCGGCATGCCGTTCTCCGACCCCATGGCCGACGGCCCGGCGATCCAGGCATCGTCCCTTCGGGCGCTGAACGCCGGTCAGACCATGAAAAAGACGCTGTCCATGGTTAGAGAGTTTCGCACCAAGGACGACACGACCCCGATTGTACTGATGGGCTACTACAACCCTATATATGTCTATCCGGTGGATCGTTTCGTTGCCGACGCGGTGGAAGCCGGAGCGGATGGGCTGATCGTGGTGGACTTACCGCCAGAGGAAGATGAAGAGCTTCGCCCGGCGGCAACCGCGGCTGGAATGAACGTTATCCGCCTCGCCACGCCGACGACCGACGCCAAGCGATTGCCTGCCGTGCTCTCGAATACGTCCGGCTTCGTTTACTATGTCTCAATCGCGGGCATCACCGGGACGGCGGCACCTGATATCGACTCTGTTGCGGCTCATGTCGGGCGTATTAAGGCTAATACCAGCCTGCCGATCGCCGTGGGCTTTGGCGTGAAGACGGAAGACCAGGTGAGCGCCTTTGCCAGGATTGCCGAGGGCGTGGTTGTGGGTTCGGCGCTTGTCTCAGCCCTTGCCCAAAGCCTCGATGGCGAGGGCAAAGCGACGGAGGCGACAAAGCCAGAGCTGCTTGGGTTGGTGAAACGCCTGTCGAGCGTGTTGCGCCACCCCGCCGAGACCGTGGCGGTCTAGTTTGAGTTTGAGCTTAAGATTGCGACCTAGAAAGTTCTAAGACCCGTGAACTGGATCAACAGCATCGTCCGACCGAAGATTCGGAATATCCTCCGCAAGAAGGATATGCCGGACAATCTCTGGGTGAAGTGCCCTGAGACCGGGCAGATGATCTATTACAAAGATCTGGAGGCGAACCAGTTCGTCGTCCCAGGCTCCAACTACCACATGCGCATGTCGGCGCGCGCGCGCCTCAAGGCGCTGTTCGACGAAGGCGAATATGAGGCGGTGAGTTTGCCGGACGTGCCGGTCGATCCGCTCAAGTTCCGTGACGAGCGCCGCTATACCGACCGGCTCAAGGATTCTCGTAGCAAGACCGGGCTCACCGATGCCGTGCTGGCGGGTGCAGGCCGTCTCCATGGCGACCCGATCGTTGCCGCGGTGCAAGATTTCGACTTCATGGGCGGGTCGCTTGGCACCGCCGCGGGTGAGGCGATCATTGCGGCCATGCGTGCGGCGGTGGTTCGTGATGTCCCGTTCATTCTGTTTGCCGCTTCGGGCGGCGCGCGCATGCAGGAAGGCATCCTGTCTCTCATGCAAATGCCGCGAGCCACGGTGGCCGTGCAAGAGTTGCGCGAAGCGAGGCTTCCCTACATTGTCGTGCTCACCAACCCGACCACCGGCGGCGTGACCGCGTCCTATGCCATGCTTGGCGACATCCAGATTGCCGAGCCCGGTGCGCTGATCGGCTTTGCCGGTCCACGGGTCATCGAGCAAACCATTCGCGAGCAGCTGCCGGAGGGCTTCCAGCGCTCCGAATATGTCTTTGACCACGGCATGGTTGATATGGTCGTGCATCGTCACGAGCTACGCGGCACGCTCGCCCGTATCTGCAATCTTTTGACCCATCGCCAGCCTGGCCGTGATGTGGCGGTGACCGCTCACGCCGGAAACGGTAAGCTGCCGGCAGTTGCTCTTGATGGCGCAGGCCATGGCGGCAACGGCCTCGCGGTTGAGCCTGTCGCTGAAAAGGCCGAGGACGAAGACGAGGCCGTGAAGGGTGCTCCCAGCAATGGCGCCAATCCAACGCCGCCGCAGGATGCCTAAGGTCTTTCACGCGTGACGACACTCCCCCACAGCGCTGGGCAGCCATCCTCCCGTCCCCGGGCGGCGATGAGCAATACGCTGCTTGAGCGGCTGAAGGCGTTGCACCCGCAGTCGATCGATCTGTCACTGGGCCGCATTGAGCGCCTGCTCGCCGCTCTCGGAAACCCCCAAGACAAGCTTCCGCCCATGGTGCATGTGGCGGGGACCAACGGCAAGGGATCGACCCTCGCCTTTCTGCGCGCCATTGCCGAGGCTTTGGGCAAGGGCGTGCATGTCTACACCTCGCCTCATCTGGTCGATTTTCACGAGCGCATCATTCTTGCCGGGCCTCATGGCGCTGCGCCCATCTCCGAAGACGTATTGGTCGATTGCCTCGCGCGCGCCGAGGCCGCCAATGACGGCGAGCTGATAACGCTATTCGAGATCACGACGGCTGCGGCCTTTGTCGCCTTCGCCGATGCCCCCGCCGACTTGCTGCTCTTGGAGACAGGCTTGGGCGGCCGGCTAGACGCCACCAACATGGTGGCCAAGCCACTCATCACGATCATCACGCCGGTCTCCATCGATCATGTCTCGTTTCTCGGCGAGAGCTTGGCGGAGATTGCCGGCGAAAAGGCGGGCATCCTAAAGCCTGGCGTTCCCTGCGTCGTCGGGCGGCAAGAGAAGGAAGCCTTGGACGTCATTGAGCGCCGGGCGGAAGAGATTGGTGTGCCGCTTCATGTCGCCGGCCGCGACTTCGATAGTTTCGAGCAGCAAGGGCGTTTGGTTTTCCAGACGGACTCGCGCCTATTCGATCTGCCGCTTCCGCGCCTTGCCGGACGGCACCAGATCGACAACGCTGGTACGGCGATTGCCGTCGCCAGCATCGTGTTTGGTGATGCGCTGACGGCGCGCGGGCTGGAACACGGCATGACGAATGCCTATTTGCCGGCACGGCTTGAGTGTCTGCCCGTAGGCGCCTTGCATGCCTATGGCGTGGAGGGCACTGAGATTTGGCTTGATGGCGGGCACAATGAGGCTGGTGGCCAGGCCGTGGCGCACGCGATCGCCGAACTCGACGAGCGCCTCCCCCGTCCTGTGCATATCATTTGGGGCATGATGGAAACGAAGGACGCACGGCGCTTCATCGCCCCGTTCAAGGGGCTGGTGGAGCGGGTCTATACGGTGCCTATCCCAGATGAGCCGAACGCCTTTGCCGCGGAGCCTTTGGCCGACTTGGCGCGCGCGGAAGGGTTCGACGCCGTCGCCGTGAACAGCGTGCCTGAGGCCTTGCTGAAGTCAGCGTCGAACGGGATACCGGTACGCGTGTTGATCTGCGGCTCGCTCTATCTGGCGGGTCTCGTCCTCAAGCAGCACGCTTAGGCGGTCCCGTCGGCGGCGCCACCGATCCATGCGGCAAGCCGCGTCTTCGGGTGTGCGCCACGGAGCGTATCGGCCACTTCGCCATCTTTGAACATGATCAGCGTGGGGATCGCCCGGACGTTATAGGTCTCCGGGGTACGGGGATTTTCATCGATATTGAGTTTGACGATCTTCACCTTGCCCCCGAGTTCCTTGGCGATCTCATCGAGCGCGGGCGCAATCTGCCGGCAGGGACCGCACCATTCGGCCCAGAAATCGACAATGACGGGGGTCGAGGACTTGAGTACCTCGGCTTCGAATGCGTCGTCGGAAACCGTCTCAGTCGACATGTCTTTCTCCTAAGCAGGGGCCTCAAGCGTCGCCCAGAGACGGGAAAATAGGTGCGCCCCCCTATATCGTCAAGGCTGCCCGCCGCTCCAGCATGTCGCGTTCGGCCTTATCAAGCGAAGTTGATGAGATCTCCATAAGGTGCGGCCCGTCGGTCCACAACAGGGCGGCCCGCAACGCCTTGCCAGGGAACAAATCCTTCAACGCCAGACGATAAGCGGCGAGTTGCTCCACATAGGCCGGGGCCACATCGGCCTCGGTCGAAGGCGGCGGGCGGTTCGTCTTGTAGTCGAGAATCAGGAGGTCATTTTCGAGAATCACCAGGCGGTCGATCTGCCCTTCAAGCTCGAACCCATCCTCGTTTTCGCCAATTTGCACCACGACCGGCACCTCGGGAAGGCTGCCTGGCTGGAATAGGGGTGCGAAGGTCTCGTCCCGTACGATGGCTAGCGTTTCGGCGACGATTTCGTCTTTCATGGCGTCGGAGAGCTCGGGCCCACGCGCGGCAACGAACACTCCGGCTGCAGTCGCTTGATTCTCTGGCGCTACCTCAGGCAGGTGCTGCAAGAGCGCATGGACCAAGCGTCCCCGCACAAAGCGCATGTTATTTGCCAGCGCCTTCGGCCCCAGCGGCGCCTGCTCGGTGTTTGAGTCCCCTTCCGCATTGAGCGCGAGCCGCGATGGCGCCAGTCTTGTCCGTACGCGCTCAACAGGCGCCTGGCTGAACGCCCAGTCTGGCAGAGGCTCAACTTTGCGCGCCTCGACGATCTCTTCTTTCGTTTTGACCTTTTCCTCCTGTGCGCATTCCATGCGGTGGGCAGTCGCGTTGTCCGGCCCTTCAACCGGGGTGAGGCGTCCTTCAAGCCCGTCGCGCACCAAATGGTACCAACTGTCCTTGTCCGGCTCCCTCTGGCCCTGCCAGCCGCACACATAGAGCCGGTCGCGCGCCCGGGTCATGGCGACGTAAAGCAGGCGATGATACTCGTCGATTTCGCCCCGCCGCATCGTGTCCTTTGCCTCGGCGATCACTTCGAGATCGGAGCGGCCGGGAGCCCAGACGAGATGGTCGACCCCGCCTGGCGGTACGCCTAAGCGCGCCACCGGGAACAGCCGTGGCCCTTGGGCGCGCGGCAGCGTGCAGGTGTCCGGTAGGAACACGATCGGCGCCTGCAGGCCCTTGGCGCCATGCACGGTCATGATGCGCACCTCGTCGCGGTCTTGCTCCATGTCGCGCTTGATCTCGATGTCGCTGACGCGGAGCTGATTAACGAAGCCCTGGAGCGACGGGGCGGCATCCCGGTCATAGGTCAGCGCCATGTCGAGAAACTCATCGATGGCCTCCGCCGCCTCCGGGCCGAGCCGCGTCAGCATGCGCTTGCGCATTTCCTGAGCGTCGGCGCCGAGCAGCGCGGCGAAGAATTCGTAAGGCGACACGAGGTCGGTCTGCGATAGCCAGTCCTTAAGCCGCGTGGCCGCTTCGGTGAAACGCGGGTCATCGTCCGCCCTGTCTTTCAGCGCTGACCACAACGACCCCTTGCGCCCATAGGCCAAGTCGAACAGCGCGTCGTCGTCGAGCCCAAAGAGCGGGCTCTTCAGCACCACGGCCAGCGCCAAATCGTCTTCCGGCATCAGTAGCATGTCGGCCAGGGTCACTAAGTCCTGCACGGCGAGCTGGTCCATTAACCGCATGCGGTCCGCGCCTGCCACGGGGATATTCGCCATCTTCAGCGCGCGGATCATCGGTGCGGTGAAGGGGTCGCGACGCCGCACTAGGATGAGAACGTCACCCGCTTTGATGGGCCGTCCGGCGGATTCCAACGGCTCGCCCTCATCGACCCAAGTCTTAATCGTCGCTGCTATACGGTTGCACAAAGCATCCACGGAACTCGCGCCGCTATGTTCCTCGCTCCATGGCTCGAAGGCCGAAACGTTCGGGCGTTTGTCCTCGCCGATGGGGTCCCAGAGTTCGACCAGCCCGGCCTCGCCTTGCCGATGGGCGTGATGTTTGATGATGGCGGTCTCAACGAATGTGAGGCCTTGCGCCGCCGTCGGATTCTCGAACACAAGGTCCACGGCATCGAGTACCGGCACTGTTGAGCGGAACGACAAATTGAGCGGCACTTCATGCCAGAGCACGCCAGCCGCGCTCGCCCGCTGCCGGAAGGTCCGTCCAACCGCGCCGAAGCGTGCCGGGTTGGCGCCTTGGAAGCTGTAAATAGATTGCTTCTCGTCGCCGACCGCAAACAGCGTGCGCAAATTCTCCGACGCACCGGCTCCTGAGAAAAACTCCTCGGCGAGCGCCTCGACGATGGCCCATTGTTCGGGGTTCGTGTCCTGCGCCTCGTCCACCAGAATGTGGTCGACGCCGCCGTCGATTTTGTAGAGCACCCAAGCGGCGGCGCCCGCGCGCGACAAGAGATGCCGCGCCTTGATGATCAGGTCATCGTAATCGAGCGCGGCTTCGGCGCGCTTACGGCGCTCATAACCACCTTGGATGGCGTCGGCGAACGCCAGCACGGCGCTGCTGGCTTCCGTCGCACTTAGATAGGCCAGCTTGAGATCGAGTTCGCCCACGCGGTCACGCGCGGTGTCGATCATTTCCGCGATCCCAGGCATTTCTCCCCGGAAAGCCTTGCTACAGACCCGCGCGCGCGGCCTGGCGGCTGCTGTCAAAAATGCGAGCCGGAACGCCGCCGCGCGCGCCTCGCCTGCACTGCCCCGCGCTACCTCAAGGCCATGTCTTGTCTTCGCGTCGTCCGTGGTGCTGCCACGCTCCGCCAAGGCCGACAGCGCGCCATCCATCTCGGCGTCGCTGAGCACGGAGGCGAGATCTTCGGTCAGTGACCCTTCCGTGTCCTTCGCCACGCCAAACAGTGTTTTCAGCGCCCGGCCTTCCGCCTCGGCCCAGGCGGTCAGCCCGCCATGATGGGCCACCATGGCGGCAAGCTCGGTGCGTTTCCCGAGCACCGCATCGACCACTTGGCGGAAGTAGTCTTCACCTGCCACGGTGATGATGGTGTCGAGCGCGCGGCCAAGCGTGCCGTCCCGGTCCTCGGCGGCGCATGCAATGACCGCGTCGAAAGCTTGGCGTTTCAGAAGCGCCGCGCCACGCTCGTCAAGCACGGTGAAGTGGGGCGTGACTTGGGACTCCAGCGGAAAGCGTTGCAACAGGCGTTCGCAGAAGCCGTGAATGGTGTGGATCTTGAGTCCGCCGCGCGCTTCAAGTGTCCGCGCGAACAGGCGCCGCGCACCGGCCATGACGGTGTCGTCTGGCTCCCGGCCCCTGAGTTTTGACAACGCATCATGCAAGTCCCCAGGCGACATGGTGGCCCAGGACGCGAGGTCTTTGAGCAGGCGGTTCTGCATCTCCGCCGCCGCCGTCTTGGTGTAGGTCAGGCAGAGAATGCATTCGGGCCGCGCGCCCGCGAGCAGCAGCCGCAGGCTTCGCTTGACCAGGACCTCGGTTTTGCCGGTGCCAGCATTGGCCGACACCCAGGCGGATGCGTTCGGGTCCGAGGCTCGGGATTGGTTGGCATCGGCTTCTTGGAGGCGTGCGCTCATCGCCGATCCTCCCCGGCCTCTTGCGTCAGCCACTCCTTCACCCGGGCGAGATGTTCATATTCGTCATACCGATAGGCGTTGGCAAACGCGGAAGCGGAACGGCGCTTCACCTCGTAAGGCGTGGTGGGATCGTCGAAGTGAGTGACGAGCCGTTCGAGGTCTTCGAGCGACTTGGCCGCCAGAATTTCGGCCTCGGCTTTGCCCGCACGTTGTTGCTCGCCGCCATCTTGGCGCCCTGACGCTTGGATGTAGATCAGAGCGTGCACGTTGCGCTTGCCGAGATCGGTAAAGCCTCCCGCCTCGGCAATGGCCGCTTCCAGGGGCAATTGCGGCGCGTATAGATCGTCCACATGCTTTGGGATCGGGGGTTTTCCGGTCTTGTAGTCGTAGATGGCGATGCTGCCGTCTTCCCTCACGTCGATGCGGTCGGCGCGGGCCTTCAGACGGAAATCTCCTGGAAGCTCACGCGCGCCATCGACTTCCGTATGGGTGGAGGTGATGGATTCGCGGCGCGCCGGCTCCGTGGCGGCGAACCACCGGGCGAAGCGCTGGAAGTGGGGCCGCCAAAACGCTTCCACCCGGGTCGACCCACCGAGCGCAGCGAACTGCTCGTCGGCAGTTTCCATCAACGCGCTATAGATGTCGTCCGGTAGGGTCTCCGCGTGCGCCTTGGAGAATTGGTGCAGCACGTCATGCACGATGGACCCGCGCATCGCCGCGTCGGGCTCCGCACCAAGCGGCTGCAAAAGCTCTAGTTTGAGAATATTGCGGGCGAAGATTTCGTAAGGATTGGCGATCCAGCGCTCGATGCGGGTCACGCTCAATTCGCGGGGCCGTGCTTCCACCGGCGGGCGGGGTTCCGGCGCTTTGACGGGATCGAAGCTGGAGACGGCGTCACGTTCCCGCGCCCACGCGACCCAAGGCTGCTCCGGCGTGATCTCGTTGGCGAGGTCGGACGCTTCAACCAGGGCCTCCAGCCGCTGGAGCCAACGCGACGGCACGGTCGGCACGCCGTCCACCTTCAGCGCGCGGGTGAGATAGACGGAAGACGCACCGAGCGCCTGGGCAAAGTCATGGGCGCTGAGCCCGATACGCCGTTCTGGCGACGAAAGGCCAAGCTTCTCGCGCATTGGCCGGCTGAGCCAGGGGCCCGCCTCTTGCGGGCGTGGCCACACGCCTTCGTTCAAACTGCCGAGGATGACCAAATCCGGTTGCTGGAGGCGCGCTTCAAGCGGTCCCCAGATGAATAGCCGTGGATGGGCGGGCGCCCGTGGGCGCACCACCTGGCCAGCCAGTGGGCTGCGATAGAAGGAGGGGTATTCATGCGCCTGCATGGACAGCCCAGCGCCTTCCTCGATCAGCTCGGTTAGCAGCACGGTCAGCGCCTCACCGGCATCGCCGCGCCATAGACCCGCGGGCGCATCGTCCGTCTCGCGGGCGAGTGCTTCGGCGACCTCTGCGTGTGCGTCCGCCAAATCCGTGGCGCTGTGTTCGCCTGGGTCCGCGAACAATTTGACGAGCGGCGCGAAGGCTTGCTTGAGGTCGTGGACGAGGCGCAGCGCGGCGTCGTGCTCCTTTGCGGTCAGCTTCAAACGCCGCCGTTTTGGTTCGGCCTGCGCCGCCTCAAGCGCTTGCGTAATTCCATTAAGTCCTTGACCAATATAGATATTTCGGAAGGCCCCGCGTTCGATGGCCCGCGCTTTGTCCCTGATCTCAGCAGGCTGGCGGCCCAGCCGCGTCAAAGGATGTTTCAGCAGGGCCATGAGCTCCGGCGGCGCGAAATCTTTGTCCACCGCGTCGATAACCAGGTCGAGAAACGCCCCCGGTACGGTGTGGGCAATGGGCTCGCCGGCGCTATCGTCGATGGCGAGGCCGAAGTCTTTCAGCCGTGCCGCCACGCGCCGTGCCAGCATCCGGTCGGGCGTCACCAAGGCCGCCGTCTTACCGGGTTCCTCGATGGTAGATTTGAGGATCAGCGCGATGGCCTCGGCTTCGTCGTGGGCGGTGGGGGCGACCACGAGGCGCATGCCGGTCAGCGCGTCGGCGAAGCTCGCCAAGTCCTCTCCCGTGTCTAAGTATCGTTGCCATCGATCCGTGGTTTCGGCGGGACGCAGCGCTTCGCTTATGAGATGAAGCCGCGCACGGGCCGCATCGTCCGGCGCGCTTCCGGCGAGCGTGCTGACATCGCTACGCTCGATACCGAGCTTACGTAACAGTTCAGCCATGGCGGCTTGGGGATGCTCGGGGTGTTTGGGCAGGCTGGCCCAGCTTTCCTCATCGAGAAAGACATCAAGGCCGGGCAACACCACCGCGCCGTTCGGTAGCGAGGCGATGGTTTTCAGCAGACGCGCGGTAGCCGGCACCGTGCCGGTGGAGCCCGCGGCGATCACGGGATGGGCTGAGCCTTGCGCCAGCCGTTCGGTCTCTTGCGCCATGAGCAGATTGCGGCGTGACGTCGGCGACACGAGACCGTTGTCGGCGAGATATTTCGGCCAGTGCTCGGTGACGATCTTGAGAAACTGGATCGTCGCCTCCCAGTGCGACGCCAGATCTTCCGGCACCAGCGTGTCGAGCGAGGAGAAGTCGATCTCTTCGCCTTCGACGAAATCCATCAGCCGGCCTAAGTCGGCGGCGAGGCTTGAGGCTTGGCCCGGACTGTTCACCCAACGAATGGCCTCGATCTCCGCCTCGGTAGCGCCGGGTGCTGGCGCTTGACCCCAGGCCAGGATCATCCGCATCAGGGCAAGGCGCCGGGGCAGCGCCCCGATGGCCGAGAC
>DAOVDX010000131.1 GCA_030669345.1 Methyloceanibacter sp. | reverse complement strand
ACAAGGTGCCCACCAACCTGGCTTCCTCTTGTACGTCTTTCTTGACCGTCATGAGATGCGCAGTGGTTGAGGCAAAGATCAATCCAACTGCGATGCCGAAAATCGCTGAGACACGGAGGCCGACGACAGCGGCAATCTCCTTCGTGTCATCGCTTTTGAATCGTAAGAAAGCGGCACGGCCTATCATTTGCAGGGTCAGACCGGCGATGGTGGCTGCCAAGCCGGCCAGCAGGACATCGAATGTAATCGGATTCATATCGGCCCTCACTCCAGAAATACGCGCCCGCCGGCTCGTCACGACCTCAATAGCAGATGTCTGGCTATCCACGGAACCGGCCAGTGGCAACTCGGCCTGAGGCGGAGGGACGCGAGGTTCACGCACCCGCCTGTGACGTATGTGGCATTTTTTGCGTTGAGCCCATACGCGGGCCTGTGGGCAAGAGTCACCGAAGCAGCTAGTCTCGGAAGTGATTCGCCTTGGGGTTCGCGAGAGCCAATCGGCTCCAGCGTTCAGTCTGTGGCAGCGTTAGCGGCGCGAGGCGAGGCCATGGGCGACGGCGTGGAGCGAGGGGACCATGCGAACCAACGGAGGCGAGGCGGCACCTGATTCGAGGTGGCCCATAGCGCGATATCGCGCGCTCGCTTTTCTCATTCCCGGATTGCTGTTTCCCATCGATACCGCCATGGCCGCAGAGCCCGCGGGCTTCGATGCGCAGACGCTGCTGACCCTCGGCATCAATCTCGGCATCATCGCCTTCGCCGTCGGTACGGCTATCGCCTGCATGTGCGCAACCAAGCGGGCGCGAAAGCAGGAGGCCAACGCCGCATCCGAAGCCGAGCGTTACCGCTTCAGCGAAAGCACACTTGAGACTGTGCTGGCCGCCGAGCCGCAAGCGCTCCTCACGCTGGCCGAATCCACCGAGTTTGAGCTTCTCGTTTCCAACCTGCCGGCAAGCATCGGTGTGCCGCGCGACCCTGAGCGGCTCTTGGACTTCGCTGGCTGGCTGGACGCGGCTTCCGCCGCAGAGCTTGAGCCCGCCATGCAGGAATTGTCGGAGAGCGGCGAGCCCTTCAACATCATGCTGCGCACCAAGCAGGACAAATATGTCGAGCTTGACGGCCGCACGGCGGGACGCTCCGTCGTATTCAAAGTGCGCAATATTGCGGGAGAGCGGCTTGAATTCGCTGATCTCTCTATCAAACACAAAGAGCTTGAGGGGCAGGTCGCGTCCTTGCGCAGCCTGCTTGATGCCGAGGCTTCGAAGAGCGAGCGCTCAGACGCCGACAGCAAGCCGGGCATGGAGACGAACTTCCGCAATTTCGACCGGCTGGCCACCGCCTTTGCCGTGTTCGACGTCTCTCAGCGGCTCGCCCATTTCAATCAGGCTTATGTGGATCTGTGGCAGCTGGATGCCGAATGGCTCAACAGCCATCCGCGCGACAGCGAAATTCTCGACCGGCTGCGTCAGGCAAGACGGCTGGAAGAACGCGCCGACTATCAGGACTGGAAACGCAACTGGTTAGAGCCTTACGGCACCGACACGCAGGTTGAGGACACCTGGCACCTGGCGGACGGCCGCACGCTGCATGTGATTGCCGACGCCGATGGCGAAGGCGGGGTGACCTATCTTTATGAAAACGTCACCGAGCAGATCGCGCTCGAGAGCCGCTATAACGCGCTGATCCAAGTGCAACGGGAAACGCTCGATACGTTGCGCGAAGGCGTCGCGGTGTTTGCATCCGACGGACGCCTGAAGCTCTACAACAGCGCCTTCGCCACAATCTGGAACTTGATGCCGACAAAGCTCGACGCCGAACCCCATGTGGAGGATGTCATCAATTGGTGCCGCGATTTTTACGACGTGGCCGAGGAATGGGAGCGGACCAAGACGGCGGTCACAGCCATTGTCGCCGAACGGCGCCCCTATGAGAGCCAGTTCGACCGGCCTGACGGCAGCATCCTCGACTGCGCCGCGCTCCCCTTACCCGATGGCGGCACGCTGCTCACCTATTCGGATGTCTCCGACACCAAGAATGTCGAGCGCGCACTGATCGAGAAGAACGAGGCCCTTAAGGCCACCGACCGTCTCAAAAGCGACTTCGTCTCTCATGTGTCTTATGAGCTGCGCACACCGCTCAACTCCATGCTCGGGTTTGCCCAGATGCTCGCCGAGCCGGCCTTCGGAACCCTGGGCGACAAGCAGCGTGAATATGTTGGCGATATCTTGTCGTCGGGCACGACACTCCGGGCCATCGTTGACGACATTCTCGATATTGCGACCATCGACGCAGGCACGCTCGAACTGACGCTCGCTCCTGCCAATGTGCGGGGCCTCATTGAAGCGGCACGCCAGCGCGTCGAGGAACGTTTGAAGCAGGAAAATGTGACGCTGGAGATTAAGATAGCGGTCGGCGTCGACGAGGTCACCGCCGATGCTAGCCGCATCACCCAGATACTCTATAATCTCCTCTCCAACGCCATTATGTTCTCGGCCACCGGCGGAACGGTCAAACTCATCTGCGCCCGGGAGATGTCTATGATCGCCTTCACCGTTGAGGATCGCGGCACCGGCATCCCGGAGGATTATCAGCAAGCCGTGTTTGACCGTTTTGAAAGCCGCGCCCACGGCTCCCGTCATCGCGGCGCGGGCCTTGGCCTTTCCATCGTCAAGAGCCTGGCGGAACTCCACGGCGGCACCGTCACGCTCGTCTCGGCCCCAGGCGAAGGTACAAGCGTCAAAGTGCTTCTGCCGCGAAGCCAGGACGACGAGCAGCTTGATGCCGAGCCGCAATACAAGATAAACCGCGCCGGATGAGCACAAACTGGCGGCTTGATGACGTCGATCTGGAACGGCTCGACATCCTCGCCAGCCGGGCCGCCCTCTCGCTGAAGTCAGGTGACGTTGTCACTCTGAGCGGACCGCTCGGGGCGGGGAAGACCACGTTCGCGCGCACGCTCGTCACGCATCTTGGCGACGAAGGCGAAGTGCCGAGCCCGACATTTGCATTGATGCAGCGCTACGAGACACCGCGCCTCAATTTATGTCACTGCGACTTTTATCGGCTGGAGCCGCCGGAGTTGGAAGAGCTCGGCCTCGACGATGTGCTCGACGACGCCTGTCTTCTCATCGAGTGGCCGGAACGCGCGGGCGACTGGCTTCCCGCCGACCGGCTCGACATTGCGCTGGCCGAAACGCCCGACCCAAACACGCGCCACGTCACACTGACGGGGCATGGGACGTGGGGACCGAGGCTCGACCGCTTGCATGCGCTGTCGGATTTTCTCGATGGCACGGACTATGCGGACGCCAAGGCGGAATACCTCCAAGGCGATGCTTCGGCGCGATCTTATGCGCGGCTCATCCTGCCGGACCGTACTGCCATTTTGATGAATTCGCCGCGACAGCCGGACGGTCCGCCAATCCACGACGGCAAGACCTATAGCGCGCTGGTGCATCTCGCCGAGGATGTGACGCCGTTCGTTGCCGTTGCCGACGCGCTGCGGAACAGTGGATTGTCAGCACCCATCATTCACGCCTTCGATCTCGACCAAGGCTTCATCGTGCTGGAGGATTTCGGCAACCAGGTATTCGGAGCCGAAGTCGCGCGTGGCGTTAAGCAGGACGGGCTATGGGGCGGGGCCGTTGACGTGCTGGTGGCGCTGGCCACTAAGCCGCCAACGGACACTCTTCCCATTGAGGGCCACGCGCCCTACCCGCTCCCGAGCTTTGATGCCGAAGCTATGCTGATGGAAGCATCCCTCATCATCGACTGGCTGTGGCCAGCGCTTCATGGCCAAGAGACGCCCGAAGCCCTGCGCGAGGAATTCGTAGGCCTATGGCGTCCACTTCTGGAGAAGGCGACACAGGGGGACCTTGGTTGGGTGTTGCGCGACTATCACTCGCCCAATTTGATGTGGCTGCCAGGACAAGAGGGCGTCAGGCAGATTGGGCTGCTCGACTTCCAGGACGCGTTGAAAGGACCGCTTGCTTACGATCTCGTATCGCTGCTCCAGGATGCTCGGCTCGACGTGCCCGAAGCGCTTGAACGGGACCAACTCGATCGATATTGTGCCGCCCGAAGCGCGCTAAGCGGAGCATTTTCGAACGACGATTTCCGAACGCTCTACGCAACGCTCGGCGCCCAACGCAACTCGAAGATCCTCGGTATTTTTGCGCGATTGGCGAAACGTGACGGGAAGCGCGGCTATCTCGCCCATATCCCACGGGTCGCACGCTATCTTGAGCGCGACCTTGCCCATCCATCGCTCAGCGATCTCCGGCGCTTCTACGAACGGGAATTTCCAGCGGCGAGCGACCTGCCGTCGTTGGCTGTGTAAGAGGACGTGACCATGACGAAAGCCCGTACGGCGATGGTGCTTGCCGCCGGTTTTGGTGCGCGAATGCGCCCCCTGACCGAGCGCATGCCGAAGCCGCTCGTGCCGTTGGCAGGACGCGCTTTGGTCGATCACGTGCTGGGGCGCCTCGCGGACGCTGGCGTCGAGACGGCAATCGTCAATGTGCATTACCTCCCCGAGCAGCTCGAAGCTCATATGCAAGCGCGGACGGGCAGGGCTCCAAAGACAATCATCTCCGATGAGCGCGGTGTGTTGCTCGATACCGGCGGCGGCGCGAAGAAGGCGCTGCCTCTGCTTGGGGATGGCCCGTTTTTTATTCACAACTCGGACTCCGCATGGGCCGAAGGCGTCACGCCTGCATTGCCGGATATGCTGCGCCTGTGGGACCCATCGAAGATGGACTGTCTGCTGCTGCTGGCGCCGATCGCAACCAGCATCGGCTATAGCGCGCGCGGCGATTTCGACATGGCCGAGGACGGCCGCCTGACCCGGCGTGGCGAAGACAAGGTACCGTTCGCCTTTGCCGGCGTGTCGCTGTGCGAGGCAAAGCTGTTCGACGACGCGCCGGACGGTGCGTTCTCGCTCAACGTGCTGTGGGATCAGGCCCTAGCCAAAGCAAGGCTCTACGGCGTGCGGCTCGACGGGCGGTGGATGCATGTGGGCACGCCAGAGGCCCTAGAAGAGGCCACGGCCTCGCTTGAGCGCGAAGGTGTCTGAGCCTCTCGCCACGCCCCGCCTCTACACCATCCCGCCCTCGGCGCCATTCCTGACGACCCTCGCCCGGGCCATACTTTCGGGTGATCTGCCGCTGCCCAGTGGCGAAAAGCCCGACCCGCTCACCCTGCCGCTAACCACCATATACCTGCCCACGCGGCGCGCGGCGCGGGCCTTGCGCGAGGCATTTTTGGTGGAATCCAGCGGTAAAGCGCTGCTTTTGCCACGCATTCACGCGCTTGGCGACACCGACGAGGACGCGGCGATCATCTTCGGCGCGGAGGAGGCAGGCGACGCGGACGGTGCGTTCTCGCTCAACGTGCTG
>DAOVDX010000103.1 GCA_030669345.1 Methyloceanibacter sp. | reverse complement strand
CGGACCACCGAGCGCGATCTCGGGCGGCTGATTCTGGAATTCAGCGTCGAAAGCCAGGAGCTGGCGGCCCGTCTCGGTCTGAGGAGCTGCCTGCGGCTGAGGCGCTCGCGGCTGCGCTGCTTGCGGCTGGGCTGCTTGCGGGGCCTGCGGAGCTTGCGGCGCAAAAGCTTGTGGCTCAGGCATCTGGGGTTGTGCCTCGACCGCAGCGGCGACGGTCTCGCGATGGCCCATGTCGGGGCCTGAGGCAAAATTGGTCTCCGGGAAGTTCACGTCACTGCCCTGCGCGGCAAAGGCCGCTTCCGCAGCACCGGCTTCGACGACGCCAGCGTCCGTGACGCTTTGGTCAACGAAGCTCGGACCGGGGAAGCCTGCATCCGCAGGAGCCTGATCGGCGCCTGCCGGGGGCGCGGCATTGAAATCGGGAAAGATCGAGTCAGGGAAGCCGGGATCGGCGGCGCTCAGATCAGGCAGCGGCTGAGGCGGCGCAACCGGTGCAGGCTCAGGCGCAGCCATGGGCTGCGGTGCCAGGCTCTCCGGTGCCATGGGCTCCGGCGTCAGGGGCTGCAGCGGCTGAGGCTGAAATTGCTGCTGGCTGGGATCAAAGGCTTGCGGCTGGCCTTGCGGGGCCTGAAAGGCTGGCGCTTCTGGAGCTTGCATTGGCGCTTGGACTTGAACCGGGGCAGGACCTTGAGCGGCAGGTGCCTGAGCGGCGGGCGCCTGAGGCATGAACTGCGCGGCCCGAGGGGCGGGTGCGGCGGCGGGCTGAGGCACCGGCGGCACTGGCGCTGCCGGCTGAGCGGCGGCTTGAGGCGGATAAGGAGCTTGCGGAGCGGCGGGCTGCTCTGCTCCAGGCGCGACTGGCGTGTATGCGGCCATCTGAGTAAAGGCAGGACCTCCGCCCCCGAAAATCGAGGGTTGTCTGTTATTTGGCTGGCCGGACCCACCCGCTCCTTGAACCATAGAAGATACCTCACTCTATTGGGTGCTTGGCGCGCTCTCGCCCCGGGACTGACCGTCCGGAGCGCTACCTACACCCTGCGTATTCGCTAAATCTAACTCAAATTCAGGAGACTGGCCGACACTGCCACCCGGTATATTACGCTGCATGGACATGGCTACTTCCCTCGACCCCTGCCCCTGGCGATCTAATGCAACTCATGCATGGCATGAACGCCGAGTATCCCCAACCCCAACGCCACAACCCGCTTTGTAACGTCCACAAGCGCAATTCGTGCACGTGTTAACTCTCGGTCGTTTTCGTAAATAAAACGTAATTGTGGCAAGTCTTTGCCTCTGTTCCAGAGCCCGTGAAAGTCTCCGGAAAGATCGTAAAGATAGAAACCGAGGCGATGGGGCTCGTGAGCTTGCGCGGCCCCCTCGACGATGCGTGGGAACTGCGCGATGCGACGGATCAGAGCGATCTCGGCATCGTCCTTCAACAGGTCTAGATCAGCCTGCGCCAACTTATCTCCCTCCAAATTGAGGTCCGGCAACCTCTCAGCCACGTTCTTCAGCACGGAACATGCCCGGGCATGGGCGTACTGCACATAGAACACCGGATTGTCCCGCGACTGCTCGGTGACTTTGGCAAAGTCGAAATCGAGCGGCGCATCGTTCTTCCGATAGAGCATCATGAAGCGAACTGGGCCTGCGCCTACTTCCTCCACCACATCCCGCAACGTCACGAACGTCCCGGCACGCTTAGACATTTTTACAGGCTCGCCAGAGCGAAACAAGCGAACCAGCTGACATACCTTAACGTCGAGGTCCGCCTCGTTATCGGTCAGCGCCGCCAGCGCCGATTTCATGCGTTTGATGTGGCCACTATGGTCTGCGCCCCACACGTCGATCATGGACTTAAAGCTGCGTCTGAACTTGTCGCGGTGATAGGCGATGTCGGACGCGAAATAGGTGTAAGAGCCATCGGATTTGACCAGCGCCCGATCTTGGTCGTCGCCAAACTCGGTGGCGCGAAACAGAAGCTGTTCGCGGTCTTCCCACTCCTCGTCAATCTTGCCCTTCGGCGGCGGCAGGCTCCCCTCGTAGATCAGGCCCTTGGCTCTCAATTCGGCGATGGTGTCGGCCACCTGGTCTTGACCGCCCTCGGTCAGCGATAGTTCGGAGAAAAACACGTCATGGCGGATGTCGAGCCGCGCCAAATCTTCCTCGATCATGCCAAGCATGGCTTTCAAGGCTGTCGCCCGGACCATGGGCAGCCATTGCTCCTCGGTGAGTTCGAGCAGCGACGATTTGTGATTGGCGGCCAATTGCTCGCCGACAGGCTTCAGATAGTCGCCGGGGTAAAGTCCCTCGGGGATGTCGCCAATATCCTCCCCGAGCGCCTCGCGGTAACGCAAGAAGGCCGAGCGCGCGAGCACGTCGACCTGGGCGCCCGCATCGTTGACGTAATACTCTCGGCTAACGTCGTAACCGGCGAAGGCAAGTAGATTGGCCAGCGCGTCGCCAAACACGGCGCCACGGCAATGGCCCACATGCATCGGACCAGTGGGGTTGGCGGACACATACTCGATGTTCACAGCCTGCCCCTTGCCGATGGCGCTCCGCCCATAGGCGTCGCCCTGCTCCAACACCATGCGCAGCACGCTCGGCCAAAAGGCACGGGCCAGTGTCAGGTTGATGAAGCCAGGGCCGGCGATCTCGACTTTCTCAATGCCAGGGTCCGACGCAATCAGCGGCACGATGCGCTCAGCCAGTTTGCGCGGGGCCATCTTGGCCGGCTTGGCGAGCACCATGGCGGCATTGGTGGCGAGGTCACCGTGCGTGGGGTCCTTAGGCGCGGTCAACGAGATGCCGTCGACGCTCGCGTCCTGAGGCACAACACCATCACGCTTGAGCTGCTGAACGGCCGCCAAAACGTGGCCGTGAAATCCGATAAAAACGTCCATGGAAACTCCGGAAAACTGTTGGCCGCGACTATCGCAAATCCGGTGTGGCGTCAAACAAGCGGCGATGTTCGACGAGAGCGTAACGGTCGGTCATGCCGGCAATGAAATCGGCAATATGCCGGGCGAATTCGCGGGTAGCTTGAGCCGGCGCCTGATCGCGCCACTCGGCAGGAAGCGCGTTCGCGTCTTCAGCATAACGGCGAAAGAGGTCGGCAATGACGCCTTCCGCATCACCCATGATGCGCACGACGCGTTTGTGCCGGTACACACGCGTGAACAGAAATGCGCGAAGCTCGTCGAGTTCGACATGCATGCTGTCGGAGAACCCCACCACGGCGCGGCCCGCGTGACGCACGGCATCGGCGCTCGTCGGCTGAAGCGTCTCTAACCGCGCCCGGGACTCCGCGACCACGTCATTGATCATCGCCGTGATGAGGCGCCGATTGACTTCGTTAAGACGCCTTGGGCCCTCGACGCCTGGATAGGCCGCGTCCACTTCGGCCAGCACACGTCTGGCGATGGGCAGCGAGGCAAGTTCGGCGAAGGTGAAGCAGCCAGCGCGGTAGCCGTCATCCATGTCGTGATTGTTGTAGGCGATGTCGTCGGCAAGCGCCGCCACTTGCGCCTCGACGGAGGCGAATGTCGCCAGCTCCAAATCCTGCTCGGCGCAATAGGCCAGCATTGGCTCAGGCACGGCGTGGGAGGCATCATCGAGCGGGCCGTTATGCTTCACCAGTCCTTCGAGCGTTTCCCAGGTGAGATTGAGCCCGTCGAAATTTGCGTATTTCTTCTCGAACGCCGCGACCACGCGAAGAGATTGAGCGTTGTGGTCGAAACCGCCTGCGTCTTTCATAGCGGCATCGAGAGCGCGTTCGCCCGCGTGACCGAAGGGCGGATGGCCGAGATCGTGCGCCAGCGCCAGGGCCTCGGTGAGATCCTCATCGACGGCGAGCGAGCGGGCCAGCGAGCGGGCGATCTGCGCCACTTCAAGGCTGTGGGTGAGCCGCGAGCGATAATGGTCGCCCTCGTGATAGATGAAGACCTGGGTCTTGTAGTTGAGGCGGCGAAAGGCGGTGGAATGCACAATGCGGTCGCGGTCACGGGCATAGGGTGAACGCGTCGGGCTCGCCGCTTCGTCTATCAGCCGTCCGCGACTTTGCCGCTCGTCCACCGCATAGGCAGCAAGCCTCACCCGATCCGGTGGCCTATTGGCGCTTTGGCTGATTGACAACTCCCTTCGCCGTCCTAATCTTACTATCAACAGATTGGCTATACCGAACATGACCGAAAATTCCATCACCTTGAGCGAGAGCGCCGCCAAGCGCATCGTCGAGCTCGTGACCGCAGATAAGGCCGCGAGCCTTTTTCGCGTGAGTGTTGAGGGTGGCGGCTGCTCGGGATTCCAATACCGCTTCGAGCTGGCCAATGACCTGGCGCCCGACGATATCGTCATCGAGCGCGACGGCGCGATGGTGGCCATCGATCCCGTGTCAGCCGATTTCGTTCAAGGCTCGGAGATCGACTTCGTGGATGAGTTGATCGGCGCGCAATTCAAAATCAAGAACCCTAACGCCACGGCGTCTTGCGGTTGCGGCACGAGCTTCTCGATCTAGTGAAGATCGCCACCTGGAACATCAACGGCGTCAAGGCGCGGATCGATACCGCCGCCGCTTGGCTCAAATCGGCCTCGCCCGATGTCGCTTGCCTGCAAGAGATCAAATGCCGGGACGAGCTGTTCCCGGTGCAGGTCTTCGAGGACCTTGGCTATAACGTCGCCGTGCATGGTCAGAAGGGCTTCAACGGCGTGGCCCTGCTATCAAAGACCCCCTTCGATGAGATCGCCGCCGGGCTTGCCGGCGACTCAGACGATGTGCAGGCGCGCTATCTCGAAGCGGTCCTCTCGGTGCCGTCCGGTGTCGTGCGGATCGTCGACATCTATCTGCCGAACGGCAATGGCGCCCCGGAGAAATACGACTACAAGCTCGCCTGGATGGCGCGGCTAAGGAAGCGCGTAAAGACGCTGCTCGCTTACGAAGAGCCTCTCGTCATCGCCGGCGACTACAACGTCATCCCGGCGCCCGAGGATGTCTACAATCCGGATGCCTGGATGGACGACGCTCTGTATCTGCCGCAGACGCGCGCGCAGTTCCAGGCGCTGCTTAATCTTGGCCTCACCGACGCGTTCCGGGCCTGTCACGACGAACCCCATTGCTTCACGTTTTGGGATTATCAGGCGGGTGCCTGGCAGAAGAACCAGGGCTTACGCATAGACCATCTCCTGCTGTCGCCACAAGCCGCCGACAAGCTCGTCGCGTGCGAAATCGACTCCGAACCACGGGGGTGGGAGAAGCCATCCGATCACGTGCCAATTGTCGTTGAGTTGTCGCTTTAGGGCCGGACGCCGCCGAGGCCGTCACCCGGAGCGCCGAAGCCCACGGACAGACCCATGGCAGCAGGCGGAAGTACATCCACCGGGCCAAGCTGCGGCTCGTCTACAGCGGTCAATGCCGTTTCGGGCTGGGCCGGCTTGTCAACCGCGTGCGTCGTCTTGGCGGCGATTGCTGCGGCTCTCTTCGCACCGCCTAATCGCGGCAGCAGAACCTCGGCCTGTTTGCGCGTCGTGTTGTCGGCATGGGCGAAAGCATCTTGGTAGAGCGGCCCAATCCATTCAGGCTCATGTTCGCTCGCCTTGGCGTTCTCATTGGCGAGCGTCAAAAACGCTAGCCCCCTCGCCTGGCGTCGGCTGACGTCTTCACCGCGCCAAAGCAACTCACCGAGAATGGCTTGCGCCGATGCATGCTGTTTCCGTGCAGCCATAGCCAGCCAATTGGCAGCGATGGTTGGGTTCTTCTCGACCCCGCCACCATCGAGATAAAGCCGTCCGAGCTGATACTGCGCTTCGGCATTGCCGAAATAGGCGCCGGCGTGACGATACAGGCCCACGGCGTAAACGGGATCGGGGCTCAACGCCATGTCCGGAATGCCGCCGACATAGTAGCGGCCAAGCGCCACGAAAGCCTCGCCCACATATTTGGCGATCGGGCTCGACGACGGGATCTCCGCATATTGATCGGCGATATGCTGGTAGTAGTAGAAGGCCTTGGCGTCGTCCCGCGGCACATCACGGCGACCCACCGCGTAGAGACGGGCAAGCTTTAGCTGGGCGCCGAGCACACCGCGCTTGGCGGCATATTCCAACGCATGCACAGCCGCCGACATCTCGCCGGTCTTCATGGCGGTTGCGCCTTGGCGATAGGCCTCCGTGGCCGAATCATAAGGCTGCGGATCTTCCGCCCCAACGACCACTGCGGGCGTCAGGATAATGAACGCGGCAAGCGCGCTCCCCAATGTGCTTGCGCTAAATATCGGCATAGCAGGACTTTTCCGCTGCCGCGCCGGGATGGGTCACGGCGCCGGTCCGGGCCGCTCCAACCGCATTCGCGTATTTCCAGATATAGCCGCTGTGAACCGAGGCCGGGGGCTTCACCCATTCCTTGGCGCGCGCCGCAAGCACGTCCTCGTCAACTTCGAGATCGATGATCCCCTCTTCCGCATCGAGCGTAACCATGTCGCCGTCGCGCACGAGAGCGATGGGGCCGCAAAGCGCCGCCTCAGGCCCCACATGGCCGACACAGAAGCCGCGCGTGGCGCCGGAGAAGCGTCCGTCGGTGATGAGCGCGACCTTGTCGCCCATGCCCTGGCCGTAGAGCGCCGCCGTAGTCGACAGCATCTCGCGCATGCCGGGACCACCCTTGGGCCCTTCGTAGCGGATGATGATCACGTCACCTTCCTCGTACTTCTTGGCGCTGACGGCGGCGAACGCCTCTTCCTCGCTATCGAAGCAACGGGCTGGACCGCGGAATTTCAGGTTCGCCATGCCGGCGACCTTGACGATGGCGCCATCCGGCGCGAGCGACCCCCGCAGACCCACCACGCCGCCTGTCGGCGACAAAGGGTTATCTGCAGAACGCACAACGTCCTGGTCTGGGTTCCATGCAACCTTAGAAAGATTTTCGGCGATGGTGCGACCGGTGACGGTCAGGCAATCGCCGTGCAGGTAGCCATGGTCCAGAAGGGTCTTCATTAGGATCGGCACACCGCCAGCCTCAAACATATCCTTGGCGACATAACGGCCACCAGGTTTCAAATCTGCGATATACGGTGTCTTTTTCATGACCTCGGCCACGTCGAACAGGTCGAATTCGATCCCGCATTCATGCGCGATGGC
>DAOVDX010000081.1 GCA_030669345.1 Methyloceanibacter sp. | reverse complement strand
ATCCGGCGATAAATCGCCAGACTGTTGGCCTCCGGCAGATCGGCGCGTTTGATGCGGACATCGACCACGGTGATGCCAAGCGTCTTTGCCTGAGCATTGACCTGATCGGTGATGGTTTGCATCAGCTCGTGCCGCTTATCGCGCACCACGGCCTCGAAGCTGGCCGCACCAAGTACACGCCGCAGAGACGCTTCAAGGAAGAAGCCAAGCCGCGAACGGGCCACGCGCTCATCGCCAACCGCCTGATAGAACAGCAGCGGATCGGTGATCCGCCAACGGGCAAACGCATCAACCACGATCCGCTTCTGGTCAGCAGCGATCACTTCCTGCGGCGCCGAGTCGAGGTCAAGCAACCGCTTGTCGAAGAAGCTAACGCTCTGGATGAACGGACTTTTGTAGCTGAGGCCCGGCGTGGTCACCAGACGCTTGGGCTTACCAAACTCAAGCACCAGTGCCTGCTGCGTTTGATACACCGTGAACAGCGTCAGATAGGCTGCGACGACGGCAATGCCGACGAGCAGAAGGATCACCGTGAGAGCTGTGCGTTTCATTGCTGGTCTCCCGTCTGGGGCGTTGGCGGAGCGACCTGTGGTCTCTGCAACTCTGAAAGAGGCAGATATGGCACGACGCCGGAACCACT
Source organism: Methyloceanibacter sp. (assembly GCA_030669345.1). Taxonomy (GTDB): domain Bacteria; phylum Pseudomonadota; class Alphaproteobacteria; order Rhizobiales; family Methyloligellaceae; genus Methyloceanibacter. The sequence goes on along the minus strand of DAOVDX010000081.1, from coordinate 8,075 downwards.
CTTCTCATCGATGATGATCTTGTCGGTGTTGGACAACACCTCCTGCATGGTCTCGATGAAGATACGCTTGCGCGTCACCTCCGGCGCCTTCTGATATTCCTCAAGAACGTTCTCGAAGCGATCGGCCTCACCCTTGGCTTCGGCGATCACCCGATCCCGATAGCCTTGTGCGTCTTGTAGGATACGCTCGGCCCCGCCTCGCGCTTCCGGAATGACGCGATTGGAATAGGTCTGGGCCTCGTTCCGCAAACGCTCCTGGTCGGCGCGCGCCGCCTGAACGTCGCGGAAGGCGTCAATGACTTCAGACGGCGGATCCACCTTCTGGAGCTGCACCTGGTTCACTTGAATACCGGCGCGGTAGCCGTCCAAAATTTTCTGAATAAGCTCCTTCACCTTGGATTCCGTCTCGGCGCGGGCGGCGGTCAGGATGGGTTCGATGTCGCTTTGACCGACGATCTCGCGCATGGCGCTTTCAGCCACGTCCTTCACGGTCCGTTCCGGGTTCTGGATGTTGAACAAATAATTCGGCGCATCGCTGATCTGCCAAAGCACCACGAAATCGATATCGACGATGTTCTCATCGCCCGTGAGCATCAGGCTCTCCTCCGGCACATCGCGCACGGCACCGCCATGATCGCGATCGGAGACGCCGCGCATGCCGATCTCGATACGGTTGATGCGCGTGACCTTGGGCAGTTCCACCTCTTCAATTGGATAAGGCAGGCGGAAGTTAAGGCCTGGCGGAAGCTGTCGCGTATAGGCGCCGAAGCGAAGCACGATGCCGAGCTCGTCCGGGTTGACGCGGACGGTGAAGCCGAAAAAGCCAACGATCACAAGCACGATCAGCGCGATGATCCCCACGCCCCAGCCGCCCATATTGCCACCGGGCATGGCTTGACGAATCCGCTCCTGGCTCCGGCGCAAAATCTCTTCTAAATCCGGCTGCTGACCGGGGCCTCCGGGCCGAGGACCCCATGGTCCACCGCCATTACCGCCGCCGCCACTCTGATTGCTCCAAGGCATAATGAATTTCGTCCTGATTATCTTGTGGGGGTCGCGCGAGGATCCGCCTTCGCGATGCGTTGCTAGCAGGGAACACTAGCCGCACCAAAAATGGCGGTCTTACGATGAGAGTCCGGGCTTTATAGGCTAGTCACCAAGGCCACGCAATGCGGGCACTCGGTTAGCCTGAAGAGCCCGAAATACGCTCCAGGACCACGATACTAAAGGCATGATCGTCCTTAGGGCCCGCCTCGTGCCGTTCCCGGGAGACCTCGCGCCATTCAGCCTCATCAAGCTTCGGGAACCAGATATCGGCCTCCGGTGCCGCATGGACCTCGGTCAGATAGATGCGGCCAGTCTCCGGCAAGACTTCGCGGAACACATCCTCGCCGCCGATGATCATGATCTCGTCTGTCCCGTTGCGCGCGGTATCCGCCCGGGCTGCCTCAAGCCCCTCCTCCAGGCTGTGAGCCACCACGACTTGCGGTGCGGTGAAACCGTTATCGCGGGTCAGGATAATATTGAGGCGCCCGTCGAGCACGCCCGGCAGAGAGTTGAACGTGCGCCGTCCCATGAGGATGGGCTTGCCCATGGTGACCTTGCGGAAGAAGCGCATGTCGCCACGCAGATGCCATGGCAAGCTCCCGCCTTTGCCGATGGCGCGGTTCTCGCCCATGGCCACCACCAGCGCGATGGTCGGCTTATCCGAAGTCTGCCGGTCCGCGCTCACACCGCCACCTTGGCCCGGATCGCCGGATGCGGGTCGTAGTCCACGAGCTTGAAGTCCTCGTAAGCGAAATCGAACAGCGAGGTGATTTCCGGATTGATCTCCAAGCGCGGCAGCGCACGAGGCTCGCGCGTAAGCTGTTCATCGGCCTGGTCGAGATGATTGAGATAGAGATGGACATCGCCAAATGTATGCACGAATTCGCCGGGCTTAAGCCCCGTGACTTGGGCCAGCATTTCCGTCAACAGCGCGTAGGAGGCAATGTTGAACGGCACGCCGAGAAACATATCCGCTGAGCGCTGGTAGAGCTGACAAGAGAGCCGCCCGTCCCCCACATAAAATTGAAACAGGCAGTGGCAAGGTGGCAGCGCCATCTTGTCGAGTTCGCCGACATTCCAGGCGCTGACGATGTGGCGGCGTGAATTGGGATCGCGCTTGATCCCCTCGATGAGTTCCGCGATCTGATCAACACTCTCGCCATCCGCCGTCGGCCATGACCGCCATTGATGGCCATAGACAGGACCAAGCTCGCCGTTGGCGTCGGCCCATTCGTCCCAGATGGTGACGCCATGCTCATTCAAGGCCCGCACATTGGTCGAGCCTTGCAGGAACCACAGAAGCTCATGGACGATCGACTTCACATGCAACTTCTTGGTGGTGGCAAGGGGGAAGCCTTGGGCCAAATCGAAGCGCATCTGCGCGCCGAACAAGCTTAGCGTGCCGGTGCCGGTGCGGTCCTCCTTGCGGAGCCCCCGTTCACGAATGCGGGCGAGGAGATCGAGATATTGGCGCAATGGGTGTCTTTCCCTATGATCCAGGCCTTTCCCTATGATCCAGGCCTTGCCCTATGATCCAGGCCTTGAAACAGCAGGGCCAAAGCTCAACTTCAAGACTGAACTTTTGAGACTCAAACTTAGCGACTCTGTCGATAGACCTTGAGATTGGAGCATTCAATGCGTGTCATGCCAATTCTCCTCCCCGTTCTTTTCGCCGCGGGCCTTGCCGCATCGCCCGCCTCCGCCCGCATTGTGGGCATTGAGACGATCCGCGACATGGCATTCGACAAGGGCATCGTCGAGATCGAGGAGATCGAGCTTCACCGACGCAGGGGCGTCTGGAAGGTCGAGGGCGAAGACGCCTCAGGCCACGAAATCGAGATGAAGGTGGACGCTAGAACGGGCCGCATCATCAAGTTGAAGCGCGACTAAGCCGGCCGCTCAGTCCGACCACTTCCTTTCACCTCAACTGAGGCAAGTCTTCGGCTGGGGGTTATCCAATCATCGATCTTTTTTTTGCCGCCCTGCGGGCCTATATTGAGTCTGCTGGCGCAAGCCAGCTATGGCGATAAACGGTCGACGTAATAAGCTTCTCGGACCCGGGGGCGGTACCCGGCGCCTCCACCAGGTTTCAGTTGGTCGCAGACTCGACTTTGAGAATACAAACCAGACTTCGACGAATTGCGGTTTGACTGAAACGTGGCGGGGGCGAAATAGGATCGACGAGGGTGTAAAGGTCGAACTTTTGCCCGGCATGGTATCCGCCGTTATCGGGCCAACCATATAGTTGCAAATGATAACAACTATGCGGAGGCTCGTCTCGCTGCGTAGTCAGCGCGATGGCCTAAAGATAAAGTCCTCTCCCCCTCGCAGGGGTTAGGCGCGGTTTCGGAGGGCACCGGGCAACAGAAGCCCTCCACTTTGACGGGGTAAATGCCCCACGTCGCGGGATGGGAGCGACGCCTTCCATGGAAGAAGAGATTAGATACGACCTTCTCACGCAGGACGCCTTACGCGGCGTCGTCCGTGAAGTGCTGACGCATATTCAGCAGCATGGGCTGCCTGGGGAGCACCATCTCTACATCGCATTCGATGTGGACGCTGAGGGTGTCTCGATATCGAAGCGCCTCAAAGAGCAATATCAAGAAGAGATGACGATCGTCCTGCAATACCAGTTCTGGGATCTGCTGGTGACGGACGAACGTTTCGAGGTGAAGCTCTCCTTCTCCAACGTGCCGGAGCGGCTTGTGGTGCCGTTCAGCGCGGTGAAGGCGTTCTACGACCCATCGGCTCAGTTTGGCCTGCAGTTTGGCAAGCCGGGCGCCGCCAACGACAGCGCGCGACAGCATATGGCGTCGGCCCTCCCCGATCTCGTCGCCCAGCATCAGGAAGATACGCGCCCCGCGCCGGATGCCGATCCGGAAGAGACAGTCGACGTGCCGAGCATCGAGGAGGTGGATAACTCCCGAGCGCCGGCCGAAATCGTGCAGCTCGACAACTTCCGCAAGAAATAGAGCCCCTGCGTTTTCTGATTGGCCGTCTAAGCCCCCGGCTTGGGCGTGCGCGTCATGCTCGGCTCATTGGATGGCGTGAGCGGCACGTTCAACTCGACATAGAGGCCGGCGGGCCTGAAATCGACCTTGGTCTCGCCACCGAGATTATGGCGGATGCCCTGGTCGATGAGCTGCATGCCAAAACCGCTCTTGCGCTTTTGAGGCACAGACGGAGCGCCCCTTTCCTCCCAGGCGAGAAGCAGCCGATTGCCACGCGCCGTCTTCCAACTCACCCCGAGCTGACCGTCGTTCTGAGACAGCGCCCCATATTTCACCGCGTTGGTGGCAAGCTCGTGTAGCGTCATGGCGAGGATCGACGTGCATTGGGGCGGCAAGAGCACGTCGCGCCCCTTGATCATGATTTTCGGGCCGCCCTCGCGGCGATAAGGCTCAAGCTCACGTTGGACCATGGCTTTTAGGCTGGCGCCCGACCATTGGGACTCAAGCAGCAGATCATGCGCCCGGTGCAAGGCTTGAAGCCGTTCGGCGAGCGTCTGGGCCATGGCCTGGGCCGACTTGCTGGTCGCTTGCCGCAGGTTTGCCTGCACCAGTGATTGGACGATAGCGAGCGCGTTCTTAACCCGGTGGTTGAGCTCGCCCACCAGCATGGTCTGACGCTGCGCGGTCCGCCGACGCTCGGTGATATCGCGGAACACGAGCACGGCACCGGCCAGCGAGCCGTCATGGCCGATAATGGGAGAGCCACTATGCTCGACAGGCAGCTCCTTGTGGTCGCGGGTGATGAGAAGCGCGCCGGATTCCAACCGAGTCACCACGCGTTCGCGCAGCGCCTTTAGCGCCGGGTCGTCAACGGGCTTGTGGGTGGCCTCATCGATGACACGGAACACTTCCCAAATCGGGCGCCCCCTCGCCTCCGCAGCGGGCCAGCCGGTCAACTGCTCGGCGACCTTGTTGAGAAGCAGCACGCTGCCACTGGGGTCGGTGGCAATCACACCCTCACCGATACTGCCGACCGTCGTGCTCAGCCATTCGCGCTGGCCGCGCAACTCCATTAGCGCTGAACTGCGTTCGTAGTCGGCGCGCCTGACAGCCCCGATCGTTGCCCAGGCAAACACGGCGAGAACCACGATGTTCACCACGGCGAAGATAGCGAGCGTCGCCGCACTATCGTAGAGGCCCTGCATCTCGGCTCGGCGTGCGAACCAGCCAATTACGAGGGGCAGTACGAGGATGCCGGGCAGAAGCCGGCGCAGCATCTCTCCCGCTGGAGAACGCTCGATGATCGCGGCGGCAACGCCCTGCTCCGGGGACGCGGCAAGCAGCCCAGTGGCCAGAAGAAATACGCTTAACGCGCCATAGACCGACATGGAGGTGAACGGGAATGCCGAGTAGTCGGAGGCCACGCCATAGGCGTAGCCCGCGAGAACGATCAAGACCTGTGCCAGCATGAGCAGGGCAACGATCTGGCTAAAGCCAGATAGCAGCTTGCCGCGCTTGGCGAAGACGAGCGCCAGGCCAAATAGAATGAGCGACACTGTGACGCCGGGGGTCTCGTGCGCGGACTGACCGGCAGCGTCTGGCGGAACGACGTCAGCCGGCAGCAAGTTCTGATCGAGACCGAGATCGATGCCGAGCGTGCCTTGGCCCAAAACAACTAGCCCGCCGGCAACAAGGACCAACCCGACAAGCCGTGCCAGCAGCCGAAGCCGCCTGAACGTGAAGCATAAGAGCCCAAGGCCAGCGACGATGACGCCAAGAACGACATTTGGCGTCATCCCGGCAAGACCGGGAAGCGCCTGCTCCAGCCCTGGAATGATATCCAGCCATAAGGCCAGCACGATCTCGCCAATGACGCAGACGAGCACGGCTGCGAGGCGGGCCAAGGCGATGGACCCGGCTCCGCGCGGCGCTGGCAGGCCAATATGCGTTGAAGTTTCCGTCAACTCGCCTTCCTCGCTCCCGGCCCCGGCAAGGCCGCCGGAAGCTTCTGGAGCGCCCCTCGTTAGAAGGCCACAAAAAAATCGGTACGAGCCCGGGTCTCCCACCCTCGTGCGCGATGTTATAGCCTAGCCGCAAAACACCCGATAGCCATTCGGCTGCGTCCTCGGAGGAACTGGGCCGGATGGACATCAAAGCCGCCAAAAAGGGAAATGAAAACATGCCTGTAGCCGATGGCTCGAAGCCTTCCGCGTCAACCCGCACCGAAACGGATGCGTTCGGACAGATCAAAGTTCCGGGCGACCGCTATTGGGGTGCGCAGACCGAGCGCTCGCGGCAAAATTTTAGGATTGGCGACGAGCAGATGCCAAAGCCGTTGATCCGCGCCATGGCCATGGTCAAGAAGGCCGCCGCGCAAACCAATTGCGAGCTCGGGCGCCTCGACAAGACCTTAGCCGACGCAATCGGTACAGCGGCTGACGAAATCATCGACGGCAAGCTCGACGGTCATTTCCCTCTGCTGGTTTGGCAGACCGGCTCCGGCACCCAGACCAACATGAACCTCAACGAGGTGATCGCCAATCGCGCCAGCGAAATTCTTGGCGGGACACTAGGCAGCAAAGAGCCTGTCCACCCGAACGATCACGTCAATCTTGGCCAGTCCTCCAACGACACCTTCCCCACGGCCATGCATATCGCGGCCGCCGAGGAGATCGCCTATCGGCTCAATCCAGCGCTGGCCCATCTTTATCAGGCGCTGAAGGACAAGGCCGAGGCGTTCCAGGACGTGCTCAAGATCGGACGCACGCATATGCAAGACGCCACGCCGCTCACTTTGGGCCAGGAATTCGGTGGCTACGCGAAGCAGATCGACCACGGCATCGAGCGGCTAAAACTCACACTTCATGGGCTCTATGAATTGGCGCAAGGCGGCACGGCAGTGGGCACCGGCCTCAACACGAGTCCCCTGTTCGCCGAGGCCTTCGCCGCCAAGATCGCCGCGATGACGAAGCTGCCTTTCGTGAGCGCCGAGAACAAATTCGAGGCCCTCGCCTCCAACGATGCCTTCGTGTTCACCCATGGCGCCCTGTCGACGGTAGCCACGGCGATGTTCAAGATCGCCAACGACTTCCGGCTGCTCGGTTCCGGACCCCGTTCCGGCTTAGGAGAGATTCTGCTGCCAGAGAACGAGCCTGGATCGTCGATCATGCCGGGCAAAGTCAACCCGACCCAATGCGAGGCGGTGACCATGGTCTGCGCGCAGGTGATGGGAAACCAAACCACCGTCGCCTTCGCCGGAAGCCAGGGGCATCTTGAGCTCAACGTGTTCAAGCCGGTGCTGGCTTATGCCCTGCTGCAATCGATCCGGCTGCTTGGGGATTCCGCCAAGAACTTCACCGATAAATGCGTTGTTGGTATCAAAGCCAATCGCGAACGCATCAAGGAGCATATGGAGCGCTCGCTGATGCTCGTGACCGCGCTGGCCCCCCATATCGGCTACGACAAGGCGAGCGAGATCGCCAAGGGCGCTCATAAGCGCGGCGCCACCTTGCGCGAGGAGGCCGCGCGGCTTGGCCATGTGAGCGAAGAAGACTTCGATCGCCTCGTGCGACCCGAAGACATGGTCGCACCCAAGAAGTAGCGATAAGACTCGCGCTCGCTCATGACCACGGCACCCAACAAGCGTTCGCTCACCATCGCCGGGCACCGCACGAGCGTGTCCCTGGAGGAGCCATTCTGGGCAGCGCTTGCCGACATCGCCAAGACGCAAGGCAGGTCTATCGCCGCATTGGTGAGCGAGATCGATAAGACTCGCAGCGACGCGGACGGGAACGCGGCAAGCCTCTCAGCAGCCATCCGTCATTACGTGCTGGGAAATATGCGGGGCGACGCGTCCTAGCCGCCGCCAAAAATACTGTAGCCCTTTTTCCAATCGTCGGGCTTTTTGCGCGGACGACGGCGACGGCGTGGCGCCGACTCCACGACTTCAGCGGCTTCGGCGTCGAGCTCCTCCGCCGTGGGGTCGAATTCTCCCGTGGCTGGATCGGCCGCTAAGATATCTCCGATCGGATCGCTGGCTAAGCCGTCGGGTCCGGTCGCCGGCAACAAGATTTCGCC